>JBPCKX010000099.1:0-7075 GCA_051003875.1 Thermoleophilaceae bacterium
AGCCCACAACCGCCGCTGACGCTCGTTGAACTCACCCGCCAACGCGCGGAACTTCACCCCGATCGCGACCTCATCGACCATACCCCCGGATTCGACGCCGCAACCAACCAACCTGCTGACTAATTTATGAACAAGCCCTTGAGGTCTGGCAACCCGGCGAGTTCCCCAAGGAGCCACGCGCGGTGCTCGATCTCGTCGACCTCCCCGACCAGTACGAGGTGCTCAACTTCCTTGCCGGCCGCGACCCGCAGTTCCTGGGAGGCCAGCAGGCGGTCACGCGCGAGGCCGTGACCAAGATCACGGATCTCTACCACGTGCTCGAGGATCGGCTGCCCGAGGAGCTCGACGTTCTGCGCGACTTCCTTCTGCAGTGCGTGTGGTGCATGTTCGCCGAGGATCTCGGCCAGCTCCCCGAGCATCGCTTCTCGGTGATCGTCGATGACCTGATCGCCGACTCGCGCCGCTCAAGCGCCGATGACCTCCATCGCCTCTTCGAGTGGCTCAACACGGCTGGGAAGCGACCTGACGCCGGCATGTACGAGGGGGTGCCGTACGCCAATGGAGGGCTGTTCGAGCGTCCGGCAAGCGTCGGGCTCGTGCAGAAGGAGCTCGAGCTGTTGCGAGAGGCGGCACGGTTCGACTGGCGGCGCGTCGAGCCGTCGATCTTCGGCTCGCTGCTCGAGGGGGCGCTCGGCCGCGAGAAGCAGTGGGCGCTCGGCGCCCACTACACCCATGAGGCCGACATCCAGAAGGTCGTGCAGCCCACGATCGTCGAGCCGTGGACTGAGCGCATCGAGGCGCTGACGAAGAACTCGGACGCGATTCGGATGCAGGACGAACTGATGAGCTACATCGTGCTCGATCCCGCCTGCGGCTCTGGCAACTTCCTCTATGTCGCCTACCGCGAGCTGCGACGCATCGAGCAGCGCCTGCGGGAGCGCGAGCAGGAGCTGCGCGAGGCGGAGGGCAAGGGCGGCCAATCTCCGATCGCCTTCTACCCGCTACAGAACGTCTGCGGCATCGAGCTCGACCGCTTCGCCGTCTCCCTCGCGCGGGTGACCCTGTGGATGGGGCACAAGCTCGCGACGCTCGAGCTCGGTCTCGACGAGGGCACACTCCCACTCGCAGATCTCTCGGGGATCAGGGTCGGCGACGCCCTGCGAACGTCCTGGCCCCGTGCCGAGGCGATCATCGGCAACCCGCCCTTCCACGGATCTCAGAACCTGCGCAAGGAGCTCGGCGACGACTACGTGGCTTGGCTCGGCGAGCGTTTCGGGATCGGCGTGAAGGACTACTGCGTCTACTGGTTCCGCCTCGCTCACGACCATCTGCCGGACGGCCGTCGTGCCGGTCTCGTCGGCACCAACTCGATCAGCCAGAACCGGATGCGGAAGGTCTCGCTCAACTACATCGCCGAGCACGGCGGGGTGATCACGGACGCGGTGTCGAAGCAGAAATGGCCAGGTGCGGCGGTCGTGAACGTGAGCATCGTCAACTGGGTGAAGCACCCCCCGACGCCACCCGCCGAGCGCCGGTTGGATGGTGTGGCGGTCGCCGGGATATCCACCCGCCTGGTCGAGTCCCCGCTGGCCGTCGAGGAGTTCGAGCCGCTGGCCCCGAACAGCGGCCGCTGCTTTCAGGGCCCGATTCCAGCCGGCGACTTCTACCTGACCCTCGCAGACGGTGAGGCGCTCCGGGCGCGCCAAGACGCCCCCTACACGGAAGTCGTTCGCCCCTACCTCATCGGCGATGACATCACCGACGACCCGCGCCAGCAGCCGCGGCGGTACGCGATCGACTTCGGCTTCCGGACGCTCGAACAGGCCATGGCCTATCCGGCGGCGTTGGACATCGTGCGACGCCAGGTCAAGCCCGCGCGAGACAGGAACCGCGACAGAGGCTTCAGGGAGCAGTGGTGGCGCTTCGGGCGCCCTCGCGGCGAGATGCGGGACGCGCTCCGAGGCCTCCCGCGCTACATCGGCCTGAACAGGATCGGCAAGCGGATGCTCTTTGTCTGGTGCGACGCGACCACGTGTCCAAGCGACCTCGTGATTGTCTTCGCCTTCGACGACGACTACTCGATGGGCGTTATCAGCTCGTCGGCACATCGCGCGTGGGCGGTCAGGGAATCATCGACCCTCCGGGTCGACTCCCGCTACACGCCGACCAGCGCATTCGCGACCTTCCCGTGGCCCACGCCCGACGAAGGCATGAAGCAGCGGATCGGCGAGCTTTCCGCGGCCATCATCCAGCGCCGCCGGCGGATCTGCGTCGAGCGCGAGATCGGCCTGACGGACCTCTACAACCAGATCGACGAGGGTGCCTGGCAGGACCTCGCCGAGTTTCACGCAGACCTCGACGGCGCAGTGGCGCTCGCCTACGGCTGGCCCGCCGCGGTCGCCTCCGATCCGCTCCGAGCGATCGAGCGTCTTGTCGCACTACATGCAGAGGTTCGCGCAGGCCGCGTGGAGTACGCGCCGTTCGGCCCTCCGGGCACCAGCTAACGCGAGCCGCGCCGCGCCCCCGACCGTATTGGCATCCCCGCCCGCCCTGGACCGGGGACGTAATCGCCCGTGAGCCAGCGCACGAACAGGGAGGAGGCGGCGACGTAGTGGTGGATCGTCGACTCCCTGAGGCCCGCTTCGCGCAACTCGCGCGTGAAGCGCTCGAGTTCCGCGCCCAGGCGGCTCGCTCGCTCGTCGTGACCGCTCTCGCCCTCATCGTCGCGCGGCGGTCTCTCCGCCCCGCCCGGCTCGCCCGGCGCTTGCTCGGCCCCGCCCGGCTTGTCCGGCGTTCGCGCGGCTCCGCCCGGCTCGCCCGGCGCTCGCTCGGGCTCGCCCGGCACCGGCTCGTTTCCCGGCGGTCCCGCCCGACCCGGCACGGCCTCCGCCTCCGCGTGGGTAGGCGCCTGGCCGCACTCGGGAGGGGAGGTCGCGGGCATCTCGGCGAGCGCCGTGCGCGCGGCGAGCCAGCCGCCGAACCGCACTCGGAAGGCGTTGGCGCTCGGCTCCCCGACCTCGCGGTGGGTGCGGTACTCGCCCACCGTCGGGGCATGGCCGACGACGCAGGCGACCCGCAGCAGGGCGGTCCGGAACTGCTCGGCGGAGTACGCCGGCGGCCCCGACCGGCGCGCGGGCGTCGCCGTCGGCGGCCCCTCGGGGGCCGATGGCCGCTGAGATGAGGGCTTGCGGCCCCCCCGACCGGACAGCGAGCCCGTCGTGATCCCCTCCGTCTTCAGGATCTGGCGCACGCGCTCGCGGGTGATGCCGTAGACGCGACCGGCCTCCTCGAGCGTGGCGCCACCCTCGACGAGCGCGATCAGGTGTGGCGTGCGCGCGGGCGCCTCCGCGGGCGCCTCCGCGGGCGCCTCCCGTAGAGGCTGACCATCCGGTTCTCGTGTGCGCGTCAGGCGCTTCCCCTTTCGCTGAGCGTGCGGCGGTAGCGGGGAAGTGTCGCCGCGCCGGCGGCTGAACACAATCCCCCATGTGGCCTATCTATTCGGTTTTCGAGCCCGAGCTCAGCGCTCCCGTGTCGTACAGGTCACCGATGCTGAAAGGCGGCGTCGCGGCGGAGACGTGAACGAGCGGCTGCTCGCAGGTGTCCTTGTCCGGCGACGACGACGTAGATCTGCTCGGGCGGATGGCTGTGCGGCCGCTGTGGCTCGCGCCGGGGGCCACCTCGACCCAGGTCACCGTCAGCGCGCTGCCTGCCGCGTCCCCCTCCTGAAGGAGGATTCGCGAGCCCAGTCCCTCGGTCTCCCGCGTGGGCGCGGATGCGATGCTCGCCATGACCATTGTGTGCCGTCGTTTATAGCGCGAAGGGCCGGAAGGGGCGGGCTCCTACGCTCGCCTCAGCGCGCCTGCGCGGTCGGCCGCCGCGCCCGGACGATCATCCGGCGGCGGTCGAGGCCGTAGGGAGAGCCGTCGACGCCTCCCCAGACGCCGTCCGGCTCGAGTCCCGCCTGCCGCAGCAGGCTGTGCAGCTCGGGGCAGGTGTAGATCCGCATCGAGTGCTGCAGTTCGTTCGTGCTGCCGTCGGGCCGGCGCAGGCGCCACGTCGCGCTGCTGCGCCCCGCGACGGCATCGAAATGGCGCTGCTCGGACACGACCGTGCCGTCGTTCAGCTTCCTGCGCGCGCGCGGCTCGAAGTTGCGCGCGAGCCAGAGGCCGTTCATCGTGTCGATCAGGAAGCGCCCGCCGGGCACGAGCGCGCGCGCGACGCCTTCGAGGACCGCGAGATCCTCCTGCTCGTCGGGGTGGTAGCCGAAGGCGGAGGAGACGTTGTAGACGGCGTCGAAGGCGCCCTCGCGGTCGAGCTCGCGCATGTCGAGCGCCAGCAGCTCGAGCTCGGCGCCGCGGGCCGCGGCGTGCTTGCGGGCGACGGCGAGCGCCGGCTCGCTGATGTCGAGGCCCGTGACCCGGAAGCCCTCGGCCGCGAGCTCGATCGCGTGGCGGCCGTGGCCGCAGGCCAGGTCGAGGACGCGCCCCCCAGCCGGCGGCTCGAGCTTCTCGAGGATGAAGCGGACCTCCGCGAGCGTGAGCTCGGCGTCGTGGTCGACGGCGAGGGTGAGCCAGTCGCCCTCGAAGAAGGTCTCATACCAGCGCGGGTCGACCTCGGGCGTGCCCTCGCCGCGTGGTCTGCGCCCGAGTCGCATCACGCCGAGACTATCCGCGGCGCACGCCCGAGACCATCCGCAGCGCCCGCCCGAGCCGACCGGGCGTTCGGGTACCTGCTTTGCCGTGGGGCCCACCCATGCGAGAGAGGCCCGGTCCCTCGGACGCACCTTCAAGGGGGATGTCGCGCTCCGGTGGATTCAGGCCGAGCCGCGCGCCGGCGGTGCGCCGCGCAGGCGGCGCTCGCGCACCGCCGCCGAGCCGGTCCGGCGTCGGGGGCGCGCGGAATCCTTCCGCCCGCGTGAAGAGGATCGCGAACGCGGGAGCCGCGTCGGTGCTACAGGCTGCTCTCTAGCGTCAACCGGGCACGGTGACGATCATAGACCGGATCACGGCGCGCGGCTAGGCGCGGTATGCGCTCCAGGTCGGGTACTTCTTCAGCGGATGCTGGCGCAGCGCGTTCTGGATCTGATGCGGGCCCGTGATCCGCTCCTGCGGCATGTCGCGGATGATCTGGAGCCCCTCCTCGGGCGCGCCCCGGCGCTGGATCTCCTGCAGCGCGATCTCCTTGTCCATCGGCCAGTACAGACCCTGGGCATACTTGGTGACGAACTCGATCGGCGTCTCTGTGAGCACCTGCTTCCTCCCTTTGGCTTGCTGCTACGCACGGCAGCGGTGCATGAAAGATAGTGCGCCGGGGGCGGCCCGGCAAGCCGGCGACCGTTGGTGACCCGGCGGGGCCTATACGGCCCAGTGCGCCGTGCCGTGCTCGTCGACGAGCGGAGGCACCGGCCGGCGATCGGCGTGCTCCTTGCGAACGGGCACGCCCTTCTCGTCGACGAGCAGCGGCCTGCCGTCCTCGTCCTCGACGGCGTAGCCGATCAGCTTCCCGCACTGCATCACGGCGTTGCCGGGCGGGGTGGCGGGATCACGGTCCACCGGCCGATTGTCGCACCCCGGGGGAGCGGGGGGAGGGGGCAGCACGACCGGCGTAGGGCGCGCGGCAGGCGGCACGCGGGGAGCGCGAGGACGCCAGTTGGCGGGCGGGGTGCGACGCCGCGGGGCGCTGCCTGTTGAAATGTGGACCGTGGGCGTCGAGATCGCGGTCCGGAAACGCATCCAGCGCGCATGCGCTGCGGTTGCAGGCGTCCTGGCGCTCTCCCTCCTGGTCGCGGGCGCGGCCGACGCGGCGCGTCTCACCGGCCGCCAGCTCGTCGTCATGGACAAGCCGGCCGGCGCGCGCAGCGCCTCGGGGCTCGGGGCGGTGCTGGCGCGCACGGGCGTCCGCAAGGCGGGTCGCGGGGTGCCGCGGCTCGGGATCGCGACGGTGCGCGGCTCGCCGGCCGCGATCGCGCGGCTGCGCCGCGATCCGGCCGTGGAGGCCGTCTCGCCCGAGTGGCAGCGTGACTTCCGCAGGTTTCCCGACGACCCCGCGCTCGGCGCGCCGGAGACCCAGTTCGGAGGGTTGGCCGGAGGAGCGCCGATCCAGTGGCCGCTGGCGCGTGAGGGCTTTCCGGCTGCCTGGGACGTGACGACCGGCAGCGGGGCGATCGTCGGGGTGCTCGACTCCGGCGTCGACGGCGGCCACCCGGAGCTGGCGGGGAAGCTGCACTCGATCGACGAGATCGGCACGGCGACCGGCCCGACGATCGACCGGGACGGGCACGGCACGCACGTCAGTGGCCTCGCCTGCGCCGCGACCGACAACGGCGCGGGCACCGCCGGTGCAGGGTGGAACTGCCGCATCGCGCTCGTGAAGATCGCGCGCCTGTTCGACCAGGACATCATCGCGGGCATCGACCGCGCCGTCCAGCGCGGCGCGGACGCGATCAACATGAGCTTCGGCGGCGGCGGCTCCAGTGCGGCGCTGAGCGTGGCGATCGACCGCGCGGTGGCGGCGGGGGTCGTGCTCGTCGCCTCGGCCTCCAACTCCTCGGATGTCAACCAGGGCGCGCCGGCCTCGTTGCTGCAGCCCGGTGACGCGCCGAACATCGACGCGGGCCGCGGCCTCGTGGTGACGGCAGCCGACTTCACCGATCGCCGCGCGGGGACCGGCCTGGGGCCGCAGGTCTCGCTCGCCGCGTACGGCTTCTACCGCGAGACCTCAGGCCCGCCCGGGCTCGTCTCGACCTACCCGGGCAACCCCACGCCGCGCGAGGCGGGAACCCAGCTGCTCGGCCTGTTCGGATGCGGATGCCGCCGCAACCTCGCCGGAGACACGCGCTACGCCTACCTCCAGGGCACCTCGATGGCCGCGCCGCAGGTCACGGCGCTCGCGGCGCTCGTGGGAGACCTCAACCCCTTCCTCTCCGCGCGCGAGAAGATCCGCCTCATCAAGCAGACGGCCCGCCGCGCGGGCGGCTGGACCCCGGAGCTCGGCTGGGGCATCATCAACGCGGGCGCGGCGGTCGACGCCGCGCGGCGGATCGACCGCGTGGCGCCGCGGTCGAGGGCCCGCGCCC
>JBPCKX010000100.1:0-7885 GCA_051003875.1 Thermoleophilaceae bacterium
GCCTCACTGCGGTTTCCGGCTCAGAGGGTGGGGGGCGCGAGGGGAGCGGGTGGGAAGTCGGGCAGGCGCGGGCCGCCCTGCGCGGCGGTGACCGTCCCGCCGGTCTCGTGCAGGCCCGGCTCGACGGTTCCCGACAGCACCGCCCAGGCGCCTCCGGCGGTGAACTCGACCGCGGCGCTCGCACCCGCGGCGGCGGCCTCGATGTAGTCGCCGCCGTCGGTCCAGTCGCCCGCGAGCTCGAGTCGCTCGCGGTCGGCGGGCAGCGCCACCTCCGGGGTCTGCGGCTCGAGCAGCGCGCCATCGGCGTCCTCGGCTCGCAGCGGGGCCAGCGGCTGCGGGAGCTCGAGGCCGGGATCGAGCTCCAGGAGGGTCTCCTGAATCGCGCGCTCCGAGTCCGCGTACTCCCCCTCTCCGTAGTGCATGTGGCGCAGCAGCCCGCCACGGGCGAACAGGTAGCGGGCGGGCCAGCCCTGGTTTCCGTAGAGGCGCCAGACCTCGAAGGCGGGGTCGAGCAGGACGGCGTACTCGATGCCGAGCCGCTCGACCGCGCGCTCGACGACCGCGCGCTCGCGCCCGAAGCTGTAGGCGGGCGAGTGCACCCCGATCACGCGCAGCCCCCTGTCGCCGTAGCGCTCGTGCCAGGCGCGCACGTAGTCGAGCGTGCGCAGCGAGTTGATCCGCGCGGTGTCGAAGAACTCGACCAGCACGCAGCTGCGCCGGACGAGCTGGTCCATCCGCAGCATCGCGACGTTCAGCCACTCCATCCGCGGCGGCAGCTCGGGGGCGGGCAGCTCGGCTCCGGCGGGCGGGCGCACGGCGAAGTAGGATGCCCTACTCATCCTCCCGCCGCCGAACAAGGAGAGCAGACCAGTGGACTTCTTCGCCCGTGTCGAGTCGCTGCGCGAGCGCTGGAACGTGCTCGAGCACCCGTTCTACCAGCGCTGGAGCGAGGGGACGCTCGAGCGCGAGGAGCTCGCCTTCTACGCCGGCGAGTACCGCCACGCCGTCTGCGCACTGTCGGACGCCGTCGCCGGGGCCGCGGCCGGCGAGCAGGGAGCGGCCTCGGCGCAGCTCGCCGAGCACGCCGCCGAGGAGGCCGAGCACGTCGGGATCTGGGACGACTTCGCCGGCGCGCTCGACGCCGACACCGGTAGGGCACCGCGTCCCGAGACCACCGCCTGCGCCGAGTCGTGGACGGCCGGGAGAGATGCGCTCGAGGGGCTCGTCGCCGCCTATACGATCGAGTCCGGGCAGCCCGCGATCTCGCGCACGAAGCTCGACGGCCTGATCGGCCGCTACGGCTTCGAGGAGGGGCCGGCCACCGAGTACTTCGCGCTCCACGCAGAGCGCGACCACGCCCACGCCTCCCAGTCGCGCGAGCTGATCGAGGAGCGCCTCGCCGACGCCGACCTCGACCGCCTGCTCGCGGTCGCCGAGGGCGTGCTCAAGGGCAACTGGGAGCTGCTCGACGGCGTCGAGCGCGAGTTCGGCCGGTAGCGCCGGCCCGCGGCGGCGGCGGCCGGCCCGCGGCCGGCGCTACCCCGCCAACGCCCGCAACAGCTCGGGGGAGATCCACAGCTCGACCGCGGCGCTCGCCAGCAGCATTGGGACGGCGAGCCCGACCGTCACGACCGTGGCTGCCAGCAGCTCGTCCCACCGGCCATGGCGGCTGGCGAGCAGCCACGCCCCGAGCGGGAGGAAGAGCGCTCCCAGCTCGGGCAGCGCGTGGGGCAGCAGGCCGAGCAGCAGGACGCCTGGGGAGATCCCGAGCTGCGCCGAGAGCGTGGAGGCGCTCGCGCCGATCGTGAACGCCTGGGTCACGAGCGAGAAGGTCGTCGCGCAGACGACGAAGCCGATCGCGAGCGGGCCGGCGCGCTCGTGGACCCAGCGGTCGAGCCCGCTGCGCCCGGCCGCGGCGATCGGCAGCGAGCTGCCCGCGAGGAAGCCCGCGACGCAGGCCATCGCGTGCAGTGCCAGCACCAGCGAGTTGCGGTAGAGCAGGTCGGCGTAGTCGGCCGCGGCCGCCGGAGCCGTCAGGCCGGGCAGGGCGAAGCGCGTCGCGTCGGGCGCGGACAGGGTGGCGATCACGAGCACCGCCAGCAGCACCCCGCCCGTGATCAGCATGCTGACCACGAGCCACGGCCCGACGACGCGCAGCGGGTCGTGCTGCCAGCGGCGCAGAGCCAGCCGGCTGTCGCGCATGCCCTGGGCGAGTACGAGGCGCTCGGCGTCCACTCAGGGTTCAGTCGGCAGCGCGGGCGCGAACGTTGAGCGGCGCCGTGCCGATCGTCGCTACGTAACGAGCTTGCGCGTCATCCCGAAGATCGCGATCCGCCACACGATCAGGCCGAAGACGACGATCGCCGCGAGGTGCGCGAGGTCGGTCAGCCCTTCCCAGCCGAAGACCGAGTGGCGCACCAGCTCGACGCAGTGGTAGAGCGGATTGGCCTGGGCCGCGATCCTGGCCCACTGCGGCAGCCCGTCGATCGGGAAGAAGGTGCCGGCCACGAGGAAGAGCGGCGTGATCACGCCGCTCGTCACGTAGCCGAAGTTGTCGATCGACTTCAGAAACGAGGAGATCGTGATCCCGAACGACGCCCAGCCGAAGCCCGCGGTGAAGTTGATGAAGGGGACGGCCAGCATCCCCCAGCTCGGGTCGAGCCCGAAGACCATCGCGACGAGCAGCGGCGAGCATCCGTACACGCCGGCGCGGCTCGCGATCCAGAGCGCCTCCGCGGTGACGAGCTCCTCTGTGTCGACCGGCGCGGCCAGGATCGCGTCGTAGGTGCGCTGGAACTGGTACTTGACGAAGGTGCCGAACATCGCCGGGAAGACCGAGGAGAAGAGGACGGCGGTGGCGACGGTCCCGGTGCCGACGAACTCGACGTAGCGGAAGCCGCCGACCTCCGAGACGAGCGAGCCGAAGCCGAACCCGAAGGCGAGCAGGTAGATAGTGGGATCGACCGTCGAGGAGAAGGTCGTCCCGCGCCAGTAGGAGGAGAAGTTGATCACCTCGCGCACGAGCACTCCCTGCAGCGCGGAGCGCTCGAGGCGGCCGAGGCGGCGCGTGGTCCTCGCTCGCATCGCGGGGGGCGGCGCTGCGCGGCCGGCGGAGCTCAAGCGACCTCCTCGCCCGTCAGCAGCACGAAGACGTCCTCGAGCGTCGCGGCGCGGCGGCGGCCGTCGGGCGCGTCCCCGTTCGCCCCGTCGAGCCCGAGCAGCGCCACGGAGGTGCCGGTGCGGCGCGTCACGAAGCCCCCGCGGCGCGCGTCGGCCTCCGCGTCCGCGAGCTCGGCGGGCGGGCCGTAGATCTCGATCACCTCGTGGCCGGCGTGCTCTGCGATCAGGTCGCGCGGCGTGCCCGACGCGACCGCGCGTCCGTGCGACATGATCGTGACGGTGTCGGCGAGTCGCTCCGCCTCCTCGATGTAGTGGGTCGACATCAGGATCGAGACGCCCCCCGCCCGCAGCGAGTCGATCAGCGCCCACAGCTCCTGGCGTACCTGCGGGTCGAGCCCGACCGTCGGCTCGTCGAGCAGCAGCAGCCGCGGGCTGTGCACGAGCCCGCGCGCGATCAGCAGCCGCCGGCGCATGCCGCCCGAGATCTCGTCGACCTTTGCGGTGCGCCGGTCGCCCAGCCGGGCGATCTCGATCGCGCGGTCGATCGCGGCCCTGCGCTCGCGGCGCGGGATCCTGTAGAGGTGCGCGAACACGATCAGGTTCTGCTCGACCGTGAGCGTGGTGTCGAGGTTGTCGAGCTGGGGAACCACGCCGCACTTGGCCCGGGCCTGCTTGGACTCGCCCGGCAGGCGGTAGCCGAGCACCTCGATCTCCCCCTCGTCGGCGATCGCCTGGGCGGTCAGCGTCCGCATCGTCGTCGACTTGCCGGCCCCGTTCGGGCCGAGCAGGCCGACGCACGTCCCGGTCGGGACGTCGAGGTCGAGCCCGTCGACGGCCGTGATCTCCCCGTAGCGCTTGACGACCCCGCGCAGGCTGATCGCCGGGGACTGGACGGGGGCTGTGGTGGCGGTCACCTGCTGAGGGTAGGCGAGTACGCGGCGCCGACGTACTCGCGCACCATCCGGGTCGCGCAGAAGCGCGGTCCCAGCGTCTTCAGCGAAGCTCGCATCCGCTCGATCCACAGCCCGGGCAGACCGTCCTCGCCGCGCTCGTAGAAGGCGGGCACGAGCTTCGATTCGAGCGTGTCGTAGAGGTCCGTGGCGGCGCGCGCGTCCGCGGCGCCGTGATCGGCGTCGACCTCGCCCGAGAGCGCCCAGCCGTTGTGCCCGTCGTAGGCCTCCGCCCACCAGCCGTCGAGGACGCTGAGCTGCAGCCCGCCGTTCATGACCGACTTCATCCCGCTCGTGCCGCTCGCCTCGAGCGGCGGGCGCGGGACGTTCAGCCAGACGTCGCAGCCGCGGACGAGCGCGGCGCCCGAGCCGAGGTCGTAGTCGTCGAGGAAGACGACGCGTTCGCCGACCGACGCAGCCCCCTTCAGCCGGAAGAGGCTCTGCAGCGCGTGCTTGGCCTCCTCGTCGCGTGGATGCGCCTTGCCGGCGAGCACGACCTGGACGGGGCGCTCGCCGGCGAAGAGCGCGAGCGTGCGGTCGGGGTCCTGCGCGAGCAGCGCCAGCCGCTTGTAGGTCGCGATCCTGCGCGCGAAGCCGATCGTCAGCACGTCCGGCGAGAGCGCGCCGCGCGCCGCGCCGACGTAGTCGGGGAGGTCGTCGCGGGCAAGCCGGTCGGCGACGCTGCGGTCGCGCAGGAAGTCGATCAGCTCCGCGCGCTGGCGGCAGCGGACCTCCCACAGCTCGCTCGCCGGGATCTCGTCGACCGCCGCCCAGGTCTGGGGGTCGCCGGCGCGATCCTGCCAGCCGCCGCCGAGGTGACGGTCGAGGAGCTCGCGGATCGAGGGACCGACCCAGGTCGGGACGTGGACGCCGTTGGTCACGTGGCCGATCGGCACGTCCTCCTCCGGGCGCTCTGGCCAGAGGTCGTGCCACATGGCGCGCGCGACCTGCCCGTGGCGGCGGGAGACCCCGTTCGCGGCGCGGCTCATCCGCAGCGCGAGCTGGGTGACGCCGAAGGGCTCGGCTGCGTCGTCGGGGTTCGTGCGCGCCAGCGCGAGCAGGTCGCAGCCGCCGGCGGCGAGCCCGTCCGCGAGCGCCGGGATCGTCGCGCGGACCTGCTCGGCCGGGTAGGAGTCGTTGCCCGCGGGCACGGGGGTGTGGGTGGTGAAGATCGTGCGCGAGCGCGCCTGCTCGAGCGCCTCGTCGAGCGGCGTGCCGCGCTCCAGGTCTTCGCGTGCGAGCTCCAGCGGGGCGAGCGCGGCGTGGCCTTCGTTCATGTGGATCGTCGCGGGCTCGATGCCGAGCGCGCGCAGCGCGCGAACGCCGCCGATGCCGAGCAGCGCGTACTGCGCCAGGCGGGTCTCCTCATCACCGACGTAGAGCCGTGAGGAGATCCAGCGCACGCGGCGATCGTTCTCGGGCCGGTCGACGTCGAGCAGGAAGAGCGGGACGCGACCCACGTCGACGCGCCAGACCTGTGCGGCGACGTCCCGGCCGCCGATCGGGACGGCGACCGGCATCACCTCGCCGCCGGCGTCGGTGACGAGCGCCGCCGGGAGCCGCTGCGGGTCGGTATCGACCCAGTACTCGTGCTGCCAGCCGCCGCCGTCGATCCGCTGCCTGAAGTAGCCCTGGCGGTACATCAGCCCCACCGCGACGAACGGCAGCGCCAGGTCGGAGGCCTCCTTGACGAAGTCGCCGGCGAGCGCGCCGAGGCCGCCCGAGTAGACCGGCAGCGAGCGGTGGATGCCGTACTCGGCGCAGAAGAACGCGACCGGGGCCTGCCCCTGCGCCACGTCGGATGCGGCGCGGCCGTCGAGCTCCGAGCGGACGAGCGCCTCGGCCCGAGCGGCGCGGTCGACGAGCGCGGCGTCCGCGGCCGCGACCCGCAGCGCCTCGCGCGGTGCCTCCTGCAGCAGCCGCACCGGGTTGTGCAGGCACAGCTCCCACCGCTCAGGGTCGATCGAGGCGAACAGCTCGGCGCCCCCGGGCAGCCAGCTCCAGCGGTAGTTGTAGGCGAGCCGCGCCAGCGGCCCGAGCGCGTCCGGCAGCCGGGCCGCGAGCTCGCTCGCCGCCCGCTCGATATCGGAGCTCCCCTCGGACACGGCGGGCAGTATTCCCGATCGGGCGCCGTTACCCTTGCCCGCTTGGAAGCCGACCCCGGAAGCGAATGCCGCCTGGGGGTGCTCGCCTTCGGCGACTCGATCACCAACGGCGGCGGAGAGCTCCAGCACGGGGTGGCGCTCCAGTCGTGGGCACTGTGGGTCGCGCGCGGCCTCGGCCTGCCGTTCACGGGCCATGCCGTCGACGGTGCCCGGATCGGCGGCGTCCTCGGCGAGCAGATCCCGGGCTTCGAGCGGCTGAGCGCGAGGCCCACGGCACGCTACGATCTCGGCTGCCTCTACATCGGCGTCAACGACGTCAGGGCACCGCAGTGGTCGGAGGCGGAGTTCGAGCGCGGCCTCGCCCGGGCGCTCGCCTTCCTCGCATCACGCTGCGAGCGGACGCTCACCTTGACCGCGCCGCTCGATCTCGGCCGGCCGCGGGCGGGGCCGCGGGTGGCCGCGCTGAACGCGGCGATCGTCCGTGCCGCCACGGGGACCGGAACGCTGGTCGCCGACCTCGGCGACCTGCGCGCCCGCAACTGGGTGATGGCCGACCGCGTCCACCCGACGGCCTTCGGCCAGATCGCGATCGCCGAGCGCGCCCTGCGCGTGCTCGCCCGCGACGGCGCACAGGTGAAGGTCGAGCCCGCGAGCCTGATCGCCTACGAGACGACGCGCTGGCGGCGGCTGCGCGGTGATGTGACGTATGTGTACCGCTCGGTCAGGGAGGGCGTGCGAGCGGGGATCGGGGGTGGTCCCTCCTGGTTCGCATAGGACAAAGCCCCAGATCCTGCGCTTCGCTCGGGGCGTTGAAGATCTCCCGCAGCGCGGCGGAGACCAGTCCGCGCCGGGCGGGGCGGCAGTGGCGCAGCATGTCGCGGACGAAGTGGACCGTGCAGCGCTGCCAGGGGCAGGCGAGGATGCGAGCGATCGCCGCCTTGAGGCCTGCGTGCTCGTCGGAGACGCAGAGCCGGACACCCTCGAGGCCGCGCTCGCGCAGCGAGCGCAGGAAGGCGACCCAGAAAGCCTCGGTCTCGATCTCGCCGATATCGAGGCCGATCACCTCGCGCCGGCCCGACTCATCCTCATGCACCGAGTAGGCGATCACGAGCGCCTTCGGATAGACGTGGCCGCGATCTCTGACCTTGACCACCTTGGCGTCGAGCCAGAGGTAGGGGTGCTCGTCCTCGAGCGGTCGATTGCGAAACGCCTCGACCTGCTCGTCGAGCGCCAGGCAGAGCGCCGAGACCCGGTCCTTGCTCATCCATCCCGTGGATCCCGAGCTGCTCGACCAGGCGGTCGACCTTGCGCGTCGAAACGCCGTTCACGTACGCCTCCATGACGACCGCGACGATCGCCTACTCGCTTCGCTTGCGCGCTCGATGAACGAGGGGAAGTAGGCCTCGCCCGATCGCTTCTTGGGGATCTGGAGCTCGATCTCGCCGACCCGCGTCTCCCAAGTGCGGGGTCGGTAGCCGTTTCGGTGCGTCGTGCGTCGTGCGTCGTGCGATCGGGCGAGACCTCGCCCTTGGCGGCGCCGATCTCGGCCTCCATCAGCTGCGCGGCGACCATCGCCACGGCCTCAGTCCTGGCGCTGTCGGCGCTTTGAGCCCGTGGCACCCCGCTGCGGATCTGGTCGAGCGCCTGATTTGCGCTCGTGTTCGCGGTCCTTGCGCTCTTGCCGGGCCGCCAGCCGGGCACCGCGCTGCG
>JBPCKX010000101.1:0-5749 GCA_051003875.1 Thermoleophilaceae bacterium
CCGGATCCGCTCGGTGTTTGCGGCCAGCCACGCGAGCACCGACGCGGTGTCCGAGCCGTAGGCCTCCGCCGCCCAGACCGAGTCGAAGCCGGCGGACTCGGCGGCGTGCACGATGTCGAGCTGCTGCCCGGCGGACAGCCCGAGTCCCCAGTAGCCGACGTGAAGCCCCAACCTCAAGCCGTCATCGTATGCGCTGCGCCGCCGGGCCGGGCCAACCCCGACCGGGGAACCACCCCCGTCGGGCCAACCCCGACCGGGGAACCACCCCGTCGATACCCTTTCGGCCCGTGGAGCTTCGTGGCAGGCAGCTTTGTGCGGCGCTCGCGCTCGCCCTCGCGCTGGGGTCGGCCACGGTGGGGTGCGGCGGCACGCAGGACGACGCGGCCGACAGCCCCCCGCCGCTCGCCGGGCCCGCGGACTTCCCGAAGCTCGGCAAGGGCGCAACGCTCGCCGACCTGCGCAAGCGCGTCGGGGTCGAGGGGCCCGTCCTGTCCCCGTCGGTCTCGGAGCTGAGCCCCGGCCGCAACCGCTTCGGCTTCGGGCTCTTCGATCGCGCCCGGGCGCAGATCGCCGACGCGCCACTCGCGCTCTACGTGGCGCGCGCCGGCGGCGGCCCGGCGCGCGGGCCGTTCCCCGCCCGCTTCGAGTCGCTCGCGGTCAAGCCGCAGTTCGAGAGCCGCTCGGTGGCCTCCGACCCGGACGCCGCGAAGTCGCTCTACGTCGCCCGGATCGACTTCCCGGGGCCGGGGCGCTACGAGGTGGTCGGCGTCGCCCGCCTCGACGACCGCCTCGTAGCCGCCACGGCGGCGGGCCCGGCGCTGACCGTCAAAGCGAAGAGCCCCGTTCCGCAGGTCGGCGAGCGGGCGCCGCGGACGAGCACGCCGACCGAGGCGGACGTCGGCGGCGACCTCGCCCGCATCGACACCCGCGAGCCCCCGTCGACGATGCACGACGTCGACTTCGCGAAGGTCGTCGGCCGCCGTCCGGCGATCCTCGTGTTTGCGACGCCCGCCCTCTGCAGCAGCCGGGTGTGCGGGCCGGTGGTCGACATCGCCGAGCAGGTCAAGGCCCGGCGGGGCGACGACGCGGCATTCGTCCACATGGAGATCTACCGCGACAACGAGATCGACCAGGGCTTCCGTCCCCAGGTGCTCGACTGGCGGCTGCCGACCGAGCCGTGGGTGTTCGCGGTCGACCGCCGCGGGCGGATCGCGGCGCGGCTCGAGGGCGCCTTCAGCGACGAGGAGCTCGAGCGCGCCGTCGATGCGGCCGTGGGGAAGGGCTGAGCCGGAGGCTCGCGGGGTGAGCACCGCAGAGCTTCGGTCCCTGCTGGACGCGGCGCCCGACCCGACGATCGTCGTCGATCGCGAGCTGCGCCTCGTGGCGGCCTCGGAGCCCGCCGCCCGCCTCTGCGGCCGTACCCGCGCAGAGCTGGAGGGGCTGGCGCTCGACCGGCTGATACGGGGCGGCGTGCTCGACCCCGAAGCCAAGCTGAACCTGCGTCGCGCAGACGGGACGGATCTTCCGGTGGAGATCTCGGTGCGGGTGATCGAGGCGGCCGGCGAGCCCGCGCTGGCGGTCGGGTTGCGCGACGTGAGCGAGCGCCGCGGCCGCGCCGCCACGCTACGCGAGGCGGGCGAGCGCTTCCGGCGCCTGTTCGACGACGGGCCGGTCGCGATGGCCCTGGTCGGCTCGGGCTTCCTGCTCGGCGAGGTGAACGCGGCGTTCTGCGAGCTGACCGGGTACAGCGCCGCCGAGCTGAGCGGCCTGACCTTCAACGACATCACCCACCCCGACGACCGCGACGTCGGCCTGCGGCTCGCGAAGGAGATGCTCGCCGACGAGCTGCCGGGCTCGAAGCTCGACAAGCGCTACCTGCGCAAGGACGGCGAGCCCGTCTGGGTCGAGGTGACCATGTCCTCGATCAGCGGCGAGGACGGCCGGCCGCTCGAGATCCTCGCCGTGATCCAGGACATCACCGAGCGCCGGCTCGCGCTCACCCGCGCGCACGACCAGCTCGACCACCTCGCGCGCGACCGCGACCGCATCCTCGAGTTCGCCGGCGAGGGGATCTACCACGTCGACTCCGACGGTCGCATCACCTTCGCCAACCCCGCCGCCGCGGAGATGCTCGGCTGGCCGCCGGACGCGCTGATCGGAAAGCCCGCGCACGAGCTGCTGCACCACAGCCGCCCCGACGGCTCGCGCTACCGCCGCGGCGACTGCCCGATCCACCATCCCTCGGCCGAGCGCACGGTGCAGCACGTGACCGACGACGTCTTCTGGCGTCGCGACGGCGGAAGCTTCCCCGTTCACCACACGAGCGCGCCCGTACGCGAGCCGGGCGCCGGCGGGGCGGTCGTCGTATTCAACGACGTCAGCGAGCAGGCGGCGCTCGAGGAGGCGCTGCGTAACTCGCGTGCCCGCGCCGCGCGCGAGCGGATGAAGGCCGCCGAGGCCGAGCGGGCGCGCTGGGCGCGCGAGCTCCACGACGAGACGCTGCAGGGCCTCGCGGCGCTGCACGTGCAGCTCGCCGACCGCCTCGGGGCGTCCACCGTCGAGCAGATGGGGCTGCGGATGCGCGGGGCGCAGGAGCAGATCGAGGGCGAGATGGACAAGCTGCGCGGCCTGATCGCCGACCTCCGTCCCGCGGCGCTCGACGAGCTGGGCCTCGAGGCCTCGGTGCGCGACCTCGCCGAGCGGACACAGGTCATCTACGGGATCGAGGTCGAGACGACGCTCGAGCTGCACGACAGCGAGGGCGCGCCGCGACGGCTCGGCCCCGAGGTCGAGACGACGGCCTACCGCATCGCCCAGGAGTGCCTCTCGAACGCCGCGCGGCACGCGGGCGCGACGCGCGTGCTCGTCGAGCTGGCGCAGCGCGACGGCACGCTGCGCGTGCGGGTGATCGACGACGGCGGCGGCTTCTCACCCGAGAGCGAGACGGCGGGCTTCGGGCTGCGCGGCATGCGCGAGCGGGTCGACCTGCTCGAGGGCGAGCTGGTGATCGACTCCCAGCCGCCCGGCACCCGGGTCACCGCGCTGCTGCCCGTCGGGTGAGGGGGTGCACCGCTGGTCGAGCGGTGGCGGGCGTAGGGACGGTGGCTACCGCGGCACGTCCGAGGCCTCGATCAGCCCCCGCTCGAGCGCGTACTCGACGAGGTCCGAGCGGCGCGAGCGCGCGAGCTTGCGCTGAATGCGCGCGCGGTGGCTCTCGACGGTGCGCACGCTGAGGTAGAGCCGCGAGGCGATCTCGCGGTTGGTGAGGCCGCGTGCGATCAGCCGCAGCACGTCGATCTCGCGCTCGGTCAGCTCCGCGGCGGCCTTTCCGACCGCGGCGACGTTCGCGGCCAGGCGCGCGCCGAGCCGGGGCTCGAGGTAGGTGCCGCCGCCGGCGGCGACCTCGATCGCCTCGATCAGCTGGCTCGCCGCGGCCTCCTTCGGGACATAACCCGACGCGCCGAGCCGCAGCGCCTCGCCGGCGAAGCTCGGGTCGCGCTGGGCGGTGAGCACGACGACGCGGGTGTTCGGGCAGCGCTCGCGCAGCCGGGGGATCGCGGGGAGGCTCGGCTCGCCCGGCATGTGCAGGTCGAGCACGAGCACGTCGGGGCCGTGCCGGGCGACCGCATCGACGGCCCCGGCGACGTCGCCCGCCTCGGCCACCACGTCGATCGCGGGCTCGGAGTCGAGTAGCACCCGCAGGCTGTTGCGGACCATGACGTGGTCGTCGGCGAGAACGACGGTGAGCGGCGCGGTCGAGGTCATCCTGGGAGCGTCCGGCTGCTGATCGTGGCAGGCCGGCGGGCGCGGCGCTCGCTCAGTACTTACTACGGAGCGGGCATGCGTAGCCCGTGCGGTGGATTCCTGCGGCCGATTGCGCCTTGCGGCGCGCCGTCCGCGTCCGCATAGTGCAGCGGCTGATGGCCGAGCTGCTGACCCCTGCCCCGATGCCGGGTCTCGACCCCGGCGGGCTGCCGGCGGTCGAGTCGCTGCCCACCGTCTCCGGGCTCGCCACCGCGACCCCGGAGAGCAGCTACGACCAGACGCAGGTGCTGGAACTACTCGGGCTCGCGGGAGACCCGTTCGCCGAGGAGATATTCGCCCGCTGCGGGGTACGCACGCGCGGGCTCGAGCTGTCACCCGAGGTGCTCGCGACGACGCTTCAGCAGCGCACCTCCACGACGGAGGAACAGCAGGCGCGGCTGGCGATACGCGCGATCGACGCGCTCGCACCCGACCTCGACGGGATCGGCGTCGTCGTGACCGCCAACTACTACTCGCTCGGCGGCCCGACGCTCGCCCACCGGCTGGTCGATCACTACTCCCTGCGCCCGGACACCGACAAGTACCACCTCGTCGGGGTGGGGTGCGCAAGCGCCGTGCCGCTGCTGCGCCTGGCCGCCCAGGCGCTTCGCGACCGGCCGGGTGAGCAGGCGCTCGTGGTGGCGAGCGAGAGCGTGAGCGGGTTCCTGTCACCGGTCGCCCCGGGCGCGGAGAAGACGAAGGTGATCGGCGCGTCGCTCTTCGGCGACGGCGCCGCGGCGGCGCTGGTCGCGGTCGATCCGCGCGCCGCGGGTCCCGCGATCGTCGCGACGGCGGTGCACCAGGTGCCGGGCACGTTCGACCACGTCCGCTTCGCGGTTGCGGGGGAGGACAGCCACATGCAGATCGCGCGCGAGCTGCCGGAGATAGCCGAGGCCGGCGTGCCGGGGCTCGTCGACGGCTTCCTCGCCCGGCACGGCCTCGACCGCGGCGCGATCGACCACTGGCCGGTGCATCCCGGCGGGCGCGGGATCCTCGAGGGGCTGCAGGCGGGGCTCGGGCTGAGCGCCGAGGATCTCGCCCCCAGTGCCGCGGTCCTGGCAGAGCACGGCAACGTGGGCACGCCGTCGGCCTTCTTCGTTCTCGCCCGCCTGATCGCCGACCGCGATCCCCGGCCGGGCGACCTCGGGCTCGCGGTCACGATCGGGCCCGGGGTGACCGTCGGGATGATGCTGCTGCGATGGTGAGCAGGTGCTGCTGCGATGGTGAGACGCGTGCTTCTGCGAGGGTGAGGAGTCAACGGAGGAGGAGATCGACGTGAAGGTGATCGGCGCGGGGTTCGGACGTACGGGGACGATGTCGCAGAAGGCGGCGCTGGAGCAGCTCGGCTTCGGGCCGTCGCTGCACATGATCGACATCGCCCGCGGACCCGAGATGGTGCCCGGGTGGCAGGCGGCCGTCGACGGCGAGGCCGTCGACTGGAAGGCGCTGCTCGAGGGCTGGGAGTCGACGGTCGACTGGCCGGCGTGCACCTACTGGGAGCAGATCTGGTCGGCGTTTCCCGACGCCAAGGTGCTGCTCAGCGTGCGCGACCCCGAGGCGTGGTACGCGAGTTGCGCGAAGAGCATCCACGCCACGGCGACCGCGGCGGCGAAGGGCGAGCTGCAGGGCGGCAGCCTCGACGTCTCCCCCGAGGCGATGAAGATGATCAACGGCCTGATCTGGAACGGGACCTTCAAGGGCCGCTTCGAGGAGAAGGACTTCGCGATCGGCGTCTACGAGGACCACAACGAGCACGTCAAGCGCAACGTGCCGGCCGACAAGCTGCTCGTCTACGAGGTCAAGCAGGGCTGGGGGCCGCTCTGCGAGTTCCTCGAGGTTCCCGTGCCCGACGGCCCGATGCCCCACCTCAACGACGCGGTCTCCTTCCGCGCGATGGTCGGGCTCCCGGCGCTGAGCTGAGGACGCAAACCCCTTAGGGTTGGGC
>JBPCKX010000102.1:0-12895 GCA_051003875.1 Thermoleophilaceae bacterium
CACGCACGGAGGATAGGCCTGGGCGGACCGCCTACCAGCCCAGGCGGCGGTCGACGGAGAGCCGGAGCGCCTGCTCACCGGTGAGCGAGACGGTCCTGACATCGTCGCATCCGCGGCAGCGGCACTCGACCTCGGCGTCCCAGTCCTCGGCGCGCAGCGACCAGTCGACCTCGCCCGAGAGGCACATCCGGCAGGCGAGCGACGCCTCCACCAGCGCGGTGACGTCGTCACCGCGGAAGGTCGCCGTCTCGGTGAGCATCACCATCGCCGAATTCTGGCGCAGCAGGTCGCGCGCGCCCATGCAAGGGACGGGCAAACCCCCCGGTTGGGGGGTCCCGGCTCGAGCGCGCCGGGAACTGGAGGACTCGAGCTCAGCCTGCGTCGAGCCCTCCGACGCGCTCGACGCGCTGGCCGGAGACCGCCGCGAGTCGCCCGGCCAGCGGGCTGCCGTCGGGCAGCCTCAGGCCCGGATCGAGCTCGAGCAGCGGCTCGAGCACGAAACGCCGGGCGGTCACCTCCGGGTGCGGCAGGGCAAGGCGCTCGGAGCGATACTCGAGCGCGCCGGCGAGCAGCAGGTCGATGTCGATCGGACGCGGCGCGTGGCGCTCGCCGGCCGGCGCGCGCCCCAGCTCCCGCTCAACCGTCTTGCAGACGTCGAGCAGCTCCTCGGGTCCCAGGTCGAAGTCCACGACGAGACACGCGTTGAGGAAGTCCGCCTGGTCCGGCCGCTCGCCCTGGGGGGCGGTCTCGTACACCGACGAGGCACGCGCGACGCGCACGCCGTGGCGCGCCAGCGCCACGCGCGCCTGCTTGAGCGCCGCGAGGCGGTCTCCGACGTTGGAGCCGAGCCCGAGATGGGCCCGCACCTCAGCGGTCCCCGGTGGGCCCGTGGTCGGCGCCGAGCTCGTCCACCAGCCGCAGCAGCGCGAGCGGGCTGAACGGCTTGCTGAGGAACAGGTCCGCTCCCGCCATCTCCGCCGCACGTTCGGCCGCGTCGCTCGTCGCGGCGGTGAGCATCACGATCGTCACGCCGTCGGACCCCGGCTGCTCGCGCAGCCGCCGGCACGCCTCGATCCCGTCGAGCCGCGGGACGTCGATGTCCAGGAAGACGAGCTCGGGCCGCTCGCGCCGCGCGATCTCGACCGCCTCGATGCCGTCGGCCGCCTCCATCAGCTCGAGCTCCGCAACGTCGCCGAGCGTCGTCACGATCAGCTTGCGGACGAAAGGGTCATCGTCGACTATCAGCACACCGGCCATCAGCGCAGCGCGGGCCGCGCGCCCCTCGGCGGAGCGACGCTCACGCGCAGGTGGCCCTGACGCGCTCGAGCGCACTGTCGGAGAGCGCTGTCAGCTCGGCGACGACCGCCGGATCGAACTGGGACCCGCCCTTGGCGGCGATCTCCGCGCGAGCACGAGCGAGCGAGACGGCGGGTCTGTACGGACGATCGGTAGTCATGGCGTCCAGCGCGTCAACCACGGAGAAGATGCGGGCCGCCAACGGTACCCGCTCGCCCGCGAGCGCGTCCGGATAGCCGCTCCCGTCCCAGCGCTCGTGGTGGTGGCGGACGACCTCGGCCGCCTCGCTCAGAAACGGGACGTAGCGCACTAGCTCGAACCCGATCGTCGGGTGGCGACGCATCAGCGTCCACTCCTCAGGCAGCAGCAGACCAGGCTTGTGGAGGATGCCGTCGGGGATCGCGATCTTGCCGATGTCGTGCAGCAGAAAGCCGAACTCGACCTGGGGATCGCACGCGAGCTGGGGATCGATCCGGCGCGCCAACTCGAGCCCGTAGGCGGCCACGCGCTCCGCGTGCTTGCCGGTGTATGCGTCGCGCGCCTCGACCGCGTTCGTGAGCGCGCGAACGGTCGCGACGTAGGAGACGCGCAACTCGCTCGTACGCTCGCGCTCGGCCTTGAACACCTCGCGCAGATCGGCGGCGTACCGCTCGAGCTGGCGCTCCTTCTGCTCGGCGAGCACGGTCTGGCGCTCGAGCGTCGCCCGCAGACGGCCCACCTCGTCGCGGAGCGCCGCTTCGCTTGTCGCTTCCGTCATCGTCTCGCTTCCCTCCTCCCGCGTGTAAGGCTAGCGCCCCGCGGCGCCTGGTTGCGCCGAGTGGGTTCCCCCTGTCAGGCGCCGCCGGTCAGGATCTCGCGCGCTGCCGCTGCGGCCTGCTCGACGGGGACCGCCCGCACGTCGGCGCGCAGGTCCGGTGGCTCGTCGCCCGCGGTGACGAGGAGCAGGTCCGGTGCGAGCGGCGAGCCTGCGAGCACGACCTCGGGACTGCGCATGCCCGCGTCCACCAGCGCCACCGCGAACTCACGGTGCCGGCAGGCCTGGCTGGCGGCGGTTGCGCTCGTGACCCACTCGTGGTCGAGCCCGAGCCGCACGAGCCCGGGCTCGAGCCTCGCCCGCAGCGCCGAGCGGCCCACCACGAGCACTCCCTGGCCGCGCACCGCCTCGTCGGGTCCCGCGGCCGGCGCGGGCCCCGCGGGCAGGTAGACGGTGAAGGTGCTGCCCTCGCCCCGGACGCTGTCGACCTCGATCGATCCGCCCTGAAGGTCCACCAGCGACCTCACGATCGAGAGTCCCAGCCCGGTGCCGGCCGAGCTACCCTCGTCGCGCCGGACGAAGCGGTCGAAGACGCGGCTGACGTCCTCGTCGCTCATGCCGCCGCCGTCGTCGCTGACGGTGAGCCGCAGCCGTCCCTCGCGCGCTCGCGCGGCGATCTCGATCCGGCCGCCCTCGCCGGTGTACTGATGCGCGTTGGACAGCAGGTTGGTGACGATCTGGCGCACCCGCCCGGGATCCGCGAGCGCGCGGGGCAAGCCCTCCGGCAGATCGAGCTCGAGCCGCTGCGACTTGGCCGTGAGACTCGGCGAGAGCAGCGCCGTCACCTCGCGCACGCCGTCGGCCAGATCGAACAACCGCGGATGCATCTCCATCCGGCCCGCCTCGAGCTGGGCGACGTCGAGCAGGTCGTTGACCAGCTCGACGAGCCGGTCGGTGCTGAGCAGGATCACCTCGACGAACTCGCGCTCGCGTCCGCCGAGCGCCTCCGACGCCGCGAGCAGCTCGACGAACCCCTTCATGGCGGTCAGCGGGCTGCGCAGCTCGTGGGAGGCGATCGCGACGAAGTCCGACTTGATCCGCTCCAGCCGCGCGCGCTCGGAGACGTCGCGCAGCGTCCAGACCACACCTCGACTCGCCGCGGGACCGAGCCGGGCGGCGGTGATCGACAGGGTCCTTTCGTTGCTCTCGAGCGTGACCTCCGCGTCGAGCGCCTCCGCCGGCGGCGGCAGCGGGCTCCCCGCGAGGTGGGCATCGGAGCCGACCTTGAGGATCGGGGCGATCTCCCGCCCGCGCGGGTTGACGGCGGTGATGACGCCGTTCGAGTCGCACACGACCAGGCCGTCCCCAAGGCTCTCGATCGTCACCGCGAGCTTCTGCCGCTCGGCCTCGATGTGCGTCTGGGCGGTCTCGAGCTGCTCGGCCATCGCGTTGAACGCCGTGTCCAGCTCGCGCAGCTCGAGCGGCCCGCTCGGCTCGACCCGCTCGGCCAGGTTGCCCGCCGCGAGCCGCTTGGTGGCCGTCACGAGCTCGTCGAGCGGGCGCCTGATCGAGCCGATCAGCGCGAAGACCAGCCCCAGCGCGCCGGTCAGCGCGAGCGCGCCGGCACCGCCGGCGGTGATCAGCGCGCTGCGCGTCTTGCCCGCTGCGTCCTCGCGGGCGGTCTCGCGCCGTTCGCGCTGGCGCGCCCGGACCTTGTCGCCGGCCTCGCGGCCGCGCATGATCGCCCGCGCGAGCCGGCCCTGGTCGGAAGCAGCGGCGCCTGCAAGCTGTCTCGCTCGCTCCTGGGCGGCGATGCGGCCACGCAGGAGCCGAACGCTCTCCGGATCGCCGGCTGCGAGGCCGAGCGCCTCCTCCGCCTGCTCGTCGAAGACCTCGAGTGCCCGTGCCCGGCGCTGGGTCGCGTCGGCGCCCTCGGCGCGGAACGCGGCCTCCTCGATCACCGCGGAGGCCAGCAGTCGCGAGGATGCCGACTCGACCTCATAGGCGCGAGCGAGCGCGTCCTCGTAGTCCTGGCGCGCCGAGTAGAGGCTGCCGACGCTGATCGCGGCGATCGCCGCGAGCATCAGCGTCAGGCCGACCAGCGCGAGGATCAGCGTCGACGCGAGCGGGAGCCGCGGACGGTCGTCGCGGGCCGGCGAGCGTGTCGGGCCCTGGCGCGGGTATGGGCCCGTCGGCCGGCGGAGGCCGGGAGCTACCATGAGCGGGTGGGTTTCGTCCGTAACCTGACCCGCCAGGTCGCCCGCGCAGCCGGAGCGTCGCTGATCGCGCCGCTCGCGCTGCTCGCCGGTGCCGGGCTGGTGGCCTCCGACGCCGGACTGGGGGGGCTCGGATCGATCGGCCAGATCGCGTCGGGGCCGCCGCTGCCGGACATCGGCCTCGCCGCGGCCCCGTTGTCGGGCCTCGACGGCGCGGACATCGTGGGCGCCGACCTCGGCAAGTCCGCGCCAAAGCCCCCGCCCGAGCCCACCGCCCCGGAGCCCTCCCCTGCGCCCGCCGTGGCCGCTCCCGCGCCGCAGCGACCCCCGCGGGCCAAGCCGACCCCCCGCCCACCGCCGAGCTCAGAGCTGGTGGTCGAGGCGGCCCCGCCACCGGACAGCACCCCGCCCGGTGCCGAGAGCGGGGCCACCCTGGTGACCGAGCCCGGCGTGCCGCTGCCGGAGCGGCCGCCGACCGTGCTGGAGCTCCTGCTCGAGCTGACCCGCCAGGCCGGCGGCTCGCTGCCGACCCCGCTGGGGCCGCTCACCGCCGACATACTCAACCTCCTGCTCGGCCCGCCACCCCCGTAGGGCCGCGGGCTCACGCCTCCCGCCAGACCTCGACCGACACCTGCCCGACCGGCAGCGCGATCGGGGGCTCGGGCTTGGTCGCCTTGACGCGCACCGAGTCGGCCCCGAAGCGCTCGATCAGCCTCGTCGCGACGGCCGCGCACAGACGCTCGAGCGTCCTGTAGGAGCGCTCCTGCGCGGCGAGCGCCACCTGCTCGCACGCCGCCGCGTAGTCGACCGTGTCCTCGACCCGATCGGTCGTCATCGCGTCGCACTCGGTGAGCTCGAAGGTCACGTCGAGCACGAGCCGCTGGCCCAGCTCGCGCTCGGCCTCGGTGACCCCGTGGCGGGTGAACAGCGAGAGCCCGATGATCTCGATGGTGACCGCCGGATCGGGAAGGTCGTCCGAGGCCCCGTCCTGCTCCTCCTCGAAGTCCTCGTCGTCTTCTGGCTCGTCATCGGGCTCGGGCTCGTCCCGCTCGTCGGTCATCGCATCCCTCCGGCCTCGTGGAGGCCGACCGTAGCAGCGGCGACCGCCAGCGCATCGACCAGCTCGGCGACGTCGTGGACCCGGAACACCCGCGCCCCTCGCTCGAGCGCGATCACGTTCGTCGCGATGGTGCCGGGAAGCCGGTCCCGCTCGCGCGCCCCCCCGATCACCGTTGCCAGGAAGCTCTTGCGCGAGGTGCCGACGACGACGGGACGGCCGATCGCGACGATCTCCTCGAGGCGCCGGAGCAGCTCGAGGTTGTGCTCGACGGTCTTGCCGAACCCGATCCCCGGGTCGAGCCAGACGCGGTCCTCGGCGATCCCCTCGCCGAGCGCGAAGTCGAGCCGCTGCTCGAGGAACGCCTTGACCTCGGAGACGACGTCGTCGTAGCGGGGCCGGTCCTGCATCGTGCGCGGCTCGCCCCGCATGTGCATCAGGCAGCACCCGACCCCGCGCTCGGCGACGAGGCCGGCCATCCCCGGATCGGAGCGAAACGCCGACACGTCGTTCACGATCGTGGCGCCGGCCGCAAGCGCGGCCCGGGCGACCGCGGCCTTCGTGGTGTCGATCGAGAGGGCCGCGGTCGTCTCGGCCGCCAGGCGCTCGACGACCGGCAGCACGCGCCGGAGCTCCTCGGCGGCGGGCACCGGAGCGGCTCCCGGACGCGTCGACTCGCCCCCGATGTCGAGCACGTCGGCGCCGTCGGCCGCCAGCCGCAGCCCGTGCGCCACCGCGGCCTCCGGATCGAGGAACTCGCCCCCGTCGGAGAACGAGTCGGGGGTGACGTTGAGAACCCCCATCACGGTGTGGGCGCGGACCATCGCCGGAGTATCCCCAAGCGACGAAGCGCTCCCGTCCGCGGCGCCGAACTAGCTGCGCCCGATGAGGCCATCGCGGGCGAAGGTCGCGACGGCGTGCGGCGCCTGCAGCGAGCTCGTTTCGAGCAGCTCGGTTCGGCGGCGGGGGACGAAGACTCCCTCCTTCACGGCGACGCGTCGGCCACAGAGCTCCGCCCAGCCGAGGACGTGCTCGAGCGGGAGGCCGGCGAGCAGCCGCTGTAGGAGGGCGGCGCGTTCGGCCGGCGTCGATGCGGCGGCCACCGCGCGCGCGGCCTCGCGCCCGGTCAGGCCGGGTCGGGCCGCTCCGGGGCATCGAGCCCCGACATCTCGGCGGTCCCGCCGGCGAGTCCCGGGCGGGGGAGCGGCTGCGGCTTGCGCTCGGGCTTGCGCTGCGGGAGCTCCGGCGTCGGGTCCGGACCCTGCGGGAGCACGGGCTCGTCCGCACCGAAGACCTCCAGCTCGTCCTTGCCGTCGAGCAGTTGGATGAACTCCTCGCGCTCGATCGTCTCGCGCCGCAGCAAGACCTCGGCGGTGCGGTCGAGCTGCTCTCTGCGCCCGTCGAGGATGTCGCGCGCTATCTGGTGGGCCTCCTCGACGACCCGGCGGATCTCGCCGTCGATCTCGCGGGCGACGTCATCGGAGTAGTCGGGCTCGGAGGAGAACTCGCGCCCGAGGAAGGGCTGGCCCTGGTCGTGGCCGAAGACACGCGGGCC
This sequence comes from Thermoleophilaceae bacterium, assembly GCA_051003875.1. Classification (GTDB taxonomy): domain Bacteria; phylum Actinomycetota; class Thermoleophilia; order Solirubrobacterales; family Thermoleophilaceae; genus JAAYBF01. Next base: position 6,879 of record JBPCKX010000102.1, read on the forward strand.
GAGCTTCTCGGACATGCCGAAGCGCATCACCATCTGCTCCGCGGTCGCCGTCACCTTCTCGATGTCGTTCGATGCGCCGGTGGTGACCTCGCTGAACACGAGCTCTTCCGCGGCGCGCCCGCCGAGCGTCATCGCCATCGTGTCCTGCAACTCGGCGCGGGTGGTGAGGAACTTGTCCTCGGTCGGCAGCGAGATGGTGTAACCGAGCGCCTGCCCGCGGGAGATCACGGAGATCTTGTGCACCGGGTCGGTGTGATCGAGGAAGTGGGCGACGATCGCGTGCCCCATCTCGTGGAAGGCGGTGATGCGGCGCTCCTTCTCGCTCATCACGCGCGTCTTCTTCTCGGGCCCGGCGATCACGCGCATGATCCCCTCCTCGAGCTGGGGATGGTCGATCTCGCGCAGGCCGGTGCGGGCCGCCAGCAGGGCGGCCTCGTTGACGAGGTTCTGGAGGTCCGCCCCGGTGAAGCCCGGGGTCTGGGCGGCGAGGTTGTCGAGATCGATCTCCTTGGCGAGCGGCTTGCCGCGCGTGTGCACCTCGAGGATCTTGGCGCGGCCCTTGCGGTCGGGACGGTCCACCACGATCTGGCGGTCGAAGCGGCCGGGGCGCAGCAGCGCCGGGTCGAGGATGTCGGGCCGGTTGGTGGCCGCGATCAGGATGATGTTGTCCGTCATCGTGAAGCCGTCCATCTCGACGAGCAACTGGTTGAGCGTCTGCTCGCGCTCGTCGTGGCCGCCGCCCATGCCGGCACCGCGGTGGCGCCCGACGGCGTCGATCTCGTCCATGAAGATGATGCAGGGGTTGTTCTGCTTGGCCTGCTCGAACAGATCGCGCACGCGCGAGGCGCCGACGCCGACGAACATCTCGACGAAGTCGGAGCCCGAGATCGAGAAGAACGGCACGCCGGCCTCGCCCGCGACGGCGCGCGCGAGCAGCGTCTTGCCGGTCCCGGGCGGCCCGTAGAGCAGCACGCCCTTCGGTATCCGCGCGCCGAGCGCCTGGAACTTCTTCGGGTTCTCGAGGAACTCCTTGATCTCGTGCAGCTCCTCGACCGCCTCGTCGACCCCGGCGACGTCACGGAAGGTGATCTTCGGCGCGTCGACCGACATCCGCTTGGCGCGCGACTTGCCGAAGGACATGACCTTCGAGCCGCCGCCCTGCATCTGGTTGATGATGAACAGCCAGAACAGCAGGATGATGATGAACGGCAGGATGTAGACGAGCGCCGTGGTCCACCCACCACCGCCCTTCGGCTTGACCTGGATCGGCACGTCCTCGGCGCGCAGCAGGTTGACGAGGTTCTGCTCGGTGTTGTCGGGGTAGGCGGTCTTGTACTCCTTCGCCTTGCCGGCGGGCGCGGACTTGAGATCGACCTCGATCTCGTTGTTCTTCGTGTTGAGCGTGACCTCCTTGACCTTGCCCGACCCGAGCTGGTCGAGGAACTCCGTGTAGACCGGGGACGGCGGGCGGTCGTTGGGGCTGATCAGCTCGCGCGCAAAGAACGCGAGCACCACCACGATCAGGATCGGAAACAGCGCGCTCTTGAAGAATCTGCTCATGGTGAGGGGCCGCGGAAGCGGTGAAACGAAAGCCTAGCAAGGGGGTAGCGGCGTTCTGGTCGCCTCGGCGGCTACCCCTCGTCCCGCAGCGCCGCAACATACGGAAGGTTGCGGAAGCGCTCGGCGTGGTCGAGCCCGTAGCCGATCACGAACCGGTTCGGTATCTCGAAGCCCGTGTAGCGGATCGGCAGGTTGACCTTGCGCCGCTCGGGCTTGGTCAGCAGCGCGCAGACCTCGAGCGTGCCGGGATCGCGCGCCTTCAGGGTGCGCAGCAGGTAGGAGAGCGTCAGCCCCGAGTCCACGATGTCCTCGACGATCAGCACGTCGCGCCCCTCGATCGAGGCGTCGAGGTCCTTGAGGATCCGCACGACGCCGCTCGAGTCGGTCGCCGAGCCGTAGGAGGCGACGGCCATGAAGTCGACCTCGCACGGCACCTCGAGGCGCCGCATGAGGTCCGAGAGGAAGAACATCGCTCCCTTCAGCACCCCGACCAGCAGCAGCGTGCGGCCTTCGTAGTCGCGCGAGATCTCCTCGCCCAGGGCACGGACCCTGTGGGCGAGGTCGTCACGCTGCACGAGCACGTCGCCGATGGCGGGATCCTTCACGGGGCGCGAGTCTGACAGGAACGTATCCGCCTTGGGGGCCAACGCCGGTGGCTGGAGGGTGAGTTGTGGCCGAGCGCTTCGAGCCGCGCGGACGTAGGGGCACCGAGCAGACGCGCCGCTCGGCTCACGCTTCGCCCTCCCGGTAGGCCTCGTAGATCGACCCCATCACGAGCGTACCGGCGCGCGCCCGGAAGTCGTCGTCGTCGAGCAGCGCCTTGAGCAGCCCGGCCTGCTTCTCCCGGCCACCGGTGACCTCCCCGCGGCGCTGATCAGGAGGTCGTCGCGGTGGCGAACGAAGTCGTCCTTGGAGTTGGCGCTCGCCTGGGCGGCGAGGTCCTCGTTGCTTTCGACCACGGTGTCCCGCACGTCCTCGAAGACCTTCAGCGCGTCGGCGTCGCCGAGGTCGCCGGAATAGCGCTCGTTGAGCACCTGCACCAGCTCGCCGATCGCCCCGAGCGGGATCTGCCCGGCGCCTGCCGCGCCCGTCCCGTCACCGCCGATCGCGCTGAGCGGCTTGGCGTCGTCCGGATGAAGCGGGCGAGCGCATCCTTGAGGTCGCGCCGCTCATCTGGCTCGAGCGCCAGCGCGCGCTCGTAGGGGTCCCGGGTCGAGGTCGAGAGCACGGCGTGGCGCCTGTCCTCCTCGACCTCGGCCAGCGAGGACCACTGTTCGCTGAACGTCTGGAGGTCTCGGTCCTCGATCACGTCGTAGGCCCGTACCGCCTCGGCGGCGTCGAAGAGCACGTTGGGGTCCGTGGGGGTGGCTTCGGTCTGGCCGTACTCACCGAAGAGCTCGAGCGTCTTGCCCTTGGGGGTAGCCGTGAAGGCGAAGAAGGAGAGGTTGGGCTGGCGCCGGCGCGCGGCGAGGCGCGCTAGCAGCGCAGGTGGCGTGCCGTCGTCCTCGTCGAGGTCGAGCTCCTCGGGCGTGGTGGAACCGAGCACGACCTTGAGGTCGGCGGCCGAGTCGCCGGTCTGGGAGGAGTGGGCCTCGTCAACCACGATCGCGTAGCGCACCTGCTCGAACTGGCGGATCCGGTCCTGGAGTGGCGGTCGAGCACCCGGCGGTCGGTGATCACGATCACCTTGGAGAAGACCTTGGCGTCGGCATCTGTATGCAGCGAGGAGAGCTCGTGGGAGAGCCACGCGATCTCCTTGGTCTTGCCCGAGCCCGCGGAGTGCTGGATCAGGTAGTTGTGCCCGGCGCCGTGCACGCGCGCGTGGGCGCCGCCCGAGCCCTGGTTGAAGGGCAGAAAGCGCGTCTGCTCGCCGGCCAGGCGGGTGGTCATGTAGGCAAGCTCGGCGTCGATCGCGAAGTGGACGAAGGCGCGTCGCGCAAGCAGCACGTTCCCTGGGTCGCGCGTGGCGGTACTGCGTGATCGCCTGCTCCACGCTCTGGCCGGTCCAGCGGTTCTTCAGCTCCGCCGTCGCGGTGGGGACGCCGTTGACGAACAGCACGAGGTCGACGCTGTCGCCCTTGCGCGGGTCGAAACGCACCTGGCGCACCACGCGCAGGCGGTTGGCCTCATAGGCGGCCTCGGTGGCCTCGTCGAGCGAGTGCGCGGGGCGAAGCTGGCAGAGGCTGAAGGCGATGCCGCGCTCGGAGAAGCCGTTGCGCAGAACCTCGACCGTGCCCCGCTTGTCGAGCTGCCCGGCGAGGCGCTTGAGCAGGCTGTACCGCGCCTTTGCCTCGCCACCGGCTATCGGGACGAGCTTGGCCCAATTCTTGGGCTGGGTCTGGCCGACGAACTCCACGACGTCCGCGGGATACAGACCGAGCTGCGCGTCGTAGTCCGCGGGATCGCCGGCGACCCAGCGGCCGTCCGCGGTCAGCGCCGAGACGATCAGGGTCTCGAAGGCGGCCTCGGTGTGGTCGAGGGCGGTCACTCAGGCTCAGTCGACCCCCAGCTCCAGCTGGCCCGAGGCGAGGTCGAAGGGATCGGCCGTCTCCTTCGGCTCCCTGTCAGCGCGAATTGCCTCGTGCCTCGCACGGAGCACCCTCTCCCCCAGGTAGTAGCGGCCGCGTTTCTCGCCCTGCGGCCTGAGCAGCTTCGCATCGACCATGGCTCGGAGATCACGGCTGGCCGTCAGGTTGGAAACCTCCTCGCCCTCGCTCATGTGGATAATCTCTCGATAGGAGGCGTTTCGCAGACGAAACCCGAAGGCGGCCTCGACCAGGGGGGCAACCGTACGTTCCGGGAAGCCGTGCCTCTCAACGAGCTCATGGCATGCCGCGAAGAGCCGTTCGGTCTCGCGGACGCGGCGAAGCTGGGTTCGTGCCTGGTGATAGTGCGCCGTGAGACAGAACCGGATCCACGGTCGCGCATTGCGCTGCGGATTCCATTGTCCATCGCCCACGTCACCCAGCAGGTCGTAGTAGGTCTGGGTGTTGCGACCGAGGTACTCCTCGATGCTCGAGAAGACGGGCGCCATGATCTGCTGACGAGCTAGCACGAGCGTTTGCAGCGCTCGGGCCATCCGGCCATTCCCATCACTGAAGGGATGGACCATGACGAGGTTGAGATGGGCCATTGCCGCACGGACGAGAACCGGAGCGTCGCTTCCCTCGAGCTCCTCGATGCTCGCGGCTACCAGGCTGGGAACCTGATCGTTCTCCGGCCCCTCGTAGACGACTTGGCCCGTTGACTCCCGTCTCACGTAGATAGACCCCGGACGCCACCGACCTGGGTTCTTGCTCAGGTCGTGCTTGAGCATCATGAAATGCAAGGACTTCAGAAGTCCCGCGTCCACCGCCACGTCCGCGTCTCGTGCGACTTGCAGGATGTAGGTCATGGCATCGCGGTAGCCGGCAAGCGCGAGCCGGGTTTCCTCATTGGTCGACAACGTTGGCTCATCGTCGACTGCCGCGACGACATCGTCCAAGCTGGCGTCGTAGCCCTCGATGCTGTTCGAGGCCTGAACCGCCCTGGCGAACGCGACCCGCCGCATGTTGCCGAGCCACCTCCGTGGCTGCGTGTGCACGTAGTCCTCGAGTTCCTGCCGCAGCCCCTCGATCAGGCGGAGGACTTCGCGCTCCACGGGCTCAAGCTGAGGGGTGCGATAGACGCCAGTCATGATAGATAGATACTAGCAATCTGCGTGATAGTGGTTATCGATCAATCGATCATCGGGCGAGCTTGGCCTCATGCCTCGGTCGCCCCTGCTGGGGCAGCTCCTCCCGTAGCTCGGCGGCGAGGAGGGTCGAGCTCCCCGGGGCCGCCGCCGGGCGGCAGGCGACCTACCGGACCCGCCGCGCCGAGAGCCCGATCGGCTGCGGATCCCCGGAGGCCGCCGCGAAGCGCTCGTCGAGCGCGAGGCCCGCGACCCAGACGATCCCCTCCTGCGCCTCGACGATGGGCAGCGAGCGGCGCAGAGCGCGCGGGACCTTGCGGTCGGTGAAGAGGTCCTGGAGCGTCTTGGTGCCGCCGAGGCCGACCGGGCGCATCCGGTCGCCCTCGCGCCACCCGCGCACGGTCAGCGCGCCGGCCAGCGCGCGCGCGGAGACGAGCGCCTCGCCGGCGCCGGGGCAGGCCTCCACCCGCCAGGCGCCGAACCTCGCCACCCCGGGGACCGGCAGCGGCACGGCCGCGTCGGGCAGCGGCTCCTCGCCGCCACGCCTGAAGCGCAGCGTCCCGTACTCGACGGTCGCCGTCAGCCCCCCGCCGAGGTCGAGCGAGCGGCTGCCGCCGGGACCGCCGAGCGCGAGGATCGCGCCGGCGTCGGCGCGCGAGAGCGCGAGCGGCTCGCCCGCGGCGCGCTGCGCGAGCTCGCGAAACGTGAGCCGCGAGAGCGCCGGGGGCAACTCCGCGGGAACCGCGAGCTCTCCCGACGGCCCCCCGCCGAACAGCTCGAGCGT
>JBPCKX010000103.1:0-14463 GCA_051003875.1 Thermoleophilaceae bacterium
GGGTCGCTCCGGGCGCGGGCGGCGCGAGCGGGCTACCGCGCCTGCCGGCGCGCGTGGGAGGGGGCGGCAGCGAGGCCTGGAGCGCCTGCCCAAGGGCGCCGGGCGTTCGAACGGGCGCGGCCCCGCCCGTTCTCCCGTGCCCCGCGGTCGCGCTCCCGGGGTCGGCTCGCGGGGCGAGGCCCGGCGCCGGAGCCCGTCGCGGGCGGAGCGGGGGGTGCGCTCCCCGCAGCGGTCGCGGCTCGAGACCGCGGACAAGGGCGCACGCGGCACGCGCGGGAGCCGCAAACGGCGCGCGCCACGCCCCGCTCTCGCGGACCCAGCGCCCGACTGACGGTCGCTGGGGGGCCGGCCGGCGCCCCCGGGTGCGCGCCGAGCCGTGCACAAGGCATTCACGCGGGGCGGCGCCCACGGTCAACCGCAGATTCGACACGCATCTCGCGTGGGAGCTGAAGGTCTCGATCGGCGAGGTGGAGGCCGGCCGTGGGGAAGGCTTCGTGTTCAGAGCTGTGGGCCCGATGTCGGGAGCGCCGCCGAGCACCAGCCCCGGGCGCGTGCGCCGGCTGGTGGGGACCGTGGGGCGCTGGCGCGTCCGCAGCGGCCGGCGCGGGCCGAGATAGCTTCCGCTCGGGTCGAGCCGCCGCTTGCGCCCGGCCGCCCGCGTCCGCTCGATCTCTCAGTCGGGCGGAGCCCGGCGCCGTGCCGGCCCGGGCGCCTTGGCTTCACTTGACTTCAAGCGCGCTTGAGGATGCATGATAGCCACGCAATGGGCAACGCCATCGTCACCGGAGCGTCCCGCGGGCTCGGCCTGGCACTGACGCGCGCGCTGCTCTCCCGCGGCTGGCGGGTGGTCGTCGACGCCCGCGACGCCCGGGCGCTCGGCGAGGCGACGGCGGCGCTCGACGACGTCGTCGCCGTGCCCGGGGACGTGACCGACGCGCCGCACCGGGTCGACCTCGTGGCGGCGGCGGGGGAGACGATCGATCTGCTCGTCAACAACGCGAGCGCCCTCGGCCCGAGCCCCCGGCCGGCGCTCGCGGACTATCCGCTCGACGAGCTCAGACGTGTCTACGAGATCAACGTGCTCGCCCCGCTGGCGCTGATCCAGGCGGCGATCCCGAAGCTCGGCGCGCAGGCCGCGATCGTCGACGTCTCCTCGGATGCCGCAGTCGAGCCCTACGACGGGTGGGGAGGGTACGGCTCCTCGAAGGCGGCCCTCGACCACCTGACCGCGATCCTCGCCGCCGAGCGTCCCGACCTGCGCGTCTATTCCGCCGATCCGGGCGACATGCGCACCGCGATGCACCAGCAGGCGTTTCCGGGCGAGGACATCTCGGACCGCCCGCTGCCGGAGGGCAGTGTGCCCGGGCTGCTGGCGCTGATCGAGGGGTCGCTGCCGAGCGGGCGCTACCGCGTCCGCGACCTCGCTCCGGAGTCCAGTTGAGCGTCCTGGCCTTCCCCGAGCTCGAGCCGGCTCGCGCACCCGCGGAGGAGCGCGGCCGCACGCGGGCCGACGTGGCACTGCTCGTTGCGACCCGTTCGGACGGCGAGCTTCGGAGCGCGCGCTTCGAGGAGCTCGGGCGGTTCCTGCTCGGAGGCGACCTGCTCGTCGTCAACACCTCCGCGACGCTCCCGGCCGCGCTGGGATCGCGCCTGCACGGCGATGAGATCCTCGTGCACCTCTCGACGCCGCTCGACCCGCGGCGCTGGGTCGCCGAGCTGCGGGCGGCCGATCTCCGCCCGCTCGAGCCCCCGGCCGCCGGCACGCGGCTCGAGCTGCCCGGCGGGGGTGGTCTGACGCTCCAGGGTCCGCACCGCGGCAGCGACCGCCTCGTCGAGGCCGACATCGACGTGCCCGGCGGGGTGAGCGCCCTCCTCGCGCGTCACGGAGCGCCGATCCGCTACCGCGACCATGGGCGCCGCTGGCCGCTCGAGGCATACCAGACCGTGTTCGCGCTCGAGCCCGGTAGCGCCGAGATGCCGAGCGCGGGGCGCCCGTTCAGCGCGGAGCTCGTCACCGAGCTCGTCGCTCGCGGCGTGCTCGTCGCCCCGGTGACCCTGCATGCCGGCGTCTCCTCGCTCGAGGGTGACGAGCAGCCCTTCCCCGAGCGATACCGCGTGCCGGCCGAGACCGCGCGCCTGGTCAACGCCGTCCACGGCTGGGGTGGAAGGGTGATCGCGGCGGGCACGACGGTCGTCCGGGCGCTCGAGACGGTTGCGGCCCCGGGCGGCACCGTCGCCCCCGGCGCGGGCTGGACGAGCGTCGTGGTCGGCCCCGAGCGCGGGCTGCGGTCGGTCGACGGTCTGATCACCGGCTGGCACGAGCCGGAGTCCTCCCACCTGCTGATGCTCGAGGCCGCCGCCGGGCCGGGGCTGCTCGAGCGCTCCTACGAGCGGGCCGCCGCGCTCGGGCTGCTGAGCCACGAGTTCGGCGATGCCCATCTGGTCCTGCCGTAGCCTCCGACGCGATCCCGGCTGACCCGGGCTCCGGCGCGATCCCGGCTGACCCGCCTCCGGCGCGGACAGCCCGCCAGTTCCGGTCAGCCCCGGCTCAGGTGGCTGCGTCGAGCTCGGCAATCAGTGACTTGACCCGCTGTGCGATGTCCTCGCGAGTTGCTCGCACCTCGTGGAGGGGGCGTCCCTTGGGGTCTTGCAGGTCCCAGTCGATGCGGGTCTTGCCGGGTATGTGGGGGCACTCGTCGCCGCAGCCCATCGTGACGACGACGTCGGCGCGCTCGGCGAGCCCGGTCGTGAGCCGCTGCGGCTTACGGCCGGCGAGGTCGATGTCGAGCTCGCGCATCGCCGCGACGACTTCGGGGTGCACGCGCTCGCCCGGGGTGGTGCCGGCGGAGGCGGCCGTGTGCCGGTCGTCGGCCGCTCGTTCGAAGAGGGCCTGGCTCATCTGGGAGCGCCCGGCGTTATGCAGGCAGACGAACAGCACGTGCGCCATCGGCGTGCTCCTCCGTCGGGGGTGGGGTGTCCGGGTGGTCGCGGGTTTCCGGGTGGCCGCGGATGGCTTGGTAGGCGAGCGCTCCGCCGGCAGCTCCGAGAACCGGGCCGGCGAGGTAGATCCAGAAGTCGGTCCAGGTCCCCGAGACGAGCGCGGGCGCGAGTGAGCGGGCGGGGTTCATCGATGCGCCGGTGACGGGCCCCCCGAGGAGCGCGTCGAGGCCGACGGTGGCGCCGATCGCGATCGCCGCGGCGGCTCCCACGGCGCGGGTGTCGGTAGCGACGGCGACGATCACGAACATCAGGAACGCCGTCAGCAGGAACTCGTAGACGAAGGCGCTGCCCGCGCCGATCGAGGGGACGGTCGCCCCCAAGTTCGCGGGCTTGTCGGTCCACACCGCGAGCAGGGCGAGCGCCGCGGCGGTTGCGCCTGCGAGCTGGGCGGCGATGTAGGCGGCGGCCTCACGCGCGGGGAAGTGTCGGGTGAGCGTGAACGCGAGCGTCACGGCGGGATTGATGTGCGCACCGGAGAGGTGGCCGGTGGCGTAGATCATCACCATGATGATCAGCCCGAAGACGAGGCTGACGCCGACTGCTCCCAGCGCGCCGTCGAAGCGGGCGTCCGTCACGATCGCCCCGCAGCCGGCGAACACCAGCGCGAACGCCGCGAGGCCCTCCGCGGCGGCCCGCCGCGCGAGACCCGGCCGGGATGGGGCGGCCGGCCGAGGGAGTGCGCTGGGTGGGGTCATCTCCATCGTTCGGCAAATCGTATCGATTGACAGTTATCACTTCAATCGATATAAGTAGATCGATGACTGTCGATCTCGAGCTGACTCCGAAGCAGAAGCGCCCGGCCGGCGAGCCGTGTTGCCGGCCGGTCGTCTATCCGGATGTCGAGCGTGAGCAGGCCGTGCGGATGGCGGCGGTCGCCAAGGCGCTGGGCGATCCGGTGCGGTTGCAGCTCGTCGACGTGCTGCGAAAGCAGGCCGGCAAGGTGTGCGTCTGCGAGCTCGTGCCGCTGTTCGACATCGCCCAGCCCACCCTGTCGCACCACCTCAAGAAGCTGCGCGACGCCGGGATCGTCGATTCCGAGCGCCAGGGGCTGTGGGCGTACTACTACGTGATTCCCGAGACACTGGAGGAGCTCTCCGCATGGCTGACCTGACCTGACCGAGGTGTGCCGGTAGTCCGCGAGCGGTCCGACCGCGTGCCGCTCAGCCGAGCGGCACGCCGAGGCGCTCGAAGGCCGCCGCCTCGTAGTGGGACATGTCGTTCTTGACCGCGTGCTCGCGGACACGCGCGGAGACCTTCGGGGCCCAGCGGTGGCGGGGCGGAGCGGTCGCGAGCGCCCGCGGTCCCGCCGCGTGGCGGCCCGGGAAGCGACCCCAGATCGCGAACGTGTGGCCCGGATCCTGGATGTTGACGAAGAACGTGCGGCCCGAGCGCGAGAACGTCGGCCCGGCGAACTCGTTCTCGTTCAGGCGGTTGGACGCGAACACGTAGCTGCGCCCGTCGGGGGTTATCCCGATGATGCGGTTGCCGTCGTCGCCGTCCTCGGCGAGCCAGACGTCGCCCCAGGGCGTGACCACGAGGTTGTCGGGCGAGTCCATCTGCTCGCGGCTGTCGCCTTCGAGGAACAGCTCGAGCGTGTCCCTGCCGCGCCCCGACGGGTCCCCGGAGGGGATCAGGCGGAAGACCTGGCCGTGACGGCGCTCGCCGCCCGCGGTGTCGTCGAACCAGAAGGCGCCGCCGGCGAAGTGGCAGCCCTCGAGCCGCTGGAAGCGGGCGGCGCCGCCGGCGAGCGCGTCGTCGTGAGGCTCCAGCGCCCGCACGTCCACCCAGACGACCTGGAAGCGCTCCGACGTCCGCCCGAGATCGACGTTGTAGAGCGGGCGGCCGCGGATCGCGAGCGCCTGCAGCCTGCCACCGCGCTGGAGCGCGCCGGGCCGCTGGGCGCGGTTGTCCGGCAGGTAGCGGTAGAGGAAGCTCGAGCGGGTCGTACCGGGCACCTCCAGCTCGGGCGCCGTCTGCTCGCCGCGGAAGTCGTCCTCGGTCAGGTAGGCGATGCCGGTGCGCGGGTCGATGTCGATCGCCTCGTGGGAGAAGTAGCCCATCGCGCGGATCGGCGTCTTCGAGATCCGGCTCTCGGGGTTCGCCGGATCGACCTCGAAGGCGAAACCGTGCCCGGCGGTGCGGTCCTCCTCGCAGGTGATCCAGGTGCCCCACGGAGTCCCGCCGCCGGCACAGTTGTTGAGCGTCCCCGACGAGCAGACGTAGGAGCTGCGGACGCGGCGATCCGGGCCGACGACGAGCGCCGTCGTGCCCCCGGGCGCAGCGGGGTCGTACGGGTTCGAGCCCGAGACCGGCGCCTTGTCCGTGTCCGTGGGCCGCAGCTCGTGGTTTCTGACGAGGACCGTCGAGCGGTGCCGGCCTCCGATCGCCACCATCCCGTCGGGGTCTCCGGGCACGGGCGCGCCATCGCTCAGGGTGTCCTCGACGGTCTGCAGGACGCGGTACTGGAAGCCGCGCGGGAGGTCGAGCAGCCCGCCCGCGTCCTCCATGAGCGAGCCGTAGCCGGCGAGTCGCGGGCGCTTTGCGAGCGCCGCGCCGGGGCCGAGAGCCAGGGCGGCACCGCCCGCCGTGGCCGCGCCGCGGTGCAGGAACGTCCTTCGGGTCTGCATTGAAACCTCCGGGTGGCAGTTGAACGTCCGGGAGGCTGGCGGAGCTCGCGCGGGGCGGTGTGACCGGACCGTTGCGACGCGGTGACGCTCGTGTTGCGCAGTGGATGTCGTGGCAGAGACCCGCTTGCTATCGCCGCAGCGTCCGCTCGGCAAACTCGACGAGCGCCTTCGCTTGCCGGATGGCGACCTCCTGTTTCTGGCCGCTCATCCCGCCAAAGCCGTACTGCGACTCGTCCTTGAGGCTGAGGAGTCGCAGGAGCTTGCTCCCGGCGTCGTCTCCTCCGGGTGCCACCTGCTTTACGAGCTTCACGGCGTCGTGATGGTCATCGGAGCGCGACCGCTCGCCCTCGGCCTTCCCGCAGTCCTGGCTGCGGGTCTTGCTCCGCTTGCGCGCCATCATCGCGACGGCCCCAGCAACTCGCACAGGGGAGTGCCGGCGAGGTGGATGCCATCGCGGCGGAGCTCCTTGAGCACAGGCGGCTTGGAGCGGCGCAGGCGCCCTACGTCAGGCTCGGCCTGCTCGATGACCGTAACGTGGTTGCCGGTCCAACTCCGCGCGTCATCAATCAGTCGCTCGACCTGAGAGCGCCACGCCGCGGTCTCCTCGTCCACGCTCGCCGGACGGACGACGAAGAGGTCGATGTCGCTGCCGGTATCTCCATCCTCGCGCGCGGCCGATCCGAAGACGGAGGCGTGAACGGGCGGGACTTCCCACCCCGCGAACGCGACGCGAAGGCGATTGAGGAGCTCCGTCCGCATTCCTGCGAGCAGCTCGACTGCCGGTGCCGCGAGGTGTTCTCGGTTGAGCTGGTGCATCAACGCCCGCCCAGCCGGGGTGCGGAGGACGAGGCCGTGCTCGACGAAGCGGTCCAAGGCCCTGAGCACTCCGCGCTGCGAGTGACCCGCCAGCTCGGCGACCCGCCGGCCAGTCAGCGGGCGCGTGGTGCCGGCCAACGTGACGAGGACGTCAGGATCAAGACCCGAAGCGATGGCGGTATAGGGGTGGGAAACATCCATTAGTGATGAGTATGCTAGCACTCGTATGAGTGAGATAATAGTCATGTGACTACTTTTACACTCACTCCGCCGATCGGCGAGAGGCCCTGGCGGCCTGTCTCCCGCGCGTGACCAACCCGCGAACAGGTCGTGTTCGCCCGCGGAGTCGCCCGCGGCGATCGCTACGGTGATCAGGCCGACACGAAACGAGAGAGGAGGTTGGCGTGGCCCCGAGAGAAGCGACGATCGTGATCAGGCGCCCCCTGCGCACCGTCTTCCCCTTCGTCGCCGACGCCGAGAACTTGCACCGCTCCCGCTCGGATGTCATCGCGGTCAACCGGACCTCGGGGGCTCCGACGGCGGCGGGGGCGACCTACCGCCAGGTCGTCCGCATCGCGTGGCGCGAGCTCGACCTGACACTCGAAAACACCGAGCACGAGCCCGGTCGGCGGCTCGCGTTCACCGCCCGAGGCTCCGACCGGGTGACGGTCAGGACCGAGTTCAGCTTCCGGGTGATCGAGACCGAGCACACGCTCGTCTCGGTCGCCATCGACGGTGACGCGCGCCTCCTGAGCCCGCTCGCCCGGCAGTTGCGCAAGCGGGAGCTCGAGGCGCTGCGAGGATTGAAGCGCACACTCGAAGCCCACCCGCCCGACCCCCACGAGCCGGGAGCCGCGTACCCGCCCGACCCGTAGTCCGGAGCCGATCGGTCCAGCCCGGCGCCGGCCCGCGACGCGCGCCGGCCCGCGGTGACGGGCGCCGCTCAGAGCGGAAAAGGGCGCACCTCGTCGAGCGCGGCGCGCCCGCCGATCTCGACCAGGCCGTCCGGCCGCGGGTGGACTGCGATCTCCGATCCCTTCCCCTGGCGGATCTCGACGTCGCGCCCGAGCAGCGCTCCCAGGCGCACCGCCGCGCCACCGGTCGCCTCGTCCTCCGCGATCCCGAGCCGGCGCGGGAACACCCGGGCGCGCACCGTGCGCGAGTCCTCCCATGCGTAGGCCCCGGCGAGGTCGTGTCCCTCGGGCGCGGCGCGCAGCGCCTCGACCTCGGCCGCCGACCCGAGCTCGAACCACTCGAACGGGGGTGGCCACTCGGGCCGCCCGGCCACGAAGGTGCGGTCTCCCTCCAGCCGGGCGGGAACCTCTCCCGCCGGCGGGCGCAGCACCGCGAGTGGCGCCCGCTCGCGGGCGAGCAGCCAGGCGGTGCCGACGAGCGGATGACCCGCGAACGCGAGCTCGACCTCGGGCGTGAGTATCTGCACCACGCCGCGGGCGGCGTCGTCGACGAAGACCGTCTCGCTGAGGCCGATCTCGGCGGCGACGGCCTGCCGGCGCTCGCGCGCCACCGCCTCGCCCGCGAGGAACACGGCGAGCGGGTTCCCGCCGCTGCCGTCGGCGGCGGTGAAGACGCGCAGGAGGTGTAGGTCGGGCATGCCGGCAGCGTACGCGCCGAACGAGGGAGGGCCTTGGGCGCTCGGTCCCAACCGGGGCTTCCCCGCCGGGGCTCCTGCTAGCCTGAAGAGGGTCTTTGGTCGAGTCTTCGCCGCGTCGGCGGCGGAGGGTGGGGACCGGGCGGTGCCGCGTTGCCGGCACCGGTGCCCGGAGCGATCGCATACCGGTACGCGCAGAGCGCGCATGCGAGAGCCCGTCAGCTCGGCTTGGAGGCCGCTTCCGTATGTTGCTCGTGAAAGACATCTCACGCGTGGGCGCGCTCGCGCTCGCCTCTCTGTCCGGGGGTTTCGCCGTGCTCCCCGGTGCGGCCGCGAGCGCCGCGAGCACGGACATCGCCCCCTTCGCGCCGCTCGTCCCGCTCGACGACGTCGCGGCGCGGGCGGCGCTGGACGGCCCGCGCTCGGTGGCGGTCGAGGATGCCCCTGCCGGGCTCGCGGTCGTGCCGGGGCGCGTGCCCGAGCAGGTCGAGCGCTTCGCGGCGCGCGTCATCGATCCCCGCGCTCCAGCCCGGTTCCCGGTCGACGGGCAGTTCAACTTCGGGCAGGAGGGGGCCCGCTTCGGGGCGGGCAGGTCGGGTCACGTGCACGCCGGGCAGGACGTCTTCGGCAGGACGGGAACGCCGCTCGTGGCGGTCGCCGACGGTGTCGTGCTCGAGCGGGGAACCGACGGCGGGCGCGGCAACTACATCGCCATCTACGATCCGGTCGTCGAGCGCACCTACGTCTACCTCCACCTCGAGCGCCCGGCGCGCGTCGGGGAGGGCGAGACGGTCCGGGCCGGCGAGCCGGTGGGGGCGGTCGGCTGCACGGGCTCCTGCTTCGGCGATCACCTCCACTTCGAGATCCGTCAGGGTCGGGACATCGCCGGGCGAGCCGCCGACCCGCTGCCCGACCTCGAGCGCTGGGCGGCCTCGAACGGCGCGGACGCCGGCCTGCCGCCCGGCGCGCACTGAGCGCCGGACGCCGGCCTGCCGCCCGGCGCGGCGAGCGCGGGACGCCGGGCGCGGTCAGCGCTTCTCGATCAGCTCGATCCGGTAGTCGTCGGGTTCGCGCACGAAGCAGAGCCGCGAGCCGCCCTCGCTGACCGTGTACGGGGGCTTCTCCGGCGTGATCCCCTGGCGGTCGAGCCCCTCGAGCACGCCGTCGAGGTCGTCGACCCGCAGCGCGATGTGCCCGTAGCCTGTGCCGACGTCGTAGGGCTCGTCTTGGCCGTGGTTGTAGGTCAGCTCCAGGCGCGCGCCGTCGCCCGGCAGCCCCATGAACACGTTCGTCGCCTCGTCGCCGATCGGCGTTCGAGAGGACTCCTCGAAGCCGAGCTTCTCGTAGAAGCCGACCGAGCGGTCAATATCGGTGATCCGGTAACAGGTGTGGATTAGCTCGCTCATGCAAGTCAAGATAGCCTCCCCCCGATGGACCCCGCCGCCCTGCGCAACCGCCTCGTGGTGGCCACCGGCCTGTGGCGCGAGACGACCGACGAGCCGCTGCCGCGGATGCCCCCGGGGGACGCGGTCGAGCAGCTCCAGGGCTTCGAGCTGAAGGTCGTCGAGCTGCTCTTCTCCGAGGCCACCCCGGAGACCGCCCGCCGCGTGGCGGAGCAGACCTGGGACATCGTCCACGACCGTCCCGACGACGATGTCGTGAAGCGGCGCGTGGCGGAGGGGCACGAGCAGCTCGCGCGGCTCGTGGCGGAGGGGGGACCGTGAGCGCCGCGGCGGGCGCCCGGTACTAGCCGCCCTGCGCGGCGATGAAGTCGAGCACCGCGGCGTTGAACTCCTGCGCGCGTTCGAGCTGCACACCGTGCGGCGCGCGCTCGATGATCGTGAGCTTCGCGCCCTCGATCAGCTCCGCGACCTCGACCGACTTCCAAACCGGGATCAGGATGTCGTGCTCGGCGCCGATCACGTGCACGGGCAGCTCGATCGAGCCGAGCCGGTCCCTCGCCTCGTGGCCGCTGCTCGCGTGGAGCTGGCGCCCGAATGCCTCCGGCGACTGCGGGTTCGGGTTCTGGAGCATCATCCTGCGGATGAAGTCGACCGCGCCCTCGGTCTCGTAGAAGCTCTCGGAGAGGGTCAGCAGCAGCAGCTCGTCGATCCGCTCCTCGCGGCTCAGCTTCGTCGCCCGCACGCTCCACTGCTCCGCGAGCGCGCGCGCGTAGGCGCCGCCGCCGGCGAAGGTCACGGCGAGCGTCAGGGTGCGCACGCGGCCGGGCTCCCTGAGCGCGATCTCCTGGGCGATCGCACCCCCCATCGACACGCCGAGCAGGTGGAAGCGCTCGAGCTCCAGCGCGTCCGCCACGGCGAGCGCGTCGTCGGCCATGTCGGTGATCGCGTAGCCGCCGCGCGCCTCGGAGGACTGGCCGACGTCGCGATTGTCGAAGGTGACCATGCGGTGACGCTGGGAGATCTCCGGCACCTGGAGCGTCCACGCCAGCGTGTCGGCCGCGAGCCCCATCACGCACAGCAGCGGCTCACCGGAGCCGTGCTCCTCGTAGTAGATCGTGCGCCCGTCGAGGTCGATGGTGGCCACTGCGTCGGCGAGCCTAGAGGACCCCGGCCCGCCACCCGCGCACGCCGCGACGGGCCGCGTTCATCCAATCGCAAGGCGCGCGCCGAACTATGTGCTGATGGCCCTGTTGATCCTGTTCGCCGTCCTCGCCGGCGCGGGCACCGCGATCACGCCGTGCGTGCTGCCCGTGCTGCCCGCACTGCTGTCGGCGAGCGCCGCCGGGGGCCGGCGGCGGCCGCTCGGCATCGTCCTCGGGCTCGTGACCACGCACACGATCGCGATCGTCGCGCTCGCGACGATCATCGACGGCGTCGGGCTCGCCGACGGGGTGGTGCGTACGCTCGCGGTCGTCGTGCTGGCGGTCTTCGGCGCCGCCCTGCTCCTGCCCGCGCTCGGCGACCGCGTCGAGCGACCGCTCGCGCGCCTCGCGCGGTTCGGTCCCAAGAGCTCCGGCGACGGCTTCTGGTCGGGCCTTCTCGTCGGGGGCGCGCTCGGCTTCGTCTACGCGCCGTGCGCGGGCCCGATCCTGGCGGCGGTCGTCGCGCTGGGAGCGACGCAGGGGGCCTCCGGCGACCTCGTCGCGGTGGCGCTCGGGTACGGGCTCGGCTCCGGTGTCGTGCTGCTGCTGATCGCCCACGGCGGGCGCAGGGTCCTCGAGCGGATCCGCCGCCTCGGCCGCGGCCCCTCGCTGCAGCGCGCGATGGGCGTCGTGATGGTGCTGACGGCGATCGCGATGGGCACCCAGCTCGACGTGCGCTTCCAGACCGCGCTCGCGAACGACTTCCCCTCCTTCCTGACGAACCCCACGGGCGCGCTCGAGCGCACCGACGCCGTCGAGGGTCGGCTCGCCGACCTCCGCGGCAGCCCGCGGTTCGACTCCGGCGAGGAGCGCGATCAGACCGCGCGGGCCTCCGCGCGCAGCGGCCCCGGCGTCGCCTATCCCAGCCTCGGCCGCGCGCCCGAGTTCACCGACAACGAGCGCTGGTTCAACACGCCCGGGGGCCGCCCGCTGTCGCTGCGCTCGCTCCGCGGCCGCGTCGTTCTCGTCGACTTCTGGACCTACACCTGCATCAACTGCCTGCGGACCTTTCCCGCGCTGCGCGCGTGGGACGAGCGCTACCGCTCCAAGGGGCTCACGATCGTCGGGGTACACACGCCCGAGTTCCCGTTCGAGCGCAAGGCGAGCAACGTCGAGCGGGCGATCGCGCAGAACAAGCTCCGCTACCCCGTCGCCCAGGACAACGCCTACGGCACCTGGAACGCGTGGGGCAACCAGTTCTGGCCCGCCAAGTACCTGATCGACGCCCGCGGCCGGGTCCGCTACACCCACTTCGGCGAGGGCGACTACGAGGAGACCGAGGAGGCGATCCGCGCGCTGCTCTCCGAGGCCGGCGAGGGGGAGCGCCTCGGCGAGCCGACGGGCGCGCGAACCGAGACGGCCGATCCGGGCGTGATGACCCCCGAGACGTACCTCGGGTCGATGCGCGCGCAGGGGTTCCTGCCCGGGCCGCCCGTGGACGGCACGCGCCGCTACCCCGGCGTCTCGGGCCTGCCGCCGAACGGGATCGCGCTCAGGGGGACCTGGCGCACCACCCCCGAGCAGGCGACCGCGCTCCGCGGGGCGTCGCTCGACCTTCGCTTCTCGGCGAAGAAGGTCTTCCTCGTGATGAGCTCGGTGGACGGGCGGCCTCGTCGGGTGCAGGTGGAGATCGACGGCCGCCGCGTCGCCGCCGAGGCTTCGGGCCGGGACGTGCAGGACGGCGCGGCGACCGTCGACGAGGAGCGCCTGTACCGGCTCGTCAACCTGCCCGAAGCGGGCGAGCACCGTCTGACGCTCCGGTTCGAGGACGGCGTGAAGGGCTACGCGTTCACGTTCGGCTAGCGCGATGGCCGTGCGCGCGTCGCCCGCCTGTCGCTAGGCTCGCGCGGCATGGCGGACGAGCTCTCCCCCAAGAACAGGATCCGCATCGCGGTCGATCGGGGCCTCTGCATCGGTTCGGGCGACTGCGTCGAGACCGCCCCGAAGGTGTTCGAGCTCGACGATGAGGACAAGGCGCGCGTGATCGATCCCGATGGCGCGCCGACCGAGGAGATCGTCGAGGCGGCGGGGGACTGCCCGGTGACCGCGATCTTCGTCTACGACGAGACCGGCGAGATCTACCCGTAGGGCGCTCAGCGCCGTGAGCGCGCGCGCCGCGACGCGCGCAAGAGTCCCAGCAGCAGCACGGCGAGTGCCGCAGCCGGGATCAGCGAGCGGGGGTCGAGCGTTCCGTCGCGGGCGCGGACGCCCCCCGTCGGTATCGCGAACTCCTCCGCGGCGAGCACGTCGTGGGGCTCCTGGATCCCGTGGGGATCGGGGGGGATGTCGCCCGCCGAGCGGGTCGGCATCGCGAACTCCTCCGCGGCAAGCACGTCGTGCGGCACCTCGATGCCGCTGGGATCCTCGGGCAGTCTCGTCTCCGGGCGGTCGCGCATCGGTGGGATGGTGGCAAACCTGGCCTGAGCGGGCGCGACGCCTCCGGCTGAAGTTGCACTAGATTTGCGCTGTCGTGGTTCGCAGCGGGACACACTCGGAGCCTCGGCCACGCATGGGCGGGGCGCGCTGCGGCAGTGGGGGCGTCGCGTGAGACGCGGGCGCGTGATCGTCGGGGTGTCGCTCGCGGCCGCGCTCGCCCTGGCGGGCGCCGGGCTCTCGCTTGGTGGCGACGACGACGGCTCCGGACAGGCTGCGGCCGGGCGCCCGAACGACCTCGTCCTCACCCCGGAGGTCGTCGACCGCGAGCAGGTGCGTGCCGCCACCCGGCGCGACCGGGACTCCCAGCCGGCGCGCGTGGCGCTGCGCGACGCCGCCTCGCGAGAGAAGCCCACCGCCACCCGGAGGGACCGCGGCAGCGCGATCAGCCCCGGCGCGCCCTCCGACGCCGAAGTGAGGGCCGAGCTGAGTGCGGCGCGAGCGGCGCTGAGCAGGTTCAAGCAGTACCTCGGCACGACCGCCTATCTCCAGACGGGCCCGCGCGCGAGGGTGCTGCCCGACGGCACCGCGGTGGCCCCCGACGACGCGCCGGAGCCCGTCAAGCGCGTCATCCAGGCGGCGAACGCTATCGCGAGCCTTCCCTACAAGTGGGGCGGGGGCCACGGCGCCTGGCGCGACGACGGCTACGACTGCTCGGGCTCCGTCTCGTTCGCGCTCGCGGGGGCGGGCCTGCTCGACTCGCCGCTCGCCTCCGGTGGCTTCGCCGATTGGGGCGCGCGGGGGCCCGGCGAGTGGATCACCATCTACACCAACCCGGGGCACATGTTCATGGTGGTCGCGGGGCTGCGCTTCGACACGAGTGGCCGCGGCCGCGCGGGGACCCGCTGGCAGGAGGGCGTGCGCACCACCGGCGGGTACGTCGTTCGCCACCAGCCCGGCCTCTGAGCTTCGCCCGCCTCGGCGCGGGCACAAGATTTCCCCCACACGCGGGGAAAACGCGGCCCCAACTGCTACCTTCGCGGCGTGGACGAGCAGCCCACACGCCGGCTCGACCCCGACGACGGGCGGCGGTCCGACGACGACGACTCGGTCTACATGCGCCGCCGCCTCGTCGCCGTGCTTGCCGCCGCGGTGATTCTGATCATCGTGATCGTGGTCTTCGCCGGGGGCGGGGACGACCCGGAGCCGAGCGCACCGGCCGACCTCTCGGTGCCGACAGTCCCCGACAACCTCGGCGACGACAGCACCACCACCAGCCCCGACTCGACGACCGACGAGACCGACAGCGGCGCGACCCCGGCGCCCGCGCCCGTGACCCCGCCCGCGAGCGGCGGGACGCCCGATCCCGGGACCGCGGCACCGCCGGCGACCCCGGAGCCCGCACCGGCCCCGGCCCCGACGCCGCCCCCGCC
>JBPCKX010000104.1:0-19291 GCA_051003875.1 Thermoleophilaceae bacterium
CTGGATCTCGCGGCGCTGGTCCTTGGCCTTCAGGTCGCGGCGCTTGTCGACGTTGGCCTTCCCGCGCGCGAGCGCGACCTCGACCTTGGCGCGCGCGCCGCTGAAGTAGACCCGCGTCGGCACCAGCGTCAGCCCCTTCTCCTTGGTCGACCCGATCAGCCGCTCGATCTCCTTGCGGTGGAGCAGCAGCTTGCGCGCCCGCTCGGGCTCGTGTCCCGCGCGCGCGGCCGGCTCGTAGGGGGCGATGTGCATGTTGTGCAGCCACACCTCCTGGCCTGACAGCGTCGCGTATGCGTCCTTGATCTGCACACCGCCGTTGCGGATCGACTTGATTTCCGAGCCCTGCAGGATCATTCCGCACTCGAACCGCTCGAGCAGGTGGTAGCGGTAGGACGCCTGGCGGTTGGTCGCGACGTCACCGGGCGCCGCCTTGCGCTTGGTTCCCTTCTTCCTGGCCATCGTCCGCTGAGGTTACGCGAGCGGCCGAGCGCTACGCGGACGGCAGCAGGTCGACCCTGCCCCGGGGGGCGTCGACCCGGTCGACCGTCACGGCGAGCGGGTCGCCGATGCGCAGCGCGCGGCCGGACTCGCGGCCGATCAGCGCGGTGCCCTCCTCGTTGAGCTCGTACCAGTCGCGCAGCGAGCGGGCCGGCAGGAAGCCCTCGAAGCCGGCCTCGCCGAAGCGCACGAAGGCGCCCTTGCCGATCGTCCCGACGATCTCGCCCTCGAAGCGCGGGGGCTCGTCGCCGCCCGCCTCGGAGATCGTCCGCTCGAGCAGGAAGGCGAGACAGACGTCGTCGGCGTCGCGCTCGATCTTCGTCGCCTCGCGCTCGCGCGCGCTCGCCTCGATGCCGGCCTCCTCGAGCTCTCCTGCACGGGGGGCGACGCCGTCGAGCCCGAGACCGCTCAGCAGCGCGCGATGGACGACGAGGTCCGGGTAGCGGCGGATCGGCGAGGTGAAGTGGCAGTAGCGCGCCGAGGCCAGCCCGGCGTGACCCGCGTTGCGCGGCGAGTAGTGGGCCTGCTTGAGCGAGCGCAGGACGAGCGACCCGAACGAGGCCTGCCCGCGGCCGCTGCGGCGCACCTCCGCTGCCGCCAGGCGCGAGCACTCCGCGGCGAGGTCCGCCGCCTGCTGCGGGCTCATCGGGGACGGGAGCGCCGGGGTCGGGATCCCGAGCGAGGCGAGCTGGGAGGCCATCAGCTCGACCTTCGCGGGATCGGGCCGCTCGTGCACGCGGTAGAGCGCCGGCAGCTTGCGACCTGCGAGGTAGCCGGCGACCTGCTCGTTGGCGAGGATCATCAGCTCCTCGATCAGCGTGTGCGACTCGCTCCCGGGCTCGTGGCTCACGCCCGCCACGTTGCCGTGCTCGTCGAAGCGGAAGGCGGGCTCGCTCGAGCTCACCTCGAGCGCGCCGCGCGCCCTGCGCCGCTCCGCGAGCGCCCGGGCGACCTCGCGCGCGGCGGCGAGCGAGCCGCCCCAGGGCTCCTCGGCGCGCACGCGTCCGGCGAACACGTCGTCGACCTCCGCGTAGGTGAGACGCCGGTCGGAGCGGATCATCGAGCGGTGGAACTCGACGCGCCGCACGTCGGTGCCGGCGATGTCGATCTCGACGCTCACGGCGAGCCGGTCCTCGCCGGGGCGCAGCGAGCAGACGCCGTTTGAGAGCTGCTCGGGCAGCATCGGCTCGACCGCCCCCGGGACGTAGACGCTCGTGCCGCGCCGGACCGCCTCGCGCTCGAGCGCCCCACCAGGACGGACGTGCGCCGACACGTCGGCGATGTGCACCCACAGCCGCACGAGCCCGGCGCCGGGACGGTCGGCGGAGACGGCGTCGTCGAAGTCGCGCGCGCTGTCGGGGTCGATGGTGAACGTGGGCAGCTCGCGCAGGTCGAGCCGCGAGCCCCGCGTGTGGGGATGCTCGGCGACCTGCGGGGCCTCGGCCTCGGCGGCGCGCGGGAAGGCCCGGCGCAGGCCGCGATCGAGCATCAGCCCCTCGAGCACGTCGCGGGCCACCGACGGCCTCCCCAGCCGCCGCGCGATCCTCGCACCCCGCTTGCCGGCGCCGACGAGCACGAGATCGCCCGGCGCGGCGCCCTTGCCGTCCACCGCCACGCGCGCGCCGCGGGGGCCGAAGAGCGGGTCGGCGACCAGGAACCGGCCGCGCTTCGAAAGCACGGCGACGAGTGGGAAGTCGAGCCGGGCCGGGCGCCCGCGCGCCCGTCCGCTCACCGCTGCGAGGCCTGCTCGGCGAGCGTGCGCAGCGCGGTCGGCAGCGCCTCGTCGCGATCGGTCTTGGGGTCGTCCTTGGCCTTCACCGTCGGCCGCACGCCCTTCTTCCCGATGTTCTCGCCGCCGGGCAGGAAGTACTGCCCGACGGTCAGGTCGAGCACGCCGCCGTTGGAGAGCGTGTGCACCTCCTGGAAGACGCCCTTGCCGAACGTGCGCTGCCCGACGACGGTGCCGCGCTCGCGATCACGCAGAGCGCCGGTCACGATCTCAGACGCCGACGCGCTGCCGCCGTCGACGAGGACGACGACCGGGATGTCGCCGTCGATCGCGTCGCCCTGCGCCTCGAACTCGCGCCGTGGCTGGGTGCGCCCGTTGGTGAAGGTCACGAGCCCGTCCTCGAGGAAGATCGAGGAGACGAGCACGGCCTCGCTCAGGAGCCCGCCCCCGTTTCCGCGCAGGTCGAGCACGAGGCCGCGCGCGCCCTTGTCGAGCACGCGGTCGATCTCCTCGCGCAGCCGCGCGTGCGCTCCCGAGCTGAACCCGGTCAGCTCGACGACGCCGAGCTTCTCCCCGCCGGACTCGGCGAGCCTCCCGTCGGCGACGGGCACGTCGATCTTCTCGCGGCGCAGCTTCACGGTGCGCGGCTCGCGGCTCTCGGGATCGACGAGCTCGAGCCGCACCTCGGTGCCGGCCGGGCCCTTGATCCGCGCGGTCGCGAGGTCACTCGGGACCCCGGCGATCGACTTCCCGTCGACCTTGGTGACGAAGTCCCCCTTGCGAACCCCGGCGCGGTCGGCCGGCGTTCCGTCGAATACGTCGAGCACGCGCAGGCCGCGGCGATCCTGGTCGACGCCCATCCCGACGCCCTCGAACGAGCCCTCGACGGACTCCTGGAACTGCTTTGCCTCGTCGGGGGTCAGGTAGGTCGAGAAGCGGTCGCCGAGGCCGTCGACGATGCCCTTCAGCGAGCTCTGATCGAGGTCCGAGTCCTTCACGGGCTTGTAGAAGTTGTCCTTGACCGAGTCCAGCAGCTCGGCGCGCAGGGCGCGGTCGTCGTCGACGAGCGCGCGCCGGACCGGGTTCGGGAGGGCCTGGGGGTGGCCGCCCAACCAGATGCCGCCGGCGATGAGCAGGAGCGCGCACCAGAGCGCTAGGGAGACTTTGCCGAGGGGGGTCATGAGCGCGCGGTCGGGACGACGCAGAAGGGTAGCCGCCGGCCCGCGCGTGCCGCCCGCAGCGGGCGACTAGACCCGCAGGAAGCGACGCAGCGTCAGGGCGCTACCCGCCGCCGAGACCGCCACGCAGGCCACCAGCAGCACCACCACGAGCAGCGGGAAGTCGATCGTGTCGGGCGCGGCGAGCAGCGCGAAGCGGTCCGCCAGCGGATCGATGAAGGTCTCCTTGGCGACCGTCAGCAGCAGCACGGCGAGCAGCCCGCCCATGAAGCCGACGAAGACCCCCTCGATCACGAACGGCCAGCGGATGAACCAGTTGGTCGCGCCGACGAGCTTCATCACCTCGACCTCGCGCCGGCGGGAGAAGATCGAGAGGCGCAGCGTGTTCGCGACCAGGGCGATCGACGCGAACAGGAGCAGCGCCACGAGCCCGAACGTGAGGATCTTCACGAGCCCGGTGGCGGAGAGGATCTTCTCCGTGTCCTCCTCCTTGTTGCGGACCTCGTCGATGCCCGCCAGCGATGGCACGCGCGCGCCGCCGGCCTCGCGCGGGGCGAGGCGGTCGACGATCAGCGCGACCCCGTCCGGGTCCTCGGGCGTCACGCGGTAGGTGTCCGGCAGCGGGTTCGCCCCGAGCAGGTCGGCCCCGTCCTTGAACGCCTGCGGGTTCTTCTCGCGCGCCCGCTCGAGTCCCTTCGCCTTCGAGATGAACTCGACCGACTTGACGTTCGTCGTGCGGTCCAGCGCGCCGCGGAGCTGCTTGCGCTCGGCCTCGGTCACGTCGCCCTTGAGGAAGACGTCGACCACGACGCGGCTGCGCACCTCGTTGGCGGTGCCGGTCGTCGCCTGCTGGATCGGGATGAACACGCCCAGCACGAGCGCGGTGAGCATCACCGTCAGCATCGCGGCGAGGGCGGGCGCGGAGTTGCGCGAGAGGCCGCGCAGCGCCTCCTTGAGGAAGAACCCGAACTGCACTAGCGGCGCACTAGTTCGGGTGGCCTTCGGGGCCGACGCCCAGCTCGCCGCGCAGGCGCAGCGCGAACTCAGTGGTCGACTCGTCGGGGCGGTAGAGGCCCGAGAGCTGGTCGCGGATGATGCGTCCCTCGCGCAGCTCGATCACGCGGCGGCGCATCTTGTCGACCATCTCGCTGTCGTGGGTGGCGACGACGACGGTGGTCCCGGTCCGGTTGATGCGGTAGATGAGCTGCATGATCCCGATCGAGGTCTCCGGGTCGAGGTTGCCGGTCGGCTCGTCGGCGAGCAGCAGCGGCGGGTGGTTGACGAACGCGCGCGCCATCGAGACGCGCTGCTGCTCGCCACCGGAGAGCTGGTCGGGGTAGGCGTGGAGCTTGGTCGAGAGGCCGACGAGGCGCAGGATGTCGGGCACCTTGCGGCGGATCTCCTGGCGGCTCTCGCCGATCACCTGCAGCGAGTAGGCGACGTTGTCGTAGACGGTGCGGTTGGGCAGCAGCTTGTAGTCCTGGAAGACGACGCCGAGGTTGCGGCGCAGGTAGGGAACCTTGTCGCGCGATACCTCGCTCAGCTTGCGGCCTGCGATCAGGATCTCGCCGGCGGACGGCTCGAACTCCTTCATCAGCAGCCGGATGCAGGTCGACTTGCCGCAGCCGGTGGAGCCGACCAGGAACACGAACTCTCCGCGGCCGATGCTCAGCGAGGCGCGCTGCATCCCGACCGTGCCGCTGCTGTAAACCTTCGAGACGTCGCGCAGCTCCACGACCGGCGCGCCCGTGGACTGCCGGGGCGGGGCCTGGGACGGAAGAACCTTGCTGATGCGCGTGGTTGCCATGGGTGACCACTTGATAGCGGATAGACCCGCTCAAGCGTAGCGCTGCAAGGGAAGCTGCAGGCCCGGCGGCGGCGTTCAGGGTCTGTCCGGAAAGTACTTGCAGGATCTGGCGAGCGAAAACCGAGTCTGGCAAGCCCGTGAGCGCAGTCGATGCAGCGCATCGACGAGCATCGCGGGCGCGGCCAGACGAAGGTTTGCAGCCGCGAGATCCGCAAGTAATTGACGGACAGACCCCTACGGGGAGCGCACGCGCCAGCGGGAGAAGAGCTCTCCCCCGCCCTCGACCATCCACAGCAGCTCCGCCGCGGCCGGGTCGAGCAGCGGCTTTCCGGCCACGATCGTGAGCGCCCCAGCCCCTCCGAGGAGCTGCGGTGAGATGCTCAGGAAGAGCTCGTCCACGAGGCCCGCCGCGAGCAGGTGCGCGTTCAGCGTCGGCCCTCCCTCACACAGCACCGAGCGCACCCCGTGACCCTCGCGCAGGCGCGCCAGCAGCAGCGGAAGGTCGTCGCCGGTGCGCAGGTACTCGATCTGCGCACGAGTCCCGTCGAGTTCGTGATCGACTGCCGTCGCGATCACGACGCGCGAGTCCGGGTCCTGCAGCAGCGGGATGTCGGGGGGCAGGCGCAGGCGACCGCTGACGATCACCGTGAGCGGATCCGGGTCGAGCCCCTCGCGCTCGCGCTTTGCTCGCAGCTCGTCGCTCTTGACCGCGCGGCCGTAGCGCTCGACCGCGGCGGTGCCGCTGCCGATCATGATCGCGTCCGCCTGGGTGCGGAGCTGGTGGAAGAGCGCTCGGTCGGCCTCGCCGCTGAGGCCGCGGGTCTTGCCATCGAGGACGGCCTTCCCGTCGAGCGAGGTAACCATGTCGAGCACCAGGTAGGGGCGGCCGGCGGGTGCGCGCGAGCCGAGGTCGAGCCCGGCGATCAGCTCGGCGGGTGTCGTCGTTCCGGGGCGCGGGTAGAGGCGGGCGAGCTCCACGCCGTGAGACTAGTGGTCCACTACGGCGTGATCGCGACCATCCGCTCGATCGGCACCCGCGCCCGCGCGGCGATCTCGGGGTCGACCTGCACGACCGGGTCGAGGTCGCGCAGCGCGTCACGAAGCTTCGGCAGCGTGATCATCTTCATGTAGCGGCAGACCGCGCCGCGGTTGGCGGGCACGAAGCGCTTGCCGGGGTTCTCCTGCTCGAGCGGGTAGAGCATGCCGGTCTCGGTGGCGACGATGAACGTGTCGGCCTCGGACTCGCGCGCGTGGCTGAGCATCCCGCCGGTCGAGAGCATGTGCGTGTTCTCGGCGTCGACGTCGCCTGAGGCCACGTACTCCATCACCGAGGTGGAGCAGCCGCACTCGGGGTGGACCAGGAACTCGGCGCCGGGGTTCTCCTCGCGCACCGCGGCGATGTCGCGCGGGCGGATCCCTGCGTGGACGTGGCACTCCCCGGTCCAGACGTTCATCCGTCTCCCGGTGACCTTCTCGACGTAGGCGCCGAGGAACATGTCGGGCCCGAAGAGGATCTCGGTGTCATCGCCGTGCTCGCGCCGGATGTGCTCGACGACCTGGACCGCGTTCGACGATGTGCAGCAGTCGTCGGTCTCGGCCTTGACCTCGGCGGTCGTGTTGACGTACATCACGACGACGGCTCCGGGGTTGGCGGCCTTCCACGCCCGCAACTCCTCCGCGGTGATCGAGTCCGCGAGCGAGCAGCCCGCGTCGAGGTCCGGCAGCAGGACGGTCTTGTCCGGCGACAGGATCGACGCCGTCTCCGCCATGAAGTGGACGCCGCAGAAGGCGATCGTCTCCCCTCCGGCCTCCGCGGCCTGGCGCGAGAGCGCGAGCGAGTCGCCCACGAAATGCGCGACGTCCTGGATCTCCGGCACCTGGTAGTTGTGGGCGAGGATGACCGCGTCGCGCTGCTCGGCGAGCTCGCGCACCTCGCGTTTCAGCGCAGGCAGGTTCTCCAGCTCGAGGGGTGCTGACGGAGGCCCCGCCTGGGGCGTGGTCTGAACCGGCATGTTTCGAACCTCTCTCGGTGTCGAAATGAGTCTTGCCCACCGTGCAGGGCCGGGCAAGCGCTTCACTCATTGTAGCGTCGACTACTCGAGCAGCAGGGACACGTCGAGAGCCGGGGCGGAGTGCGTGAGCGCGCCGACGGAGATGAAGTCGATTCCCGTCTCGGCGACCGCGCGCACCGTCGCGAGCGTGATCCCGCCCGACGCCTCGAGCCGAGCGCGACCGCGCGCGCGCTCCACCGCCCGCCGCATGTCGGCGTGGCTCATGTCGTCGAGCAGCACGCGCGTGACGCCCGCCTCGAGCACCTCGTCGAGCTCCGCCAGGGTCTCGACCTCGACCTCGACCATGACGCCCGGCGCCGCGCCGAGCAGCGCGGCGCGCGCGGCGACCCCCACCCCGCCGGCCGCCCGCGCGTGGTTCTCCTTGACCAGCATCGCGTCGTAGAGCCCGGCGCGGTGCGAGCGGCCGCCGCCGGCCACGACGGCGGCCTTCTCGAGCGCGCGCATGCCGGGGGTCGTCTTGCGGGTGTCGAGGATCGTCGTCGGGGTCCCGGCGACCGCGTCGACGTAGCGCGCGGTGAGGGTCGCCACGCCCGAGAGGTGGGCCAGGAAGTTGAGCGCCGTGCGCTCCGCAGCGAGGATGCTCGCCGCCCGGCCCTCGACGTCTGCCACGGGGCCCGGCTCGCGCCACTCGCCCTCGGCGGCGTGGAGCGTCAGCCGCAGCGCGGGGTCGGCGGCCTCGAAGACCGCGCGCACCGCCTCGAGGCCCGCGAGCACGCCGGGCTGCTTCTGATGGATGCCGGCACGGCCCCGGGCACCCGTCCCGAGGACCGCGCGCGAGGTCAGGTCACCGTCGCCGAGATCCTCGGCGAGCGCGCGCTCGATCAGGTCCCTCACCGCGGGCGCGGGCTCAAACGGGTGCCGCCAGCCTGTCGATCCCGGCCGCCGCGTAGGCCTCGGCCTCGTCGAGCGTCTCCTCGCTGAGCAGCGCCTCGGCGAGCGCGTCGAGCCGCTCACGCTCGCGCTCGAGCAGGACGCGGACGTCATCGAGGGCGTCCTCGGCGATCCGCCGCACCTCGTGGTCAACGAGCTCGTGCGTGGCCTGGGATATCTCTGAGACCCCGGGCAGGAGCGGTCCCTGGCCCTCGGCGGGCCGGACCGCGACGAAGCCGACCTCCTCGCTCATCCCCCAGCGGCCGACCATCCCGCGGGCGATCTGGGTCACCTGCTGGATGTCCGACTCGGCGCCGGTCGTGGCGTCGCCGAAGACGATCTCCTCGGCGACCCGGCCGCCGCAGGCGACCTTCACCTTCCCGATCAGGTAGCGCTCCTCGTAGTTGAAGCGGTCGGCCTCGGGCGCGGAGAGCGTCACCCCGAGCGCCTGGCCGCGCGGGATGATCGACACCTTGCGCACCGGGTCGGCGCCCGCGGTGAGCATGCCGACGATCGCGTGGCCCGCCTCGTGGTAGGCGATCCGGCGGCGGTCCTCGTCGGACTGCACCACCTTGCGCGCGGCGCCCAGGACGATCTTCTCGATCGCGCCGGTGAAGTCCTCGGGAGCGACCTGCTCGTGGTCACGCACCGCGGCGATCAGGGCCGCCTCGTTGACGACGTTGGCGAGGTCGGCGCCGACCATGCCCGGCGTCGTCGCGGCGAGCGCCTCGAGGTCGACCTGGTCGCTCAGCGGGACCGAGCGCGTGTGCACCTCGAGGATCTTGCGGCGGCCGATCCTGTCAGGGGGCTGGACCGCCACCCGGCGGTCGAAACGGCCGGGGCGAAGCAGCGCGGAGTCGAGGATCTCGGGGCGGTTGGTCGCGGCGAGCACGACCACGCCGGCGGCGGTGTCGAAGCCGTCCATCTCGGTCAGGATCTGGTTGAGCGTCTGTTCACGCTCGTCGTGGCCGCCGCCGCCGAAGCCGCCGCCACCCGAGCGCGAGCGTCCGATCGCGTCGAGCTCGTCGATGAAGATGATCGCCGGGGCGGCGTCCTTCGCCTGCTGGAAGAGGTCGCGCACGCGCGAGGCGCCGACGCCGACGATCGCCTCGATGAACTCCGACGCCGAGATCGAGAAGAAGGGCACGCCGGCCTCGCCCGCGATCGCCTTCGCGAGCAGCGTCTTGCCGGTGCCCGGCAGCCCCGAGAGCAGCACCCCGCGCGGCATCCGGGCGCCGAGCTTCATGAACCGTTGCGGGTCGGTCAGGAAGGAGACGATCTCGGTCAGCTCGTTCTTGGCCTCGTCGATCCCCGCGACGTCGTTGAAGGTCACGCGCTGCTCGGATGCCTCCGCCAGGCGGGCCTTCGAGCGGCCGAACTGGCCGAGCATCCCGCCGCCGCCCGCCTGCTTGGCCGCGCGGCGGAAGAGGAAGACGAACAGCGCGACGATCAGCAGCGTCGGGCCGAAGCTGAAGATCAGCGTCTGAAGGAAGGAGCGCTCCGAGGGCGGCTTCGCGTTGACGGTGACGTTCTTCTCCTGCAGCAGGCTCGAGAGCTGCTTGGTGTCGGCGAAGGTCGGCACTTCGGTCTTGAAGTGGTCGGCGTCCTCGAAGCCGTCGCGGAAGTCACCCTGCAGGGTCTCCCCGCGCGAGGAGATCTCCTTCACGTTGCCGGCGCGGACCTGCTCGATGAAGGTCGGCGTGTAGGGGATCCGCTTGCGCTCCTCGGGCGGTGCGACGACCGCCACGAAGACGTAGTTGAGCCCCAGCAGCACGGCGATGATGACCAGGAAGCGCCGCCAGCTGAAGGGGAGCATCGGCGGCTTCTGCTTCGGCGCGCCGCGGCCGTCGGGCGCGGGGTCGATCCGCCAGCCGGGCGGCTTGCCGGGTTGACCGGGCCGGTTCGGGGGCGCGGGGCGCTCTTCAGCCATCGCGCTAACTGTAGGGCGCGCGCGGCGCGGCGACCGACTCGCCCTATGCCGCGGGGGAGCCGGCGCGGCGCAGCAGCTCGGCCCGCACGAGCTCGTCGAGGTCGCCCTCCAGCACGCCCTGGGCGTTGCCGACCTCAACGTTCGTGCGGTGGTCCTTGACGAGCGTGTAGGGGTGCAGCACGTACGAGCGGATCTGCGACCCCCACGCGACGTCCTGGGCCTCGCCCTTCTCCTTGGCGATCTCGTCGCGGCGGCGCTGCTCCTCGAGCTCGATCAGCTTCGCGGTCAGCATCGCCATCGCGGTCGACTTGTTGGCGCCCTGCGAGCGCTCGTTCTGGCACTGCACGACGGTGCCCGTCGGGCGGTGGGTGATGCGCACCGCGGAGTCGGTCTTGTTCACGTGCTGGCCGCCGGCCCCCGAGGCGCGGTAGGTGTCGATCTGGAGGTCGTCGGGCTCGATCTCGATGTCGACGTCGCCGTCCACGAGCGGCGCGACCTCGACGCCCGCGAAGGCCGTGTGCCGCCGCGAGGCGGCGTCGAACGGGGAGATGCGCACGAGCCGGTGGACGCCCTTCTCGGCCGAGAAGAGGCCGTAGGCGTTCTCCCCCTTCGCCACGAACGTCGCCGACTTGATCCCCGCCTCCTCGCCCGCGGAGGCCTCCTTCAGCTCGACCTTCATCCCGCGCCGCTCGGCCCAGCGCATCTCGGTGCGCAGCAGCATCTCCGCCCAGTCCTGCGAGTCGGTGCCGCCGGCGCCGGCGTTGACCGTTACGACGGCGTCCCCGGGGTCATATTTGCCGGAGAAGAGCCGTGCCTCCTCGAGCGCGGCGAGCCGGGCCGCGACCGAGGCCCGCTGCTCGGCGAGCTCCGGCGCGATCGATTCGTCCTCGAGCGCGAGCTGCTCGAGCTGCTCGAGATCGCCCACGTCCGTCTCGAGCGTGCGGA
Source organism: Thermoleophilaceae bacterium (assembly GCA_051003875.1). Taxonomy (GTDB): domain Bacteria; phylum Actinomycetota; class Thermoleophilia; order Solirubrobacterales; family Thermoleophilaceae; genus JAAYBF01. The sequence continues at coordinate 11,030 of JBPCKX010000104.1, forward strand.
AGCCGTCCAGGCGTCGCTGCAGGCGCGCATGCTCGGATGCCGCCTTCGCGGCGTGCTGCTGGTCATCCCAGAAGCCCTCCGCCCCCATCTCGCGCTCCAGCGCGGCCGTCCGCTCGGTCAGCCCGGCTGGGTCAAAGATAATCCGCGAGCAGAGTCAACTGCTCGCGGAGGTCGCCGGCGCTATCCGCCATGACATTTCTTGAACTTCTTGCCCGAGCCGCACCAGCAGGGGTCGTTGCGCCCCACCCGCTCCTTCTCGTCGACGACCCGCGTCTCGACGTGCGCGGGAGCCTCGACCTCGTCGTAGGCGTACTCGGCGGCGCCCTGGATCTCCTCCGGGACGCCGCCCGCGCGCGCCTCGGCGAGCGCGCTCGGCTGGTCGGCGGCGGTGCCGCCCGCGTACGAGAAGGCGGCGGTCGAGCTCGTGTTCGAGCTGGACCCCCATGCGCCCGGGCCCGGGCCCGCGCCGTTCTGCTCCTCGGGCTCGACCTCGACGAGGTAGATGTAGCGGGCGAACTCCTCCCAGATCGAGTTCATCAGGGTCGTGAACATCTCGAACCCGTCGTTCTTGTAGGCGACGAGCGGGTCGATCTGGGCGAACCCGCGCAGGTGGATGCCCTCGCGCAGGTAGTCCATGTCGTGCAGGTGCTCGCGCCAGCGCTCGTCGATGATCTGCAGCAGGATGAAGCGCTCGAGCGCGCGCATCAGCTCGCTGCCGAGCTCCTCCTCGCGGTCGCCGTAGGCCTCGACGATGTCCTCGCGGAGCTCGGCGACCAGCGTCTCGCGGTTGAGGCTCTCGAGGTCCAGCTCCTCGAGGTCGATCCCGATCGGGTACATCTGCTCGAGCTGGATGTAGAGCCCGCGCAGATCCCAGTGCTCGGGGAAGTCGCCCTCGACGTAGGCGGTGGTCTGCTCGTTGGGCTTGCCCGTCGCCAGCCGCTCGACGACGTTCGCGAGCTGCTCGCGCGCGGTTCCGGACATGTCGTCGCCCTCGAGGATGCGATCGCGGTACTCGTAGACGATCTCGCGCTGCTGGTTCATCACGTCGTCGTACTCGAGCACGCGCTTGCGGATCAGGAAGTTCTGCTCCTCGACCTTCTTCTGGGCGTTCTCGATCTGCTTGGAGAGCAGCTTCGCCTCGATCGGCTCCTCCTCGCCCTCGTCGCCGACGGGGCCGAGCTTGTCGAGGATGCGGTAGATGCGGTCGCCCGCGAAGAGCCGCACGAGGTCGTCGTTGGCGGAGAGGTAGAAGCGCGACTCGCCGGGATCGCCCTGGCGCCCCGAGCGCCCGCGGAGCTGGTTGTCGATCCGGCGCGACTCGTGGCGCTCGGTGCCGAGGATGTAGAGGCCTCCCGCCTCCACCACGGTCTCGCGGTCGCGCTCGACCTGGGCCTCGAAGCCGGGGAGGGTCTCGTCCCACGCCTTGTCGTAGGGATCGCTTCCCGGCTCGTGCTTGGAGCCGCGCAGCGCGACCTCGGTGAGGTGCTCGGCATTGCCGCCGAGCTTGATGTCAACGCCGCGGCCCGGCATGTTGGTGGCGATCGTGACCGCCCCCTTCTGCCCGGCCTCGGCGATGATCTCGCCCTCGCGCTCGGCGTGCTCGGGCTTTGCGTTGAGCACGGTGTGCTTGACCCCGCGCTTGTCGAGCTCTGCCGAGAGCAGCTCTGACACCTCGACCGAGATCGTGCCCACGAGCACCGGCTGGCCGGTCTCGTGGCGGCGCTCGATCTCGGTCGCGACGGCCGCCCACTTGCCGGGCTTGGTCTTGTAGATCTGGTCGTTCTGGTCTGCGCGCGCCATCGGCCGGTTGGTCGGGATCTCGACCACCTGCAGCTTGTAGATCTTCATGAACTCGGTGGCCTCGGTGATGGCCGTGCCGGTCATGCCGCCGAGCTTGTCGTAGCGGCGGAAGTAGTTCTGGTAGGTGATCGTGGCGACCGTCTGGTTCTCCTCCTGGATCGCCACGTTCTCCTTCGCCTCGATCGCCTGGTGCAGCCCCTCCGACCAGCGGCGGCCCTCGAGGATGCGGCCGGTGAACTCGTCGATGATCTTCACCTCGCCGTCGATCACCTCGTAGTCGACGCCGCGCTTGTAGAGCGACTCGGCCTTGAGCGCCTGCTGGAGGTGGTTGACGAGGTGGCCGGTCTCCGCGCGGTAGAGGTTGTCGATCCCCATGAAGCGCTCGGCCTTCTCGACGCCGCGCTCGGTGACCGCGACCGTCTTGTGCTTCTCGTCGGGCTCGAAGTCGAACTCCGCGACGAAGGTCTTCGACTTGGCCTCGACCCCCTCGGGCTTCTTGCCGGCCTCCATCTTCGGGGCCAGCGCGGCGAACTTGTAGTAGAAGTCGGCGGCCTGCTCGGGCTGGCCCGAGATGATCAGCGGGGTGCGCGCCTCGTCGATCAGGATGTTGTCGACCTCGTCGACGATCGCGAAGCCGTGGCCGCGCTGTGACTTCTCCGCAGCCTCGGTGGCGAGGTTGTCGCGCAGGTAGTCGAAGCCGAACTCCGAGTTGGTCCCGTAGGTGACGTCCGCCTCGTAGGCGGCGCGCTTGTCCTCGGCGGGGCGCTCGTCCGCCTGGAGGATCCCGATGCTCACGCCGAGCATGTCGTAGATCGGCTTCATCCAGAACGCGTCCCTGCGCGCGAGGTAGTCGTTCACGGTCACGAGGTGGATGCCGCGATCCTGCAGCGGGTTCCCGTCCGCATCGCGCGCGGCGAGCGCGTTCAGGCAGATCGGCAGCGTCGAGGTGAGCGTCTTGCCCTCACCCGTCTTCATCTCGGCGATCGAGCCGTCGTGGAGCACCATCCCGCCGATCAGCTGGACGTCGAAGTGGCGCTGGCCGAGCGTGCGCTTGGCAGCTTCGCGCGTTACGGCGAAGGACTCGAACAGGAGGCCGCCGAGCGACTCGCCGCCCGCTGCCCGCTCGCGCATCGCCTCGTGGCGCTTGCGCAGCTCCTCGTCGGACTCCAGCTCCAGCTCGGGCTCGAAGTCGTTGATGCGGGCGACGTGCTTCTCGAACTCCTTGAACTTCTTGCCCTCGCCCATGCGGAGGGCCCGCTCGAAAAACGGCATAGGAGCGAGAGTAGCAACGCGGGGCCGACCCGCAGTGGCGTCGAGCCGGCCCCGAGCGGTACGGCTGGGGGCCCTTCGGCTACTTGATCCTGCGAGTGCTCCGCTAGATCGCGCGCGGCGAGGCCTGGTGTGCCTCGCGGCGCTTGCGGCGCTTGTCGCGGTGGCGCTTGACCTGGCGCGCGAGGTCCTCGGCGGCGAGGTTGATCGAGTGGACCATGTCCTCGGATGCCTCGCGGGCGCGCAGCGTGACTCCCTTGACGTGGAGGGTGACCTCCGCGATGTGCTTCTCGCGAATGGAGGGGTTGCGTTCCTCGATCAACTCGACCTCCATGTCCGCGAGCGAGGACACCTGCCTCGCGACCTTGGCGAACTTCTTATCCACCCGCTCCCTGAGCTCGTCGCTGACCGTGACGTTGCGGCCCTTCACGCTTGTGCGCATCCGGCCCTCCCGGGTCTCGCTGGTGTTTGTAGAAGGGATGGTAGTGGTGAGCGCCGATGCTGCCAACGGATGTTGGAGTGCGCCCCCGCGGGGGCGGGCGAGACCGTGGAGTGCGCGCGGCGGGGGCGGGCGAGACCGCCGGTGCGTGGCGGGTGTTGGAGCCCCGGGGTGTGCGGAGTAACCTGGACGACCTGAGGCACGTATGTCGTGCGCGATGTCGTCCAGGTCCCTCCGGCGCCAGGTTCCGGGCCCTCCCCGCGCGCCCGGGCGCGGGCGGCTCTCCGAGCAGGCATCACCGCCCGAGGGTCTTGGCGTAGGCGAGCGCCCGCACCTCGCGGGCGCCGGCCGCGCGCAGGACGGCGGCGCACGCCCTCAGGGTGGCGCCGGTGGTGACGACGTCGTCCACGAGCACCGCCCGCTGCGGGGCCTCCGCCCCACGCCGCAGCTCGAGCGCCCCCGCGACGCCCGCGAGGCGCTCGGCGCGGCCACGGCCGACCTGGCGGGGGCCGTTCCCGCGGCGGCGCATGCAGTCGCGCGCCTCGAGGCCCGTGCGCCGCGCGAGCTCGGCTGCCAGCCGCTCCGCCTGGTTGAAGCCGCGCCGCCGGGCCCTGAGCGCCTGCAGCGGGACCGGGACGAGCACCGGCGCGGGCGCGAGCATGCGGGCCGGCGCGCCCGCCGCGATCTGTGCCGCCATCGGGCCCGCCAGCCCGGCCGCCCCGCGGAACTTCAGCGCGCGCACGAGCGCGCGTGCGGGACCCTCGTAGGCGACGGGCGCCCACGTCTCGAGGCCGTCGAGGTCGAACGGCTCCGTGCCGAGCCAGCGCAGCTCCGCGCGGCAGCGGGGGCAAAGCGGGTCGGCGCGCATCGAGTCGGCGCCGCAGGCCCAGCAGAAGGGGGGCGCGAGCAGCGAGCAAACGCGGGTGAGCAGCTCCATCGCCCGAGCATCGCCGGCGCCGACCACCGGGCAGCGCCGCGGTGGGACAATCGGGCGCGTGCTCGGTGACGGACCTGTAGCTCTCCTCGCCGCGGCCGACCCGCGGATCGTGTGGCTCCCCGACCCGGTCGCGCTGCTTCCGGTGCTCGCGCTCGTCGTCATATACGTGCGGCGCTTCCGCACGGTCAGGGGCGCGGAGCGCGCCGCCGGTCGGCCGCCGCGCGGGGCGAGAGCGCGTCACGCGGCGGCCTTCGCGGGCGGGATCGCGGCGCTGCTGCTGGCGCTCGCCTCACCGCTCGACGGCCTCGGCGAGGACTACCTCTTCTCGGCGCACATGCTCCAGCACATCCTGCTCGGGGATCTCGCCCCCCTGCTGCTGCTGCTCTCCCTCTCGCGCGTGCTGATGCGCCCCGCGACGCGCCGCCTGATGAGCCTCGAGCGCGCGCTCGGCCCGCTCGCGAGCCCCGTCACCGGGATCGTGCTGTGGCTCTTCCTGATGTACCTCTGGCACGTCCCCGCGCTCTACGAGGCGGCGATCACGAACCCGGTCGTGCACGTGATCGAGCACGGGTCGTTCTTCACGGCGGGGGTCGCCGTCTGGTGGCCGCTGATCCAGCCGGTGCCGATGCGCCGCCGGCTGACCGGTCCGCAGACCGTCGTCTACATCGGCTGCGCGAAGTTCGGCCTCGCCGCGCTCGGCCTCTACCTCACGTGGTCGGGAACCCTGCTCTACGACTACTACTCCGGCGTCCCGCGGATCTGGGGCCTCGACGCGGTCTCAGACCAGAACGCGGGCGGCGCGATCATGATGGTCGAGCAGTCGCTCACCTTCGTCGTCGCGCTCGTCGTCCTCTTCACCGCCATGCTGAGGCAGTCGGAGATCGACGAGCAGCGTCGCGAGCGGCTCGAGGACAGCGCGGCCGCGAGCCCATAGGGAGGCGCGGCGCTCTGTCAGCGGCGCGCGACCGAGCGCCGGTCCGTGTTCGCGGCCATGACGCACACGAACTCTAGTCCCGTCGGCCCCGGCTTCGCCCCTCAGAGCGCGTCCAGCGGGCGCATCCGCTCGATGATCCCGGTGCCGCCGTGGATGGCGCCGATCAGGATCTCCCCGGGCGCGACCTCGGTGCCGGGGAAGATGATCGCGTCGCGCAGGGCCGCGCCGTCGCCGATCCGGCAGCCGTCGCCGATGGCGACCGGGCCGATCAGCCGCACGCCGGTCCCGAAGGAGACGCCGGCGCCGACCCAGACCGGGCCGTCGACGATCTCGACTCCCTCAACGCTCGAGCCCTCGCCGGCGACGACGCCCTCGCCGGCCGGGGCCCCGGTGACCTCGATCCCGAGCGCTCCCTCGAGCGCGTCCCAGGTGCCCTGGCGCAGCTCGTCCAGCGACCCGACGTCGTTCCAGTAGTCCTCGATCTCGTGCACGTGGAAGGGCACGTCGTTCCCGAGCAGCGCCGGGAAGACGTCGCCCGCCCAGTCGGCGAACGGCTCGGAGGGGAAGTAGTCGAAGATCTCGGGCGAGCAGCAGTAGATGCCGCAGTTGGCGAGGTCCGACAGCGCCTCGGCGGGCTCGGGCTTCTCCTGGAAGCCCTGGACGCGCCCGTCCTCGTCGTGGATCACGACCCCGTACTCGCGCGTGTCGGTCACCTTCCTGACCGTGAGCGTGGCGATCCCGCCGGAGGCGCGGTGGCGCTCGAGGAGCGCACCCAGGTCGGTGTCGGTGAGGGCGTCGCCCGACACGACCACGACCGGATCGTCCCCGAAGAAGTCGGCGACGTTGCGTACCCCCCCGGCGGTCCCGAGCAGCTCGTCCTCGAAGCGGTACTCGAGCCGGTCGCCGAAGTAGTCGCGGATCGCGTCAGGGTAGTGGTGCAGGTTGGCGATCAGGCGATCGAAGCCCTGGCGCTCGAGCATGCCGACGATGTGCGCCATCACGGGCCGGTCGAGCACCGGCACCATCGGCTTCGGGAGCTCGAAGGTGATCGGCTTGAGCCGCGTCCCCAATCCCGCTGCGAGCACCATCGCCTTCATCGGGCGGGCACGCTACCGCAAGCCGGGCGGAACTCACCTGCCGCCGCGGGTGGAGCGTTCACAGCCAGCGCTGCAGGAACTGACGCGGCGTGAGCACCGGCGGCGTGGGGTCCACGACCTGCGTCAGGTGCTTGTCGCCGGAGACGATCGCCGTCGCCTTCGCCGACCGTGCGAGCGCGAAGAGATAGTCGTCGCCGCCATCGCTGCTCACGGCCGGCGGATCGCGCGGATCCCCGAGATGAACAGCGTCACGGACAACCGCGGCGATGTAGGCGTCGGCCCGTCCCTCTGCTGCCTGAAGCGCGAACTTCGGGCGAGCGAGCACGCGCCGGAGCTCTCCGATCAGCACGGGCGACACGACGAGGTCGAACGCGCCATCGCGCCACGCTCGCACAACCTGGTCGGGGGCGCCACCGCGCCGGGAGATGAAGGCCGAGATGAGGACGTTCGGGTCGAGAACGGCTCGGATCAAGGGCGCTGACGCCGGGCCGCGTGGACCTCGGCGTTGGCGAGCTCGAGCGCCTCGTCCTCATCTAGAGTGCTCAGACCCTGCGCCTGGTCGAGTGCGGCGATGCCGAGATGGGCGCGCAGCGCGTCCTCGATGACCTCGGAGTCGCGCTTCTCCAGCCGCGCCGCCCGGACCTTCGCCGCGCGGGCCACGTCGCGGTCCAGATAGACGGTGAGCTTGCGCTTGGCCGTTGCCACAGAGGTCATCTTAGCGCTATGACGCCATGACACCCAGAGGCAGCCCTACCCCCACGAGTGCAGGTAACTGCGCTGCTCTTCTGTCAGCTCGTCGATCTCGACACCGAGCGCCGCGAGCTTGAGGCCGGCGATCTCCGCGTCGATCGCGTTCGGCACGTCGAGCACGCGCGGCTCGAGCTCGGGCCCCGAGCGCACGAGGTGCTCGACGGCGAGCGCCTGGGTCGCGAAGCTCATGTCCATCACGGCCGCCGGGTGGCCCTCGCCCGCCGCGAGGTTCACGACGCGGCCCCCCGCGAGCAGGTTCAGCCTGCGCCCCCGAAGGTCGTACTGCTCGACCAGCGGCAGCACCTCCTCGGGGTCGCCGGCGGCGGCCGCGCGCAGCTCCCGAAGGTCGATCTCGACGTCGAAGTGCCCGGCGTTGGCGAGGATCGCCCCGTCCTTCATGCGGGCGAAGTGCTCGCCGGTGAGGGCGTCGCGCCCGCCCGTAACGGTGATGAAGACGTCGCCAGAGGCCGCCGCTTCGACCGCGCGCCGCACCGCGAAGCCGTCCATGGAGGCCTCGAGGGCGCGCAGCGGGTCGACCTCGCAGACGATCACCCGCGCGCCGGCGCCCTGCGCCCGCAGGGCGACGCCGCGGCCGCAGCCTCCGTAGCCGATGACCACGACGACGCTCCCCGCGAGGAGGATGTTCGTGGCGCGCAGGATCCCGTCGAGCGTCGATTGCCCCGTGCCATAGCGATCGTCGAAGAGCTCCTGCGTGCGGGCCTCGCCCGCGGCGATGACCGGGAAGGTCAGCCGCCCCTCGGCCTCGAGGGCGCGTAGGCGGATGGTCCCCGTCGTCGTCGCCTCCGTCCCGCCGACGATCCCCTCGAGCAGGTCGGGACGCTGCCCGTGGACGTGGGAGACGACGTCGGCGCCGTCGTCCATCGTCACGTGCGGAGCGCCACTCACCACCTCGTCGAGATGGCGATGGTAGGTCTCGACGTCCTCGCCGAAGATCGCGCGCACCTCCGCCCCGTGGCGCTCGACGAGGGCCGCCGCCACGTCATCCTGGGTGGAGAGCGGGTTGGAGGCACACAGC
>JBPCKX010000105.1:0-5054 GCA_051003875.1 Thermoleophilaceae bacterium
CCGCACGCCCCGCTCGCGTCGCCCTCGCCGCGAGACGAGCAGCGCCGCGAGCCCTCCGAGCAGCGCCCCCGTGAGCAGCGTGCCGAGCCCCGGCAGGAACGGGAAGCCGAGCCGCGCGGCGGCGACCAGATTCCAGGCGACCGCGAGCGCGAGCACTCCGCTCGCGAGCGAGCCGACGGGGCCTCCCGCGCGCGCGACGAGTGCCACCACGAGCACGACGGCGGCCATCGCGGGCAGCAGGTAGCGCAGCGCGGAGATCGAGAACTGCTCCAGGCCGACGACATCGCCGAGCCCGGTGATCGGCGCGCTCGCCCACAGCAGCAGCGCCACCAGGGCGACCCCCGCCGCCGCGAGCAGCTCGCGCCGGCGGACCAGCAGGGGAAGCACGAGCGCCGCCACGATCAGCGGCGCGGCCCCGGCGAGCGTCTCGAGGTACTCGCCGACGCGCCCCTCGAGCGTGACCCGCGGGCGGTCCAGGAACGAGTACGAGAAGAGCTCGAGCAGGCGCGGCAGCGGGTCGCTCCCCAGCCCCTCGATGAAGGGCCAGAACGGCAGGCCGTGGTCGACGAGGTTGCGCCCGTACCAGTAGCCCCCCACGAGCAGGGCGACGGTGCCCGCGGCGGCGAGGGCGGGCGCCAGCCGGCGCAGGTCCCCGCGGGCGAGGTAGGCGCCGGCGCCGAGGGCGACGGCGAGCGGCCACAGCACGGTCGTCTTCGTGCCGAAGGCGAGCCCGCCGGCGAGCAGCGCGGGCACCAGCAGGCGGGGATGGCGTCCGGCGCCCGCGGCGAGCGCGGCCGCGCAGAGCAGCCAGCTCAGCGCCGGGGTGTCGGAGTTCGGCTCGCCGAGATGCTCGAGGTTGAGCGGCAGCAGGCAGAGCGCCGCGACCGCCAGTGCGCGGACGCGGGGACCGACCCCGAGCGCGCGCAGCCCGACCCACGCGGCGAGCGCCGCGAGCAGCAGCGCGAGCGGGGTCCAGAGCGTCGCGGGGACGAAGCTGCGCGCGATCGCGATCGGCCAGCTCAGCAGCAGCTCGTTGGTGAGGGGATGGTTGGCGGTCGGGAAGGCGTAGGTGCTCGCGACGAGGTCCGTCGGGGTTCCGCTCTGGACGAAGTCGAGGACCGTGTTGAGGTGGTAGGTGACCCCGTCGTTGCCGACGTAGGGGTAGCGCAGCAGCCAGGCGCAGAGGGCGAGGAAGGCGCCTGCGGCCGCGCCCGTCAGCACGCGCCCCGCGCGCTCGCGGGCAGACCACCAGGCCCGCAGCTCGAGGGCCGGAGAGGGGGAGGGGGCCGGCAGGCGCAGCGAGGCGAGCCAGGTCGCCGCCGCCGCCGCGGGGAGCGCCACGGGGCTCGACCCGAGGCCCGCGAGCCCGAGTGCCAGCGCCTCGAGACAGGCGGCTGAGGCTGCGATCGGGGCGGCCGCGACGACCCGCTCGAGGCCCGCGGCGCCGGTCAGCGACGCAGCGCGCAGGGCCGCGGCGCCCAGCGCGAGCGCGGCGAGCCCGAGGACTGCGTGCTGCGCGACCCAGACCACGCGCGGCAGGATAGTCGCGGGCTGCGCGGCGCCCGCGCGGGGGCGGGTGACTTGCATCCGTCGGGCAGCCTTGTATCCTATGTCGTCGACATAGCCGTACGCATCCAGAGGGGTGGAGGGAAATGGCCCTACGAAACCCCGGCAACCATCCTGATCGACCTCGGTCGAACGGGAAAGGTGCCAAGTCCATCAGGCCGAGAGGCCTGAGAGATGTGACGAAGCGCTTCAACCGAGCCCTCCGTCACGAAGCAAGCGGCGGAGGGTCTTCGATTGAAGGGACGGAAATGGCAGCAGTAGAAGCGCTTCAGTGCAAGGAATGTCGAGCGAGCTATCCGCTCGAGGCCCGCTACGTGTGCGAGCACTGCTTCGGGCCGCTCGAGGTGCGCTACGACTTCTCGCGGCTTGACGCCGCGGCGGTCAAGCGCAGGATCCAGGCGGGGCCCCAGTCGATCTGGCGCTACGCGGATTTCCTCCCGTTCGAGCAGCGGCCACGCACCGCGCTCGCCGCGGGCGTCACGCCGCTCGTGCGCGCCGACAGGCTCGCCGCGCGGCTCGGGCTGGGCGAGGTCTGGGTCAAGAACGACGCCGCCAACCCGACGCACTCGTTCAAGGACCGCGTCGTCACCGTCGCGCTGGCGAAGGCGCGCGAGCTCGGCTACGAGGTGGTGGCCTGCGCCTCCACCGGCAACCTGGCCAACGCCGTCGCGGCACACGCCGCCGCCGCCGGGCTCGACTCCTACGTGTTCGTGCCCGCCGACCTCGAGGAGCAGAAGATCCTCGCGACCGGCGTCTACGGCACCAACCTCATCGCCGTCCGCGGCAACTACGACGACGTCAACCGCCTCTGCACCGAGCTCGCGGAGGGCCGCGACTGGGCGTTCGTGAACGTCAACATGAGGCCCTACTACGCAGAGGGATCGAAGACGCTCGGCTTCGAGATCGCCGAGCAGCTCGGCTTCGAGCTGCCCGACCGCATCGTCTGCCCGGTGGCGTCGGGATCGCTGTTCACCAAGATCGCGCGCGGCTTCGAGGAGTGGCGCGAGGTCGGGCTGGTGGACTCGCCCGCACCGATATTCACCGGGGCGCAGGCGGAGGGGTGCTCGCCGGTCGCGCAGGCGTTCGGCGCCGGCCACGACATCTGCCGCCCGGTCAAGCCCGACACGATCGCCAAGTCGCTCGCGATCGGGAACCCGGCCGACGGGCCGTACGCGCTCGAGCTCGCGCGGGCCTCCGGCGGGACGATCGACGCGGTCGACGACGACGAGATCCGCGCCGGCATCCGCCTGCTGGCGGAGACCACCGGCATCTTCACCGAGACGGCCGGGGGTGTCACGACGGCCACGCTCGCGAAGCTCGCCGAGCGCGGCGAGATCTCCGCCGAGGAGCGCGTCGTGCTCGTGATCACGGGCGACGGGCTGAAGACGCTCGACGCCGTCCGCGGCAGCTTCGAGACGCACGAGATCGATCCGACGGTCGAGTCCTTCGGCGAGCAGCTCGGGGCGGAGGCCGTCGCCTCCTGAGGCGGCTAGACTGCCGCGCCGATGAGCGTCACCGTGAAGATCCCGACGCAGCTCCGCAGCGTCACCGGCGGCGACGCCGAGACGACCATCGAGGATGCCGGCACGGTCCGCGAGGTACTCGACGGGCTGTACGAGCGCTACGACGGCCTGCGCGAGCGCATCTCCGAGGACGGTGACCTGCGCCGGTTCGTCAACGTCTACGTCGGCGGCGACGACATCCGCTTCCTCGACCAGCTCGACACCGGGGTCAAGGATGGCGACGAGGTGACGATCCTGCCGGCGGTCGCGGGCGGCTAGTCCCGCCCGCCTCCGCTCGACCGGCGCGCTGAAGTGCCCGACCTGTCCGTACTGATGTCGGCCTACAACGAGGAGGCGACGATCGAGCGCGCGGTCGAGCGCGTCCTCGCGGCCGACTACCCCGTCGCGGACGTCGAGCTGGTGCTGGTCGAGAACGGCTCCACCGACTCGACGCGCGCCGTGCTCGCGGCGGGCGACCGGCCGGACTCTGTGCGCGTCGTCCACGTCGACCGCAACCGCGGCAAGGGGGCGGGGATCCGCACCGCGCTCGAGCACGCGCGCGGGCGCTGGTCGGCGATCCTCGACGCCGACCTCGAGTACGACCCGGCCGAGATCCGCCTGCTGCTGGAGCCGCTGCTCGAGGGCAAGGCCGACGCCGCGATCGGGACGCGCCTGTTCCAGTCGCACTCCGCCTACGGGTTCTGGTACGTCGCCGGCAACCGGGTGATCAACCTGACCGCGAACATGCTCTACAACAGTTGGCTGTCGGACATCTGCAACTGCTTCAAGGTCGCCGAGACCGACGTGCTGCGCTCGCTCGACCTGTCCGAGGACGGCTTCGGGATCGACGCCGAGATCCCGGCGCGGCTGCTGCGCGCGGGGCGCACGATCTACGAGGTCCCCGTGACCTACTCCGCGCGCTCGCGCGAGCAGGGCAAGAAGCTGACCGCCGCCGACGGCGCTCGCCTGCTGGGCACGCTCGTGCGCTGCCGGCTGCGTTGAGGATGGCGGGCACCGCGCAGGCGGGGGACGCGGCGGCCGCCGAGTCGGCGCAGGCGGCCTGCCCGGCGTGCGGCAGCGGCGGCACGCGACCCGCGATGACCGTCGAGGGCCACGGCTTCCGTCGCTGCGCGGCGTGCGCCTCGCTCTTCCTCGCGCAGCCGCCGCGGGAGGTCGCCGCCCAGTACGAGGGCCGCGACTACTTCGTCGACCCCGGCTTCGGGCCGCCCGGCGGCGGCTGCTTCCACGGCTACCGCGACTATCTCGCAGACCGGCGCGAGATCACCGAGAAGTTCGAGCGGGTCCTCGCCCACCTCGAGCGACTCGTGGAGCCCGGGCGGCTGCTCGACGTCGGCGCCGGCCCGGGGTTCATGGTCGCCGCCGCGCGCGAGCGCGGCTGGGAGGCCACGGGCGTAGACCTCAACGGCTGGGCCGCCGCCTACGCACGGAACGAGCTCGGCGTCGACGTGCGCGAGGCGAGCCTCGCGTCGGCCGCGCTCCCCGAGGGCGGGCTGGACGCGCTCTCGATGCTCGACCTGATCGAGCACGTCACCGATCCACACGAGCTGGTGGCGGAGGCGGCCCGCGTGCTGCGGCCCGGCGGGGCGCTCGCGATCCTCACGCCCGACGCCGGCTCGCCGGTGAGCCGCGCGCTCGGGGCCCGCTGGCCGGAGGTCCAGCGCCCGCCCGAGCACGTCGTCCTCTTCTCCGTCGCCGGGCTAGCCGCGCTGCTCGCCGAGCACGGCTTCGAGGTCGAGGGTTGGCACTCGATCGGCAAGCGCTCGACCGTCGAGACGCTGCTCGAGGACGTCTCGCCCGCCGCTCCCGCTGCCGCGAGGCTGCTGCGCCCGCTGCTCAGCGGCCGTGCCGCGGGCCGGTTGCGCTTCGAGCTCGACCCGCGCACGAAGTTCTGCCTCTACGCGGTGCGGCGCGACGGGGCGGGCCGGGGGGTCGGGGCGACGCGCGCCGGCCGGCACCCTCGCCGGC
>JBPCKX010000106.1:0-10135 GCA_051003875.1 Thermoleophilaceae bacterium
CGGGCAAGGGTGTCGGCGATCGGCGTGTAGGCGAGGCCGAGCTCCCTGGTCGCACGGCTCCCGTCGTAGCGGTGTCCGTGCAGCAGCGTGCGGACGCGCGCCCGGCAGACCGGCGCGGTCCGCCGCCGCACCCGAAAGGCGCCCTCGGCGAGCGCCGCCGCGGTCCGCGCGAGCGCCGGGGGGACCATCCGGACGCGATCGGTCACCCCGGAGAGCTCCGAGATGATCGCGAGCGCCTCCCGGGAGGTGATCGTCGCGCCGTTGAGCACGTAGCGCTCGCCGCCGCGGCCCTGCTCGGCCGCGAGCAGGTGGCCGTTCGTGCAGTCCTCGATGTCGACGATCGAGATGTGCGTGTCGACGAACGCGCGCAGCCTGCCGTTGAGGTAGTCGATCACGATCTTGCCGTTGCCGTCTGAGCGGCCCGGCCCCTGCACGGAGGACGGGTTGACCGCGACGAGCTCGATCCCCGCGCGGCGCGCGGCCGCGAAAGCAGCTCGCTCGCCCTCGTGCTTGGAGCGGTCATACACCGACAGGTAGGAGCCCCGGTGCGGCGAGCGCTCGTCTCCGATCGTGCCCGCCGCCTCCCCCACCGCGGCCGCCGACGACGTGAACACGACCCGCCCAACACCGGCACGGGCCGCCGCGCGGACGGCCGTCTCGGCTCCGTCGACGTTCACCCGCAGCAGCATCGCGGGGTCGGGCGGGCAGTGCGTGTTGATCCCGGCGACGTGGTAGGCGAGCTCGCAGCCGGCCATCCCGGCGGCGAGCGCGTCCTCGTCGAGGACGTCCCCGCGGACCACCTCGGTCCCGCGGCGAGCGAGGCCCTCGGCGGTCGCCGGCGAGCGCGCGAGCGCGACGACCTCGTCGCCGCGCTCGAGCAGGCGGCCGGCGAGCGCGCCCCCGATGAAGCCGCTGCCCCCTGTCAGGAAGACGCGCGCCACTACACGGGCTGGCGCGCGGCGGGGAGATCCCCGCTCGCTCTGCCGCCCTCGCCCGCGGGAGCCTCGGCTGGAGCGCCCGGTGTGGTCGTGGCGCCGGACTCCGCGAAGAACAGCCTGACGCGCTCCATGACCCCCATCGGGCCCTCGCCCGGACGCGGGCGGATCGGGGCGCCGAAACGGATCTCGACCGGTCTCCGGCGCGCGGCCGCGCGGCTCATCCAACGTGACCCCGGCGGCATCGCGGCGTGGGTGCCGGAGACGTGGATCGGCACGATGCAGAGGCCGTGCTCGGCGGCCAGGACGGCGGCGCCCGATCGCAGCCTGCCGACGCCCCCGTCGCGCGAGCGGGTCCCCTCGGCGAAGAAGAGCAGGTTCCAGCGCGCCGCGATCAGGTTCCCCAGCGGGGCCGCCGAGCCCGGCTCGAGCGCGCCCCCGTTGCGCTGGATCGGAACGGTGTTGAACAGCAGCGAGACGGCTCCGGCGAGGCCGCGGCGGCAGTAGAAGTAGTCGGCGGCCGCGGTCACCGCCGTACGCCAGCGCCAGCGCGCCGGCAGTGCGCGCAGGATCGCCGGCGTGTCCATGTGGCTCGAGTGGTTGGCGACGAAGATGACGGGGCCCTCCAGCCCGGAAAGCTGCTCGCGGCCGATCCGCTCGCGCCGCGTGTAGGCGTCCATCGCCGGCCCCAGCAGACCGACCAGCACCAGCTCACGCAGGCCGCGCGCGGGCGCGCGGCGGGCCCAGGGCACGTCGAGCATGGCCCGATCGCGCGGCTCTTCGGCGGTCATGCTGGGAACTACTCCCGCAGCGCGCGACGGTTTCTCGCCCGCGTCCCCGCCGCTCAGACGATCTTGCCCGGGTTGAGGTTGTGATGAGGGTCGATCCCGTCGAAAAGACCCCGCAGCATCGCCACGCCGGGCGTCGAGATGTCCTGCTCGAGCCAGGCGGCGTGCTCGGTGCCGACGGCATGGTGGTGGGAAAGCGTGGCGCCCGAGTCGACGAAGGCCTGCTGGATCGTCGACTTGACGAGGTCGTACTCCTCGAGCGGCTCACGGCGGCCCGACGGGTTGAGCGCGAAGGTGAAGTAGAGACAGGCGCCGGCGTGGTAGGAGTGCGACAGGTGGCACATCACGTAACCCCTGACGCCGAGCTCCGAGAACGCTCCCTCCGCGCCCGCCACGACGTTCGCGTAGACGGTCGGGAGCGCGCTCCAGGGCGCCGCCGTCTCCGACACGTCGGCGAGCGCGCCGCGGTCGAGCAGGTAGTCGCGGATGTAGGGCGTGTCGAACTTCTTCTGGTCATACAGCGCGCCCGGGCCGCTGCCGATGCACAGGCCGCCGTGATGGTCGACGACCCGCTTGACGAGCTTTCGCTGCCGCGCGACGTGCCGCTCGCTGCCCTCGTAGCCGATGAAGGCCAGGCACATGTCCTCGACGTCGAAGTCGCGCCGGCCCAGGTATGCCTGCAGCGCCTTCGACTTGGCCTGGTCGAGCAGCGTCGGGTCCTTGCGCGTGGCGAAGGAGAACGCGGTCTCGCGCGCATCGGAGACGCGCGTCACCGACGGTGACGCCTCACCGGCGGCGATGTCGCGCATCGCCGCCAGAGCGCCGGACCAGCTCGGGAAGAGATAGCCGAGGATCTTGCGCTGCTCCGGCAGCCGCCGCACGTGCACGGTGGCCTCGCTGATGATCCCGAGCCGTCCCTCGCTGCCGAGCACCATCTCGCGCACGCTGGGCCCGGTCGAGGTGCTCGGCACGGGACGCGTCGCGAGCCGTCCGGCCGGCGTGATCACCCTGACCGCGCGCGTCAGGTCGGCGATGTCGCCGTAGCTGTCCGACTGCATGCCCGAGGAGCGCGTGGCGATCCAGCCGCCGAGCGTCGAGTGGGTGAAGCTGTCGGGGAAGTGCCCGAGCGTGAATCCCCGCTCGCCGAGCTGGCGCTCGAGGTCCGGCCCGAACGCGCCCGCCTGCACGCGCGCCAGGCGGGAGACCTCGTCGACCTCGAGCACGCGGTCGAGCCGCCCAAGGTCGACGGAGATCACGCTGCGGCGCTCCGCCGGGGGCGCCTCGAGGCTGCCGGAGATGCTGGTGCCGCCGCCGAAGGGGATCAGGACCGCGTCGGCGTCGAGCGCCGCCCGCAGGATCGCCGCGAGCTCGTCCTCGTCTGCGGGCCTGAGGACCGCGTCGGGGAGCCGGCCGAGGTCCCCGCGGCGCTGCCGGACGAGGTCGCGCAGGCTCTTGCCGCGCCCGTGCACCACGCGGTCGTGGGGATCGGTCGAGACCCGCGCCTCCCCGACCGCCTGCTCCAGGGCCGTGCGCAGCTCCGCCGGCAGCGACGGCTCGGGGACCTCGAGCGCATCGAAGGCGACGGGTGCCGAGGTCGCCTCGCTCACATCGAGGTCGAGCACGCGCTTGACGAACGGGGCGAGGTCGGGCTTGTCGTCGTCGCTGAAGGAGATCTCCTCCTCGCCCCAGCCCCACCACTTCATCGCGCCGTTCATGGCTGCTCGAGCAGGCCGTCCACGAGCGCCGCCATCTCACGCGCCATGCGCGAGCGCGGGACCACGCGGCTCACGCCGGCCTCCTCGGCGCGGCGTCGCGTCTCCTGGTCGACGTGCGAGTAGAAGCCGAGCGTCGGTGTCGACTCGAGCTCCCCGCGCTCGCGCATCGACGTCACGAGCGCGGGTCCGTCGAGCCCGTCGGCGGTGAGGTCGACGATCACGAGGTCGTGGAACTGGGCCGCCGTGCGCAGCGGCTCGGCGGAGTCGAAGCGGTTGACGGTGTGGCCCGCGATCCCGAGGCCGCCCTCGACCTTCGAGCCGAACAGGAGGTCGGGGCAGAGCAGGGCGATCCGGGCCATCGGGTGCTCCCTACTGGGCGCGGCGGTTGCGGAACTCCTGGCGCACGGACTCCGGGCGACCCCACATCTGGGTCACCTCGACACGCCCGGAGCGCGCCTCGCGCGCCACCATCTCGCCCTCGATCCCCTGACCGTCGAGCAGCTCGAGCGTGCCGTGAACCGTCTCGGGCGCGGCGGCGTGGCCGAAGCCGTGAGCGACGCGCAGGCGCCAGTGCCACTCGTTGCGCGAGTAGGGCATCGCGTTGATCTGCGTGAGCAGGGTCGCGGTCTCGACGTAGCGGTCGCCGTCGCGGATCTTCAGGTCCAGCTCGAGCTGGGTCCAGTCGGGCGGCAGGGCGTCGACGACCCGCTGGAAGTCATCTGCGAGCGCCATCGAACGACAGACTACCTCGCGGGCGGGCCGTGACCCGGGATCCTCCCGGTCGAGGTCGGCCCTCAGGCCGTCTCGACGCGCATCGCGCACGCGAGCTGGTCGCCGAGCGCGTGCTCCCGGCCGGCGACGCGCACGGTCAGCGGGCCGCCGAAAGGCTCCCGGCCTGCGATCTCGACGGTCGCGCCGCGCTCGATCCCGCGCGCGGCGAGGTAGCGCAGCATCTCCGGATCGGAGTCCGACACGCGCGTGAAGACGCCGCGCTCGCCCTCGACGAGCTCGGCGAGCGCGCGCGTCTGACCCTCCTCGATCTCGCCCCCGACGGTTGGGATCGGGTCGCCGTGGGGATCGTGGGTGGGGTTGCCGAGCTTCGCCGCGATCAGCTCGGAGAGCTCCGGCGAGATCGCGTGCTCGAGCACCTCCGCCTCCTCGTGCACGCGGTCCCACGACATCCCGAGCGCATCGGCGAGGTAGAGCTCGAGCAGACGGTGGTGGCGGATGACCTCGAGCGCGACGCGCTCGCCCGCCGGGGTCAGCTCGACGCCGTGGTAGGGCTCGCGCCGCACGAGACCGAGCGTCTCGAGCCGCTTCACCATCGCCGAGGTCGACGCGGCAGAGACGCCCAGGCGGTCCGCGATCGCGGAGGTCGGCACCGCCTGCTCGAGCCGGCCGTGGAGCGAGTAGATCGCCTTCGCGTAGTCCTGGACGGCGTCCGAGATGCCGGCTGCGGGGGCGGTGGCCACGGCTACAGGGAGATCAGCAGGCCGGTCGTGTACATGAGCGTGACGCCGGTCAGCAGGCCCGCAACGGCAACCGGGTGCAGCAGCCGCCCGGCCGCGTCGCGCACGGTCGGGGCGATCTGGACGATCACCTGGGCGATCGCTCCGGCACCGAGCCCGAACATGAAGGCCGCGAGGCCCGGGTTGAGCGCGGACGCGCCGATCCAGGCCCCGAGCACCGCCGGGAGGCCGGCGAGCAGGCCGAGCCCGAGCAGGCGCACGAGGCTGCGTGGGGGTCGTCGCTCGCCGCGCGCGACGGGCGCCACGATCGCGAGCCCCTCCGTCGTGTTGTGCAGCGCGAACCCGACGATCAGCGCCGCGCCGAGCGCGAGCGAGCCGATCGCGTACGACGAGCCGATCGCGAGCCCCTCGCCGAGGTTGTGCAGGCCGATGCCGAGCGCGACGAGGAAGGCGAGTCGCCACGGACCGGCCTCGTCTCCGCCGGCCTCGCGGCGGCCGCGGAGCCAACCGTCGATCCCCGCCAGCGCCAGGTAGGCGGCGCCCGCGCCGAGGTAGACGAGCGCGGCTCCGCCGAACGCCTGCGATCCCGAGCCGGCGAACTCGGTCCCCTCGAGCAGCGCGTCGACGCCGAGGAAGCCGAGCAGCCCGAGCGTCAGCGCCAGCAGGAACTGCAGCCAGCGCGGGTCCATCGTCCTCACCCAGGGCAGCCACAGCATCCCGATGCCGACCGGGATCACGCCCACGTAGATGCCGACGAGCGCCATCAGGCCGAAGAACCCGAGGTCGGCCGCGGGCGTCTCGGCCGCCACGTCAACGGCGGTCGCGACGGTGCCGCCCGTAGCCGTGACCAGGCCGACCTCGTACGCCTGGCCCTCCAACCACGGGTACTCGACGGAGATCGTGCTCGAGCCGAGCCGGCCGATCTCGTCGTCGGTCTGGGTGAAGGAGGCAAACCCGTCGTTGACGGTGACCTGCCGCACCGCGACCGGGTCGGGCCCGTCGTTGCGGATCGTGACCTCGATCGTCCCGGGCCGCAGCGTGGTGCTCTCGACGGCGACCTCCTCGACGGGCACGCCGTTGCGCTCGAGCCCGGGCGACCCGAGGCCGACGAAGAGCCCGATCGCGGCGCCGAGCACGAGCACCGGAAGCAGCCCCGCCAGCCAGCCCGGCAGCCGCCGCTCGGACGCGCGCCCCACCGTCGCCTCCCCCGCCTCCATCAGCGCCCCCGCTCCGGCACCGGCACCGTGTCACCGATATCCGAAGACCCGCGCGGCTCTGAGCCGTGGGGGCCGAGGAGACCAAGGACGCAGGCTCGAAGCCTTGCGCTAGCAAGGCGAGCGCCGAGGACACAGGTATCCGACGGTCCCCGCGGCTCAGGTGACATTGAAGAAGCCCATCCAGCCGAGATCCGCAAACTCGCTCACGTGGCCGTGGAACATGTACTTGCCGGGGAAGGGGAACCGCAGCTCGACGATCCCGCGCTCGGCCTGGCCGAGGATCACGGTGTCGGTGAAGTCGCGCGGCTCGAGCTTCGTTCCGGTCGGGTAGTAGTCGAAGAAGTTGGCGTGGATGTGGAACGAGTTGATGAGGTCGAACTCGAGCATGTTGACGAGGTAGATGCGCACGAGCTCGCCACGCTTGACGCGGATCGGCGCCTGGTTCAGGTTGTAGGCGAAGGCGACGGTGTTGACGGCGTAGATCTCGTTGGAGAGGTCGAAGTTGGTGTCGAAGCCGTTCATCACCATCACCAGCTCGTCGGCCTCGGGACGCCCCTCCTTCGGGTCGATGACGAACGCCCCGTAGAGCCCTTTGGCGATGTGCTCGGCGAGCGGTGAGGAGTGGCAGTGGTAGAGGTGGATCCCGAACGGCGTCGCGTCGAACTCGTAGGTGACCGAGCCGCCGGGGGCGATGTCGCCGGGTCCGACTCCGGGGACGCCGTCGTTGACGTCTGTGTGGATGCCGTGGAAGTGCATCGTGTGCGGGTGGCGCGAGGCGTTGACGAAGTTGACCCGCAGGCGCTCGCCCTCGCGGGCGCGGAGCGTCGGGCCGGGGACGCGGCCGTTGTAGGTCCAGGCGGCGTACTTGACCCCGGGCGCGACCTCGATCTCCTTGTCCTCGGCGACGATGTCCCACTCGCGCACGGTGCGGCTCGCGATCCGCCTGACCTTGCCCTCGTCGAAGTCGCGCAGGATCTCGGTGGGGTCGAACCCGTTCGCGGCGGAATCGACCGAGCCGACGGTGCCGCGGTGGGCGGAGCCGGAATGTCCGGGGGTGGCGGCGCCCGCGTGCTCGCCGTCACCGGCGGCCCGCGCGAGCCCGTCGTGGACGCCGGTGTGCGGGATCAGCTCGTGCAGGGCCGGGAGCGCGGCGACTCCGGCCGCACCGCCGAGCAGTCGCCGGCGAGAGAGTTTGTGTGGGCTCGACTCAGACATCTGGTGCTATTGAAGCATAGTTTAGTCATGGCTAATACCCATCCCGGCGCGGTCCGTAGAATCGGCTGCATGATCGCCACCGCCGACTACGAGCTGCTGACAGAGAAGGCAGGGCTGCTGGAACGCCCGGGTCGAAGCGTGATCTCGCTCGAGGGAGCCGAGGCCGCCGAGTTCCTGCAGGGCCAGGTCACCAACGACATCGAGTCGCTCGAGCCGGGCAACGGCTGCTATGCGGCCCTGCTCAACCACAAGGGCAAGCTGCGCGCCGACATGCGCGTCCTGCGCCTCGCCCCCGACAGCCTGCTGATCGACACGGAGGCCGCAGCCGGCCCCGTGCTGCTGCACAACTTCAAGACCTACAGCCTCGGTCGCGACGTGCGTGCCGTGGACGTGAGCGCGGAGCGCGTGGTGCTCTCGCTGATCGGCCCCGCGGCACGCGATCTTCTCGACCCTCCGCCGCCCGCGCAGGAGCACGCCCTCGTCGAGGGCGAGCTCGGCGTGGTCGTCAGCACGGACCTCGGCGTGGATCTGATCGTGAACGCCGCCGATGTGGAGGTGACGCGCGAGCGGGTAGGCGCGCCGCCGGCGGCGGTCGACGCCGCGGAGTGCGTGCGGATCGAGTCGGGACGCCCGCGACTGGGCCTCGACATGGACGAGACCACGATCCCGCAGGAGGCGGGGCTCAACGAGCGCGCGGTGAGCTTCACGAAGGGGTGCTACGTCGGGCAGGAGACCGTCGCGCGCCTGTACTACCGGGGCAAGCCGAACCGCCACCTGCGCGGCCTGAGGCTGAGCGAGCCGGCCGAGCGGGGCGACCCGATCGAGATCGGGGGCAAGCAGGTCGGGGTGATCGGCTCCGCCTGCGTCTCCCCCGCGCTGGGCCCCATCGCGCTCGCGCTCGTGCGCCGTGAGGCGCAACCGGGCGACGAGGTGCTGGTGGACGGCGCCGCCGCGCGCGTCGTCGACCCTCCCTTCGAGCGCGAGTAGCGACGCGGCCTCCCCGCCGGGTTGCGGGCAAGCCCCGCACGTCGGGTAGGGTCGGCGCCGAGGCATGACTCAGACCGGGAAGAGGCGCGCCGGGACGACGTCCGTCGTGCTCTGCGCGGCGGCGCTGGCCGCGATCGCCGGGTGCGGCGAGGACTTCGCGAACGAGCCCCGTGCCCCGGTCCCGATCGAGCTGAGCGGCGTGATCCAAGCCGACCGGGTGACGGTGTCGCCCGCCGCCGTCGGCGCGGGGCCGGTGCGACTGACGATCTCGAACCAGTCCGGTGCTGCGCAGACGGTGACGCTCGCGGGCAGCTCGGTGAGCGAGCGCGTGGGTCCCGTCAACCCGCTCGACACGGCCACGATCCAGAAGACGCTCGCGCCCGGCAGCTTCGAGGTTCGTGCCGGCCCCGAGGGCAGCGCGAAGGAGGCCGCGGCGGACGCGATCGCACCGGCGGAGCTCCGCGTCGGCTCGCCCCGTCCCGAGTCCAACGACCGGCTGCTGCTGCCGTAGGAGGATCTTCGCCGTCCCGCGCGGCGTGGGGCGCGGCGAGCACGTCGGTCGGTCGCCGTTCGCCTGAGCGCGATCCGGTCTCCGCAATACTTGGCCCGGTGAGCCGCCTGGCCTCACCGCTGAGGTTCGTCGCGCTGCTCCTGGCCGGGGCGCTCGCGATCCACGAGCTGCGCTACCGCATCGGCTACCACGAGCTCGCCGCCACGGCGCTGCGTGAGCAGGGCCACGCCTACCTGACCGTCGTCGGCCTGCTGGTCTCCGTGGTCGTGGCTGTCGCGCTGGCGCTCTTCGGGGCCGCCCTGCTGCGCGCCCGTGGCGGCGCCTCACATCGATCGGGCCGGTCGCCGCTCGCCCTGAGCTGGGCCTACGCGACCTTCTCGCTGATCGCGCTCTACACGACCCAGGAGTTGCTCGAGGGCCTGCTCTCCGCCGGTCACCGCGGCGGCCTGGCCGGGGTGGTCGGGAACGGCGGGTGGGCGGCGCTCTGCCTGGCGCTCGTCCTCGGTGCCGGAATCGCGCTGCTGTGCCGGGGGGCCGAAGTCGCGATCGCGCTCGTCGCGGGTCGCGCGCGGCGCCCTCGGCGGCGCCCCCGCGCGGCCGGGCGGCCGCGGCCCCCTCGCTCCCTCCCACGTCCGCTCGATGCCGTCGCCCGCAACCTCGCGGGCCGCGGACCGCCGCTGCTCTCGCGCGTCTAGATCCCGGCGCGCGCTCGGCGCGCGCCGACCTTCCGAGAGCAGGAGGTATGTCATGAGTGGACGACAGCGCTTGTCGCTGATCGCGGTCGCGGTGCTCGTCGCCGCAGCGGCGCTGGTCATCGCCAAGCCGGACGACGGTGGCGAGCAGGACACGGACGAGACGACGAGCGGGGCGGCCGGACAGGCGGCCCGGGCCGCCCCTCGGAAGCTCGCCGATGGGGCCCCCCAAACGCCAGCCGAGGAGGCCCGGCGGCCAACCCGGATCGCCGTGCGTGGCGGAGAGCCCGTCGGGGGCACGAGGAAGATCGAGGTCACCAGCGGCGAGCGCGTGCGATTCACGGTCCGCTCCGCCGACACCACCGACGAGATCCACGTTCACGGCTACGACCTCATGAAGGAGGTCGGGCCGGGCCGGGCCGCCACGTTCGCGTTCGCCGCGCGGCTCGAAGGGGTCTTCGAGATCGAGCTCGAAGGCGCCGGCACGGAGATCGCGCGCCTGACCGTGGCGCCGTCATGACGCGGCGGATCGCGGGGGGGGGGGAGACACTGGTGGCGGGGGCCCCCGCGATCCCCCCCCCCCCCGCCGCACACGAAACCCAACCC
>JBPCKX010000107.1:0-22116 GCA_051003875.1 Thermoleophilaceae bacterium
GCGTTTAGAGCCTAGGTTGGGGGGTGTGCCCCCTCCTTGGGTCGTTTTTGTCTCGGTGGGGTGGGGGCCCCAAAACCCCCCCCCCCCCCCCCGGCCGACCGCCACGCCTGTCCGTGGCCGAGCAGGCTAGCCGGCCGGTCATGCGAATCCTCGTCGGCGGAGTCGGCTACCGCTACCTGCGTGACGGCGCCGTCGGCGTCCACGTGACCGACGCCTTCGCGGCGCGGGCGACCAACGGGATCGAGATCGAGGATCTCGGCTACCACCCCATCGGCTTCACCCAGAACCTGCAGGACCGCGCGCCGTACGACCGGATCATCCTCGTCGGCGCGATCGCCCGGGGTCGCGAGCCCGGGACCGTGAAGGCGTATCGCTACGATCATGTTCTACCCCCAACCGACGAGATTCAGGAGCGTGTCTCCGAGTCCGTCACGGGCGTGATCTCGCTGGACAACCTGCTGATAGTCACGGAAGCTTTCGGAGCCTTTCCCGACGATGTATGGGTCGTCGAGATCGAGCCCGCGGACGAAGGCTGGGGCGAGGGCTTCAGCCCGGAGATCGAGGCGAAGCTACCGGAGATCGAGGAGACGGTATGGAATTTGACAAAGCCGTAAAGGAGCTCGAGGTCCTGATCGAGACGCTCGAGCGCGATCAGGACGAGCGCGCGCTGCTGCTGCTGCAGCTCGTCGACGCGATCCACCGACCGGCGATCGAGCTGATCCTGGCGGGCGAGCCGGAGCACCCGATCGCCCACGCGGTGCTGACGATGTACGACCTCGCCGACGTCGAAGAGCAGATCCAGGTGGAGGAGGCGCTCGACGAGGTCCGTCCCTACATCGAGAGCCACGGCGGCGAGCTCGAGCTGCTCGAGGTCGACGATGGGACCGTGCACGTGCGGCTGAGCGGCTCGTGCAGCGGCTGCGCCGGCTCGACCATCACGCTCAAGCGCGGGGTTGAGGAGGTGCTGCGCGAGCACTACGAGAACTTCAAGGAGGTCGTCGCGCACGAGGCGGACGGGGCCGAGGTCGCGGCGGAAGCGAACGGCGGCGGCGGCGGACCGACGCTGCTCCAGATCGAGGGACTGAAGAAGCCCTCCGAGACCGCCAAGGACGAAGCCGTCCTCAAGCGGCCCGTGTTCCTCGACGCCGGGGCGCTCGAGGAGCTGTCGCCCGGCACGATGAAGGCCGTCGAGTCCGAGGGCAAGTCGATCCTGATCGTGAACGTCGCGGGCGAGCCCTACGCGTTCAGGAACCTCTGCCCGGTCGACGGACGGCTCCCGCTCGACGGCGGCCGCCTCACCGGCAACGTTCTGGTTTGCCCGTGGCACAACTGCGGCTACGACGCCCGCACCGGAAAACGCGCCGACAACGAAGAGGGGGACGCCCTCGCGGTCGTGCCGGTCGCCGTGAGGGACGGGCTGCTGAAGGTCGCGGTGAACGTGGCGTGAGGACCGCCGCATCCGAGCCCGCCGGGGTTCACGCCGGGCGCGTCCTGGTCGCGGGCGTCGGCAACGTGCTGCGCGGCGACGATGGCTTCGGCCCCGCCGTGACCGAGCTGCTGACCGACCTGCCCGAGGGGGCCGACGTCATCGAGACGGGGATCGGCGGCGTGGCTCTGCTGCAGGAGCTGATGACCGGATACGACGGGCTCATCCTGATCGACGCCGTCGACCGCGACGCGGCCCCGGGGACCGTGTTCCTGCTGGAGCCCGAGGTGCCCGAGGGCGAGCACGTTCCCGACGTGCACCTCGCCAACCCCGACCGAGTGCTGACGATGGCAAAGACAATGGGCGTGCTGCCCGAGCGGGTGATGATCGTCGGCTGCCAGCCGGCTGACAACATGGATGAGCTCTGCCAGGGCCTCTCGCCCGTGGTGCAGGAAGCGCTCGCGGTCGCGGTGACAAAGATCGAGGAGACCCTGAATGCCTGGCTTTGAGTCGATCGACGCGCTTCGCGCGGGCCTCACCAACGAGCGCTACCTGGTCGACGAAGGCCTCGGGACGGTCGTGTTCCTGGCGCTCCGGCTGCGCAGGCCGCTCCTGGTCGAGGGCGAGCCGGGGGTCGGCAAGACCGAGCTCGCGAAGGCGCTCGCCGCCGCGACCGGGGCGCCGCTGATCCGTCTCCAGTGCTACGAGGGGATCGACGTCCACCACGCGCTATACGACTGGGACTATCCACGCCAGCTCCTGCAGCTGCGCGCCGGCGGCTCCGCGCAGCTCTACTCCGAGGAGTTCCTGGTCCGCCGGCCGCTGCTCGAGGCACTCGATCATCCCGGCGCCGTGCTCCTGATCGACGAGCTCGACCGCGCCGACGACGAGTTCGAGGCGTTCCTGCTCGAGTTCCTGTCGGACTTCCAGGTCACGATCCCCGAGATCGGCGTGATGCGGGCGAAGGAGCCCCCCACCGTGATCATCACCTCGAACCGCACCCGCGACCTGCACGAGGCGCTCAAGCGCCGCTGCCTTTACCACTGGATCGACCACCCCGGGCTCAAGCGCGAGGTGGCGATCGCACGTGCCCGCCTGCCACACGTCAGCGAGCGGCTGGCGGCACAGGTCTGCGCCTTCGTGCAGGACCTCCGCTGGCTCGACCTCTACCGCTCGCCGGGCGTGGGCGAGACCCTCGACTGGGCAGAGGCCTTCCACACGCTCGGCCGTGACGGCATCGACGCCCCGACGGCGGACCGCACGCTCGGAACGCTCCTCAAGGAGCGCGACGATCTGGAGCGCGTTCGCCAGCAGGGCCTTGAGGCGCGCATCGAGCAGGCCGAGCAGCTCGCGGGCAAGCTGCGCAACCCCGGAGGTCCCGGTGGCCCTGCCACGATCTGAGCGACCGCAGCGCCCGCCCGACCAGCAGATCCTCGCGGCGGCGGTCACCTTCGCGCGAGCGCTCAGGAGCGAGGGGATGTGCGCCAGCGTCGACAGCGAGCTTGTCTTCATCCGGACGCTCGCCGAGCTCGATGTGCGCGATCGCCAGGAGGTCTACTGGGCCGCCCTCGCCACGTTCGTGCACAACCCCGACGAGCGGCCGGCGTTCGACACCATCTTCGAGTCGTTCTGGAACGGTGAGCCGCTCTCCGAGGGAACACGCGGCGCCGAGCACGGCGAGGCGGATGCCCGCATGGTCGGTCCGCAGCAGGGCGGGGAGGCGCTGCCCCAGTTCCGCCAGGAGGCCAACGAGAAGACCCAGCAGGGCGATGGCGCGCGACACAAGGCGATCCGCGAGAGCCCGCTCGGCGACGAGGACGACGGGGCACCACCCGAGCAGCACGGGGAGCTTGCGGCCTATAGCCCGGCCGAGCAGGACGCCGACAAGGAGAAGCTCGGCTACGGCGAGGACGAGCTGGCCGCCGTCCGCCGGCTGGGGGAGGACATCAAGCGCGCCGCCCCGCGGCGGCGCTCGAGGCGACTGCGGCCCGCACGCGGCGGGGACCGCCTCGACATACGCCGCACGGTGCGCAACTCACTCGAGACCGACGGCGAGGCCCTGCGACTTGCCTACTCTGCCCAGCGCCTGCGGCCGCGCCGGCTGCTCTTCATCTGCGACGTCTCGGGATCGATGGAGCGCTACTCGCGCACGCTGATCGGGTCGTTGAAGGCCGTCGTCGGGGCGAACAAGAAGGCGGAGGCGTTCGTCTTCGCCACCAAGCTGACGCGGCTCACGAGGTCGCTCGAGGGGCGCGACCTCGACCGCGCGCTCGAGCAGGCCCGCGCGGCCGTACCGGACTGGTCCGGCGGCACGCGGATCGGCCATGCCCTGAGCGAGTTCAACCACTCCTTCGGCCGGCGCGGGTTCGCCCGCGGCGCGATCGTCATGATCGTCAGCGATGGCTGGGACCGCGGCGACCCCGAGATCCTCGCCGCGGAGGTGCGGCGGATCCAGCTACAGGCCTGGCGCCTGGTGTGGATCAACCCGCGCCCGATGGTCGTCGACCAGCAACCGCTCGCAATCGGCATGCGGGCCGCGATGCCCTACATCGACGACTTCGTGCCCGGACACGATCCGCGCGCGATCGCGGGCCTGGCGACGCTCGTCGGGGGCCTGAGCACCCAGCGTCCGCGCCGGTCGCTGGCGGGGGCCACGGCGCTCAAGCCGCGACCGCTGCCGATGAACGCCGAGCAGAAGCCGCTCAACCGCCCGCCGCCGGCGAACCAGTGGCCCGCGGCGGCCAACTACTGAGCCTGAGGAGCCTTGCGGCAGTGTGCAGGAGACCGGGGCACGGCTACTCGCCGCGCCAGTGGCTCCAGGTTGCGCTGATGCCGGCGGCCGTCTCGGGCTCGGCGATCGGCTTGCGCTGCTCGAGGCGAGCGACGGAGGCCTCGAAGGCATCACGCCCGGCCGCGAGGTTCTGGTTGATCTCGTCGATCACCGCCCCCATCGGCTGCGACTCCTGCGCGACCGCGTTCACCGCCCCCAAGATCGTGACGAGCCGGTCGATCACGTGCCACAGGATCAGCGCGATCTTGATCAGGTAGGAGGCGATCACGGCGATCACGAACGCCGCAGCGATCAGGGTCACCATCGCGTGCGCCCCGATGTTGAGTACGGCGGTCTGAGTCATCATCGCGGGCCCCCTAGGAGATGTCGTCGAGCGCGCGGCTGTAGCGCGCGAGATCGGTGTTGACCTGCCTCGAGAGATCTCGCGTCTTGCCGAGCTCGCGGAGGGCCTCGAGGTGTCCGGGGAACTGTGCCCCGCTGTCGAGAATGTCGTCGGCGTAGTACTCGATCTGCTTGGCAGGCTCGAGCACCCGGTTGAGGATCCAGATCACGAGCGGGATGATCACCCCGGCGAAGAGGACGTTGCCGATCCACCAGAGCGTCATGACCTCACCGCCCCTCGGCCGGCCCGCTCGGCGCCGTCGACCACGCGCGGGAGGGTTCCCGCGATCTCCTCCATCGCCCAGTTGCTCTGGTCGATGTTCGAGCGCACGGCGCGCAGTTGCTTCTCGACGGCGCGCGCTCCCCATGCGACCTCCTGCAGGCTGGCCGCGATCGAGCGCAACTGGCCGGCGACGACGAGCAGGTAGATCGCGAGGATCACCACCAGGGCGACGATCTCGACGACCGTCAGGATTGTCAGCAGACCCTGGCTCATCGGCTCGCGTGCAGCTTGTCGTGGCGGATGAGCTCTTCTCGCAGCGCCCGGAGAATCGAGGCGGTGCCGGCGAATTGGTACATGCCGGTCGTGTTCTGCGCCCAGCGCTGGGTGACCGTCCAGAGGTGAGCGACATTCACATCGATGTCATCGACGAGACGGCTCAGCAGGGTCAGCAGCGCGATCACCACGAGGATGACGACGAAGCCCAGCCCGAGGGCGACGTACCAAAAGACCTTCTCCTGCGAGTCGACCTGGGTCGCTAGCTCGATCACCTTGCCTCCCCTGTCAGAGTTTTCCTGGCGCGCTCGGCCGACCGCCAGATCGTCGTGATCGAGCCATTGACGAGCTGGAGATCCCATACCGGAAGCGAGCTAGACCTCGCTTCGTGCATGAGGTCGATCCCGTCGAGCGCCTGGTGGCCGATCCGCGAGGCCTGCATGAGGATCATGCCGACGAGGATCACAACCACCACCACGATGATGAAGCCGATTGCGAGACCGACGTACCAACCGGTATACGTTTCTGGATTTGTTGCCGCTGTGAGCATCTGGTTTCCCTCCCAGCCGGAACATATCACGTGCCGGCTCGCTGTGGGTAAAACGCATATACTTGGCGCAGACGGCTGGGCGCGGGAGCATATACTCCGCTTGGCGGGGCTTCCGCCGGCGTCCACGGCCAGAGGAGGATGGGAAGCGCATGGAGAGGACAAACGTCACGCAGGTCTTCGCCTTTGTAGTGGGGGTCGTCTACCTCGCGGTCGGCGTCGTCGGGTTCGCGGTCACGGGATTCCAGGGCGTCGTCACGAACGGCAACGAGGCGTTGCTCGGCTTCGACCTCAACATCTTCCACAACATCGTCCACATTGCGATCGGGCTCGGGTTTCTCGTCGTCTCGCGGATGGACGCCGTGATCACGCAGGGCGTCGTCATCGGCGGCGGCCTCGTCTATCTGCTCGCGGCCGGCCTGGGGTTCCTCAACCAGCTGCAGATTCTCTCGATCGATAGCGCCGTCGCGCCTGACAACTTCCTGCACCTGGTTTCCGGGTCCGCGGCCGTGCTCGCGGGACTGATCGGGGCACGACAGACCGACGAATTCTTCTCGAACCGGCGTCGGGCCCGCGAAGCCTGAAGCCTCCGTTCGGTCTTTCCGGCGTACGCCGTAGGTGGCTGGCGGCCACCGCGGCGGCCGTCGTCCTCATCGGCGGCGGTGCCGCGCTGATCGGGCGCGCGGTAATCCTGCCCTCCGATACGGCCTCGAGCTCGGACTCGCCGCCCGGGCCGACGCGGTTCACCGACAAGCGCGCCGGCTTCGAGCTCTCCTATCCGGCATCCTGGCGCCGCGTCCCCGCCGGCGGCGATGTCCGTCTGGTGGTCGCGCGTGGCAGCGCCTCGCTACAGGTCCGCGTGTCGGAGATCGGGTTTCGCATCGGCCCAGAGAACGTCCGCGACGCGCGCGCCCTGACCGATTCACTGGTGCGCTCCGGCGGGCAGGCGAAGCTTCTGCGCAAGCCCGCTCGGACCGTGCTCGGAGGCCTCCCCGGGTACGCCTACCTCTACACCTTCCGCGACGCCGCGAGCGGGCAACTGGGCGCCCACGTCCACTACTTCCTCTTCCGCGGCGACAAGATGATCACGCTCGTCTTCCAGGCGCTTCCGGCCGATCGCCTCACTCGCCTCGCACCCGTGTTCGACCGCATCTCCGAGAGCTTCGTCGCGCTGGCGCCGACGTCTCGTCGCCGCGGCCAGAAGAGCCCGCGCCGCGGCCAGAGCCGCCGCCGCGGGGCCACCCCCCGCGACTGACACGCACCTTTTCACGACCTTGGTCTTGTTCCGGCCGGGCCTGCCCTCCGGCGGCCCCCCGTAACCGCGCCACGCGTCCGCCCCCCTACGATCGCACCGCCGCACAGGGACCTCGGCCAGTCGGCCGCCTTCGCCACCCGAGCCGCCGCCGACGAAAAGAGGCGGGCGCCCCTTCGGGCGCCCGCCTCCTTCATTCATCCGGAGCTATGTGCCTGGCGCTACTGGTTGCAGTACGGCGTCATGCCGATGATGTTCAGCAGCGGCGAGCAGTCGATCGAGTTCGCGTGGCCGTGGATGTTCCCACGCCCGTGATCGGGGCTGCCGTCGGCGGTCGTGCCGAAGCCGACATCCGCCAGGATTCCCTCGGTGTCGCCGTTGACCGCGGTGACCACGTCGATGGCCCTGTCGGCCCTGCGGTTGATCGCGGCCGCGCCGCCCGTGGGTCCGCCGTTGTCGATCCGCTTCGTCAACCGGTCGATCGATCTCAGCGAGGTGAGGATCCGTCCCACCGACGCGTTGATGGACGTCGCATCGGTCGCGTCCGCCCGCCCGACGGTCGCCAGGATGGTCCCGGCGAGCCTGTTGATCGAGCTCACAGAGCTCCCGATCGAGTTGACCGTGCCGTTGATCGACACGACCGTCGAGCCGATCGAGTTGACGGTCCCGTTGATCGAGCTGACGGTCCCGTTGATCGACTTGGCGGTCTCGTTGATCGACTTGGCGGTCTCGTTGATCGAGCCCGCCGTCCCGAGGATCGACTTGACGCTCTTGTCGATCGCCCCGGCGGCGGAGAGGATCTGATCCGCCTGACCGCTGAGCGGCTTCGCGGCCGCGTCGATGCGGACGGTCGACCGCGTGACCTCCTCGAGCACCTTGACGTTGTTCAGCTCCTCGTCGATCGGTGAGACCTGAGCGTTGATCACGTCCACGGTCTCGTCGATCTCCCGGGCGTTGATCAGCGTCCCCGTGAGCATCAGGACCGCCGCCAGCGCCCAGAAGATGACCACCACGAGCACGAGGCCCGGGAGCATGGTGGCCAGGCCCAGCGTCGAGCCCCGCCCCCTGCCCCCACCGCGGGGATCCTTGGTCGTCGGCCTCATGAGCGCTCCTCTCGTGTGATCGGCGTCATCCGGTCCCCCCTCACTAGCAGGGACCGGGGACGATGAGGCCGGGCAGCGGAATCGTGAGCACCGGCGCGTTGCAGATGCTCTCGAGATGCCTGTTCACCTGGATCAGCCCGCCGTTGATGTCGCTGAGGTCGCGCTCGACCGGCGTCAGGCCGGCCGGGTTCGGGTTCGACCCTCCGAGCTGGGTGCCGTTCGGACCGCGGAACGATCCGCCGTTGAGGAACCTCACCCGCCGCCAGATGGCGTTGGTGCCGAGGCTGTTCACGCTCTGCGCTCGCTTGAGCGTGCCGTCCACGGTTGCGGCGAGCTTCCTGACATTGACCAGCTTGTTCGAGGTGTCCACGAGCGAGCTCGAGATCACGCCGAGCTTGCCGGTCGTGTCGACGAGCGAGCCCGAGATCCCCCCGAGCGTGCCGGAGGTGTCCACGAGCAGGCCCGTGATGTTCCCGAGCGTGCCGGAGGTGTCCACCAGCGAGTTCGAGGTGCCCACCAGCGAGTTCGAGGTGTCCACCAGCGACCCCGAGGTGTCCTTGAGCGACCCGTCGACGCTGACCAGCGATCCGCTGATCGAGTTGAGCGACCCGAGGATGTCATCCGCCTGGCCGGTGATCGGCTTCAGCGAAGTGTCGATCTTGGTCAGGTTGCTGTTGATGTTCTTGATGTGGTCGGGCAGCGGCTTGACGTCCTTGCCGGCCCCCGTCACGGAGTTGTCAGCCTCGAACAGACCGTCGTCGATCGACTCGAGCGAGCTGACGATTCCGAGCAGGAACCCGATCACGACCACCACGACGAGCGCGAGGATCGTGATCCAGATCCAGAGCCACCTGACGAATGTTGGAGCTACTTCGTGCATCGTGGCACCCCCTACCTTCCGGATCCGGCTTGGCCCCGGAGACCCGGGAACAAGCGCTCGATGATGTTGCCCTGCCCCTGCCCCTGCCCGTCGCCGCCCGGCTGCCCGTTCGGGGCGGCCGGTGCGACTGGCTCCCCCGCATCCGGATCCGCCAGACCCGTGTCGGGGTCGGGGACGCCGGCGTCCGGATCCTCGAAGTCCGGAAGGTTGAGGCCTGCCCCGTCGGGATCCTGACGACGCAGCTCCGTCTTGTCCCGGAGCAGTCGCTTGAACCCGTCGGCCGACTGGAACCCTTCGGGCAGGAGGCCGAGGCCACCGTCCCTCGAGGTCGATGCAGCACCGGTGCAGTCACCGTTGTTGCCGAGCTCGTTGGCCAGCTTCTTGTCGATGCAGGCCGCAGTGTCGAGAGCCGATCCGGCCTGGCCGAGGATGTTGCCCGAGTCGGTCTTGACCGCCGCGACGAGCCGCAGCGAGACGTCGATGTTGCGGTTGATCAGGCTCACGTCGGTGTCGATCAGCCTCGCGGTGCCGTTGATCGACCGCGCGGATCTGTCGATCCGGTTGGCGCTCGTGTTGATGGTCGCGGCGCTCGCGTTGATGCTCGTCGCCCGGCCGTTGATCGCAGTCGCGCTCGAGTTGATGCTGTTGGCGCTGTCGTTGATGCTGCCGGCAGCGCTGTTGATGTCACCGGCGCTCGAGTTGATGTCCCCCGCGGTCCCGTTGATCGTCGTCGCGCTCGAGTTGATCGCCCCGGCGGTCGAGTTGATCGCCCCGGCGGTCGAGTTGATCGAGCCCGCCAGGCCGTTGATCTTCCTGGCGGTGCTCACGATTCCGTTGAGCTGGCCCTCCAGCGGCTCCGCCGAGCCGAGGATCGATGTCGCGAGCTCGTTGGTCCTGGTGAGCTGGACCACCGAGTCGGTCGCGGTGTTGATCCCGGTACCCGTCGTGGCGATGTTCTGGGCCTTCTTGTTGATGCTTTGCGCGTTCTGCACCGTCTTCGCCAGTAGGACTGCGGCGATTCCCACCACCGCAACCACTATGACGAGCACGATGACGCTCGCGATCGTAAAACCCCTCATGGCCTCCCCTGTGAACTCGTAGCACGCCCCATTAACGTTCTCCCCGTCGGTACTCTCTCTCCCCGTCGGGTGGCATCATAAGCGTATGTGTCCGCTACACACAACCCCCAACCTCTCGGGCCGCGCCGGAAGCGGCCCGCGGAGTGGCCTTCGGCGGCCGCTCGACGCGGCGGCCGGCGTGCGCACGACGGCGATGCGAGCGAGGGGCCGAGGGTCCGGACTGGCCGCCGGCCGGTGATCCGCCCGACAGCCTCGCGCTTCGCCGCGCTGGTGGCGGGGTGCGTACTCCTCGCCGGCTGCGGCGACGAGATCGAGATCCCCGAGTACGACCCGCCGGCCGAGCCCTCGGCCGGGAGCTGGCCGACCTTCGCCATCTCGGGCCCCGCGGCGGTCGAGGTACCGCCGCCGCCGTCACCCGGCTCCGCCGAGGCGCAGGCGGACGAGCGCGAGCTGAAGCGGATCGTCGCCGGCCGCGACCTCTCACAGGAGCGCAGTGCCCGCTTCTGGGCGCAGGAGCCGGCGATCCGCCCGTGGCTCGACTCGGCGCTCAACGCGACCACGCTGCGCAAAGCGAACGACCCGGTCACTGCGGCGCGCGCCTACGCGCTCGTGGCGGTCGCGATGAACGACGCCGCGGTCTCCGCCTGGCGCTGGAAGTACCGCTACGACCGCAAGGCACCCTCGGTCGATCCGCTGCTCCCGCGCCCGAAGGACCCGTCCTACCCCTCCGAGCACGCGGCGATCGCGGGCGCCGCCGAGCGCGTGCTCGCCTACGCCTTCCCCGAGCGCGATGCCGGGACGCTCGAGGAGATGGCGCGCCGCGCGGGCCGCTCGCGCACCGTGGCGGGGGTCGGCTATCCGAGCGACGTCCGTGCCGGGCTCGCCCTGGGACGGAAGATCGGCGATGCCGTGGTCAACCGGGCACGGCAGGACGGCGCGGGCCGCGAGGGCGGCTCGGAGCGCCCCACCGGCGAGGGGCTGTGGGAACCGCCCCCCGGCTCCGAGGACCCGCCGATCCAGCCGCTGGCCGGAAGCTGGAAGCCGTGGATCCTCGAGTCCGGAAGCCGGTTCCGCCCGGACGACCCACCGGCCTTCGACTCGGCGGAGCTGCGCAGCGAGGCGAGCCGCGTCGTCGAGGTCGGGGAGGGCCTGACCGCCGCGCAGAAGGGGCTCGCTAACCGCTGGGAGGGGGCGGCCGGGACCCCTCAGGTGCCGGGCATCTGGAATCAGATCGCCCTATCGCGCATCGACCAGCGCGGACTCAGCATCCCGCGCGTGGCACGCACCTTCGCGCTGCTGAACATGTCGATGGCCGACGCCGGGATCGCCTCCTTCGACGCCAAGTACACCTACAACTACCCCCGTCCCGAGAGCGCGATCGCAGACCTCGGGCTCGAGCAGGGCTGGAAGCCGTTCCTACCGACGCCGCTCTCGCCCTCCTACGTCTCGAGCCGCTCGGCGTTCTCCGCCGCCGCCGCGGAGCTGCTGGCGCAGGTATTCCCCGACAGCGCGAAGGGGTTCCGCCGCCGCGCCGACGAGGCCGGCGCCTCGAGCGTCTTCGCGGGCGCGCAGTTCCCGTTCAGCGACGAGGCCGGTCGCGAGCTCGGACGGCAGGTCGGCGAGCTCGCAGCCGGGCTCGCGCGCGAGAAGGGCGGACAGCCGTGAGCCGCCGGGAAATGTCCTGATCGGGTCCGCGGCGGGCCGTGCGCGGGCGACCGCCGCGCGCTAGGTTGGGGACACCGTGCTGTTCGACTTGATCATCGTCGGCCTGGCGATCGCCGCCGCCGTCTGGGGCTATCGGCAGGGACTGAGCTCGGGTGCGCTCGCCCTGATCGGGTTCGGGGGCGGGGTGATCCTCGGATCGCGGGTCGCGCCGCTGCTGCTCGACGGCGGCCTGCGCGACCCCTTCGCGCCCGTCGTGGCGCTGCCCGCGGCGCTCCTCTTCGGCGCCCTGCTCGCGGTGGCGCTCGAGCGCGTCGGCCTGCGGGTCCGCCGGCGCGTGCGGGGCATCGGCCGGCTCGACGGGATCGGAGGGGCAGCCCTGGCGGCCTGCCTCGGACTGGTCGTGGTCTGGATGGCCGGCTCGCTCGTCGCGCGGATCGACAGCCTCCGCGACGACGTCCGCGGCTCGGCGATCATCAAGCGGCTGAACGCCGTGCTGCCCCCGCCGGGGCCCCTCCTGACCGCGCGGGAGAATTTCGACCCGCTGCCGGTGATCGTCGGCCCGAAGACGCGCGTCGGCCCTGTGAACGGCGGGATCAAGCGGGATCCCGAGGTCAGGGGGGCGGCGGGCAGCGTCATCAAGATCTTCTCGGAGGCGTGCGGCCGCAACGGGTCGGGGAGCGGATGGGTCGCCGCCGACGGCCTCGTCGTGACGAACGCCCACGTCGTGGCGGGCTCGGACGACGTCAGGGTCCAGGCGAGGGGCGTCGGCCTGACGCACGAGGCCGAGGCGGTCTGGTTCGACGACATCAACGACATCGCGATTCTGCGGACGGCGGGCCTCGATGGGGTGCGCCCGCTCCCGCTCGACCCCAAGGCCAAGCCGGGAACCTTCTCCGCCGTCCTGGGCTTTCCGGGCGGCGGCGGGTACACGGTCGTCCCGGCGCGGCTCGGGCCCACGGCGGAGATCCCCGGGCGGCGCGTCGGGCGCGACTTCGTGGCCCGTCCGGTCACCTCGCTGCGGGCCGGGGTCCGTCCGGGTAACTCTGGCGGGCCCGCCGTCGACGACCGCGGCCGCGTCGTCACGATGGTCTTCGCGGGCAGTCCCGGCGGCCACCGCGCGTTCGGGGTGCCGCTGCCGCTGGTCGCTAAGGCCCTGCGGCTGGCGCAGGAGCCGGACCGGACCGCCGACACCGGCGACTGCGTCGACGAATGAACCACTCTGGACCGATGGGTGATGCCCGTGGAAACGGAGGGGTACGTCGCCGTCGACGCTCGTGGGCATCGCGTCACCGTCTCCCTTGTACCCTTGTGCCCGTGCGACCCGAGAGGACTTGTGGATGAGCCCGGAACCGGCCGACCAGGGCGCCAAGCGTCCCCGCCGTCCCAGACGGCAGGACAACGGAGAGTCGAAGCTCCGCTTCGGGACGCTCGGATTCTTCTGCAGTCTCGTGGTCATCGTCTTGCTCGTGGCGCTGGTCCAGGTGATCGCCGCGTCGCGGCCCCAGGTCTCGGGCAAGCAGGTCACATACTCGAGGTTCGTCAACCTGGCGGAATCCGGCAGGATCAGAACCGCGACGATCCTCAACGCCGACGCCTATCTGGTCGGCGAGTTCACGCGCGCCAACCGCACCGTGGGGCGCTACAACACGCCGTACCTGAAGGTCGGCACGAGCGATCAGGTGAACCTGCTCGACGTGATGCTCGAGAACAACATCGACGTCAAGATCGATCAGCAGTTCGGCAAGAGCCTCGTGCTCCCGGCGATCCTGGTCATCCCGACGCTGATCATCATCGTGCTTTTCTTCTACTTCTTCATGTCGTGGCGCCGGGGCACCGGCGTCTTCGGCGTCCGCAGCGGCGCCCGCAAGATGGAGGGCAAGGAGGTGACGGAGAGCTTCGCCGACGTCGCCGGCCAGCGCGAGGCGGTCGAGGAGCTGCGCGAGCTCGTCAGCTTCATGTCGGACACCGAGCGCTTCAGCGACGTCGGGGCGAGGACCCCGAAGGGCGTGCTCCTGTTCGGCCCTCCGGGCTGCGGCAAGACGCTGCTCGCCCGCGCGTTCGCGGGCGAGTGCGGCGCGTCGTTCTACTCGATCACAGGCTCCGACTTCGTCGAGCTCTACGTCGGCGTTGGCGCCTCCCGCGTGCGCGACCTGTTCAAGGAGGCACGCGCGAACGCGCCGGCGATCATCTTCATCGACGAGCTCGACGCGGTCGGTCGCACCCGCGTCAGCGACAGCGCGCAGCTCGGCGGCGGCGAGCAGGAGCAGGCGCTTAACCAGATCCTCGCCGAGATGGACGGCTTCTCGCCGAGCGAGGGGATCATGCTGCTGGGAGCGACCAACCGGCCCGACGTGCTCGATCAGGCACTGCTGCGGCCGGGCCGCTTCGATCGCTCGATCGGGCTCGAGCGGCCGGGGGAGGAGGACCGCGCCGAGATCCTCGAGCTGCACGCCCGCAGCCGCAAGGTCGACCCCGAGGTCGACATGGGCGAGATTGCGAAGAGCGCCTACGGGATGACCGGCGCCGACCTCGCGAACGTGATCAACGAGGCGGCTCTGCTGGCGGGCCGCGAGCAGAAGGGCGCGATCACCCAGGGGGAGCTCGAGACGGCCGTGAAGCGGGTGATCGAGGCCCCCGAGCGTCAGCGGCGGCTGTCGATGCGCTCACGCAGCGTAGGCAAGCGCGCCACCGGCATCGACGAGAAGATCACCTTCGCGGATATCGCCGGCGCGGACGAAGCGATCGAGGAGCTCGCCGAGGTGAGGGACTTCCTGCTCGAGCCGGAGCGTTTCGCATCCGTCGGCGCCGAGATCCCGCGCGGCATCCTGCTCTTCGGCCCTCCCGGGTGCGGCAAGAGCCTGCTCGCGCGCGCCGTGGCAGGCGAGGCGAAGGGGGCCTTCTTTCAGGTTTCGGCGGCCGAGTTCGTCGAGAAGTTCGCCGGCGTGGGCGCCGGGCGGGTGCGCGACCTGTTCGCGGAGGCAAAGTCCGTCGCTCCCGCGATCATCTTCATCGATGAGATCGACGCGATCGGCGCAAGCCGCGGAGGCGGCGGCCCGGACGGCTCGACCGACAGCGCGCGGCGCGACTTCGACCAGACGCTCAACCAGATACTCACCGAGCTCGACGGCTTCGACCGGCACACCGGGGTGATCGTCATCGCGGCGACCAACCGTCCGGACATGCTCGATCCGGGACTGCTCAGGCCCGGGCGCTTCGACCGCCACATCGGGATCGCGCCGCCGGATCGGGAGGCGCGCTTGAAGATCCTCTCGCTGCACTCCGAGAAGCGCAAGCTCGAGCCCGGGGTGAAGCTGGAGGCGATCGCCGAGGACGCGCACGGGATGACCGGCGCCGACCTCGCGAACGTGATCAACCAGGCCGCTCTGTTCGCCGCGCGCGCGCGCAGGGGCGCGCTGTCGCAGGCCGACCTCGAGGAGGCGCTCAAGCGCCTGATCGAGGCGCCCGAGCGCCAGCGGCGCCTGTCCGCGAGGCAGCGCAGCGTCGGCAAGCGCGCCACCGGAATGGACGGCCGGGTCACCTTCGAGGACGTCGCCGGCGTCGATGACGCGATCGAGGAGCTGGCCGACGTGAAGGACTTCCTGGCCGAGCCCGAGCGGTTCGCCGAGATCGGCGCGATCGCGCCGCGGGGGATCCTGCTCACCGGGCCGCCCGGGTGTGGGAAGACGATGCTCGCCAAGGCCGTTGCGGGCGAGGCGAACGCGGCGTTCCTCTCCGCCTCGGGCTCCGAGTTCGTCGAGGTCTGGGTCGGGCAGGGAGCTGCCCGCGTGCGTGACCTGTTCGCCGAGGCGAAGGCGATGGCCCCGGCGATCCTCTTCATCGACGAGATCGACTCGCTCGGCGCGAAGCGGGGAGGCATGCTCGGCGGCGGGGGTGGCGGCCGCGAGTACGCGCAGACGATCAACCAGCTCCTGACCGAGCTGGACGGGTTCGAGCCCCGGTCCGGGGTGATCCTGATGGGCGCGACGAACCGCCCCGACATCCTCGACCCGGCGCTGCTGCGCCCGGGCAGGTTCGACCGCCAGGTCGAGATCCGCCTGCCCGACCGCACCGGCAGGCGCGACATCCTCGCGGTCCACGCGAAGGGCAAGAGCCTCGCCGGCGACGTCGATCTCGACGGCCTGGCGAGCGTGACGCAGGGGTTCTCGGGCGCGGAGCTGGCGAACGTCGTCAACGAGGCGGCGCTGCTCGCCGGCCGCAAGCGGCTGTCCGAGGTCCCGCGCACGGTCATGGACGAGGCGCTCGACCGCGTGATGATGGGGGTCGCCTCGCGCCGGCACCTCCCGAGCGAGGAGGAACGTCGCAGCACCGCCTACCACGAGGCCGGGCACGCGCTCGTCGGCCTCGCGCTGCCGGGGATCACCGTCCCGCACCGCGTGAGCATCGTCCCGCGCGGAGGTGCGCTCGGCTTCGTGCTCTCCGCGGACGAGCACGAGCGCGGGACGCACTCGCGCACGCGGCTGATGAACCAGCTCGCGATGGGCCTGGCCGGCAGGGCCGCGGAGAAGCTCGTCTTCGACGAGGTCAACTCGGGCGCGTGGGTGGACCTGCAGCACGTGAACGGGATGGCCCGCATGATGGTCTGCAAGTACGGGATGGGGGAGTCGATCGGCGGCGTGATCTTCGAGGGCGAGCGTTGGGGCGAGGAGGACCTCTCGAACTTCTCCGAGGAGGAGAAGCGGCTCATCTTCACCGAGGTCAAGGGGCTCGTCGACGACGCCGAGGACAGGGCACGCCAGGTCATGGTCGACGCGCGCGCCGCGCTCGACCGTATCGCCACGGAGCTGCTCGAGCGCGAGACGCTCACCGCGGACGAGCTCAGGGAGATCGCCGGCTTCGGCGACGCCGAGCCCGACCCGAACGGCAGCGTGCCGGCACCCGCAGCGCGCTCCGCCTAGTGGCTCGTCCGAGGGCCCACCGTCTCTTGGCGCGGAAGTCTATGTCTCGCGCACACACCCGCACGCTAAGCTCCACAGTGCGATGAAGCTTGCGATCGCAGGAAAGGGTGGATCCGGGAAGACCTCGATCTCGGGCACGATGGCGCGCCTGTTCGCGCGGCGCGGCCACAACGTGCTCGCAATCGACGGGGACTCCAACCCGAACCTGGCGCTCACGCTGGGGGTCGATCCCGACCTGATGGACGCGGTGCCGACCCTGCCCGCGGACCTGCTGCGCCGCACGACAGGGGGAATCGAGCTCACGCGCCCCTTCGACGAGATCGCCGCGAGCCATTCGCTCGACGCTCCGGACGGCGTGCGCCTGCTCGTGATGGCGCTGCCCAAGTACGCGGGAACGGGCTGCCTCTGCAGCATGCACGCCGTCGTCAAGACTCTGATCGGGGCCTCTCCCGCCGGCGAGCACGACGTCACGATCCTCGACACCGAGGCCTCGCCCGAGCAGTTCTCGCGCGGGACGACCGAGCACGCAGACATGGTGCTGACGGTGGTCGAGCCCTACTACAAGTCGATGGAGACCGCGCGGCGGATGGCCGCGCTCGCCCTCGATCTCGGGATCGGCGAGATCGGCCTGGTGGCCAACAAGGTCCGCGACGAGTACGAGCTCGAGGCCGTGCGCGAGTTCGCGGAGACCAACGCGCTGCGAATCGCCGCGGTCATCCCCTTCGACGACACGATGCAGGAGGCCGAACGCGCGCGGAGCTCTCCGTTCGACTTCGACGCGGAGGCGCCCGCCATCGCCGCGATCAACGAGCTGATAGACGGCATCCTGGCAGGTGGAAAGGTACCCGCCGGAAGCGTGACCAACGGGAACGGAGGCAAGCCATGAGCGAGCTCGAGGTGCTGAAGGTGCGCGAGGAGGTGCTCCAGGCGATGTACTGGATGCGAGCCGAGGGACTCGCCGAGGAGCCCTCCGCGCGTGAGCTCTCGAGCTTCCTGGCGGTTCCGGCGGACACGCTCGCCACCTATCTCGACCGATTCGTCGCCGAGGGCAACCTCGAGCCGACGGAGGCGGGCTTCCGGCTCACCGCGACCGGGACCGAGGCGGGCAAGCGCAGCTTCGCCGACGAGTTCTCCGACATGACGAACGCCGGTCACGGCGAGTGCGACGCGGACTGCTGGTGCAACAGCAGCCCGGAGGCCGCCGCCCAGTGTCTCGAGGAGCACACGGTCGGAAATGTCCAAGAGCACTGACGCGACGCAGCCCGCGCTGCCCAAGAACTTTCTCCGTCCCTGCCTGCTGCTGCTGCTGCGCGAGTCACCGGCGCACGGCTACGAGCTGCTCGACCGGCTGCGCGCCTTCGGGTTCGAAGGCTCCGACCCCGGCGGGCTCTACCGCGCGCTGAGGAAGCTCGAGGGCGAGAAGCTCGTGGCATCGGCCTGGCAGCGCTCGGGCGCCGGCCCCGACCGGCGCATCTACGAGCTGACCCGCGCGGGACGCAAGGAGCTGCACCGCCGCGCGAAGGCACTCGCCGAGACGCGACAGACGCTCGCCTCGTTCCTCGGACGCTACGAGGAGTTCGTGGCGCTCGACGCTCCTCCGCGCGAGCGGGAAGTCGCGCCCGAGCCGGACGCCGCGGCAGCAGCGCGCAGCTAGCAGCCGCGGCTCCTCCCCGGCAGCGGCGCTGCCGTCAGCGCAGCGGAGCGGCCGTGTAGGCGATCCGGATCGGCTCGCACCAGATCACTACAGAACGCGCCTTCTCGGCGTCGAACGAGCGGGGGAGCAGGTAGTTCTGGCTCCCGAGCGTCGACTTGAGCGCAGCGATCTCGACGTGCGGAGCGCGCACGGCCGCCTTTGTGTTGCGAGGCCGCGCGGCCTCGCTCAGCCAGACGAAGAGGTCGGTGTTCGATGATGTGTTGAGGTTGTCCATCCGCAGCGCCAGCCGTCCACTCGGGAGGCGGTAGAGCGACACCTTGCCGCGCCCCCGCCGTTCGATCTCGTAGAAGCGCCCGCTCGAGAGCACCTTCGCCTTGGGTGAGCGCATCGCCTTCAGCGGAGGCTCGCGCAGGGCGGTGTCCACCTGCTGCTCGATCACGACGCGCCAGCGGCCTGTCGCCTCGACCTTGAGCGTCTGTCGGCCCGTCTGGATCCACTCGTCCTCGCCCTTGCCGGGGCAGCGGCCGCCGGGGCGCTCGGGCGCAGAGCGCGGGCGGGGATCCACCGAGAGCGAGAGCCTGCCCTTCCCCATGCAGCGCCAGCGGGCCCGCCACTGGATCGCGCGCTCCGAGATCTCGACCGTCCGCTGCTTGGAGCCCGAGCCGCTGACGGTCGCCAGCGGCTCCCACCGCGGAGCGGCACGGGCGCCGACCTTGGTGACCTGGGGATCGACCTTCTGGAAGGGGTCGGCGCGCTCACCGTCGTCGCTCGAGGACCCGCAGCCGAGCATCAGCGCCGCCGGCGCGAGGGCGAGAATAGCGAGCGCGCGTCTCACCGCTCGGCTCCGTCATTCTCGGCCCGCTCCGCGACCAGGCGGCCGACCCGCTTTCCGATCCGCGCGCCCTCGACGTGGTCGATGCGCCAGTGGATGCCTCCGTAGAGCCGCGAGATGCCGGCCTCCCTGCCACGCCCGCGCCAGGCTTTGGCGTCCTCCGGGAACAGGTGCGCGAGAATCTCGCCCGCGGCGGCCGAGTAGGTCGAGTGCCCCGAGACGTAGGCGGGAAAGAGCGGCGTCTGCAGATACGGCTTCCAGCGAGGGTCGAGACCGAGCGCACGGATCCCGTTCTCGGGGCGCGCGAGCCAGTAGGCGTACTTGCTGTCCCAGGAGGCGGTGCCGGCATCCGCCATCGCCACGTTCAGCAGGGCGAATACCCGCGCCGCCGCCGGCGTGCTCATGTTGCGCCGGCCGACGTAGGGGAGCATCACCTGGTTCCAGATCCCCGGCGGCAGAGCCGTGCCCTCGCCGCCCTCCCAGAACTTCGCGATCCGCTTCTGCTCGGGCGTCAGGCGCTCGCGGATGCGGATCAGCTCGCGCGCCTCGGCGCGCAGCTCGGGGGAGTCGAGCTTCGGAGGCTTCGGGGCACGGAACTGGGAGCCGTCCTCGATCACCCATGTTCGCCAGCTGCCCGCGAGCGGCTGGACCGGCCGCGCGACCGACCCCGGCGGTGGCTGCCACGTGCCGAAGCCGCGCGGTCGAGAGCCGTCCCACTCGCGCGTGAACCCGTCGCGCCTGGCGCGAGCGATCACCCGCTCCGCGACGCGCCGGCCCAGCTCGAGCCCGGCCTGCGCGTCGCTCGGACGGCTCGCCCCCGCCAGCACGCGCGCGCGGGCGGCGTCCTCTGCCTCCTCTTCCAGCCGCGGCTTGGGCTGGTTCTCGAAGGCATATTCGAGCACGCGCGAGGCGGCACCGGCGATCGCGGCGTGCTCGGAGGGGTATGAGGGGTCGGGGGCGCGCGCCGTGATCGACTCGCCACCCGGAGCGCCGCGCTTGTAGCGGTACTTCCAGTGCCAGGCGGCCGTCGTCGCATCGGCCATCGCGACGCTCACGAGCGCGTAGGCGCGC
The DNA here is from genome assembly GCA_051003875.1 of Thermoleophilaceae bacterium. Lineage (GTDB taxonomy): Bacteria > Actinomycetota > Thermoleophilia > Solirubrobacterales > Thermoleophilaceae > JAAYBF01. The sequence goes on from JBPCKX010000107.1 coordinate 20,094, forward strand.
GAGGCCGCGGGCGGGTCCTTGGCACGCTGGGCGACGAAGGCCATCGCCCGCTCCAGCCAGGGCTGAACCGCCGGATCGGTGCCGAACTCCCGCACGGCGCGCTCCTCCGAAGCGGTGCGGTTGGCGACGGCGGCCCGCAGCCGCTGCTCGTCGCGCTCGTCGGCCGGAGAGCCCGGCCGCGGCGGCGGCGGCACCCTGATCTCGCCGGGCGAGGAGAGCACCCAGGTCTTCCAGGTCCCCGCCGCGGGCTCGACCGGGGGGCTCGAGCCGGGGCCGTCGTCGGAGCTGCTGCCACACCCGCCGGCCAGCAGGCCGAAGGCGAGCACCAATATCGACAGGGTGATAGGTCCCCTCCGCACCTCGCCAACCCTAACGGCTACGCGAGCGCAGTCGCTGCACAAGCGCTGCGGCGCCGAGCGCGAGGGCGGCCGCCAGCACGAACAGCGATGCGATCCTCAGCACCTCGAGCACGGAGCCGGAGTCGTCGACCTCGCCGCCGGGGCCGGAAGCCCCCGCCACCGAGGCCACCGAGGGATCCCCGCGCGTGAGGAAGGAGCGCTTGTCGAGGATCCCCGATCCCTTCACGTAAGTCCAGCCGTTGTGGATCGCGGGGCGGAACGCGAAGGTGCCCTGGGAGAAGAACAGCGGAACGGCGGGGAGATCGGTGGCGAGCAGCTTCAGCTCGGCGTCGACCGCGCGCCGCCGCGCCGCGCGGGTCGGGGCGGCGGCCACGTCCCGCGCGCGGGCGGCGAACGCGTCGCTGCTGTAGCCGGCGTAGTTGAGCGGGGAGCCGCCCGGGTCGGAGCCGAACAGCCGCTGGAGAAAATCGGGGTCATAGGAGACGAGCGGAGGAGTGCTCGTGATCGCGGCCTCGAAGCTGGGGGCCGACCCGTCCTCGCCGATCGCCTTCCCAAGCTCGTCTCGCTGCAGCTCGACCATCCCCGCGCTGACGCCCGCGCGACGCAGGGCGAGGGCCACCTGCCGACCCGCCTCGCGCCGGATCGGGTCGTTGTCGGGCGTCAGGATGCGGATCGCCGGCAGGTCCAGCCGCGACAATGCGCGGCGCGCCGCCCGCAGGTCGAAGCGCTGCAGCCGCACGCGCGAGGCCCAGCGCGATGCCGGGTGGATATAGCCGCGCTCGGCCGCGACCGCGGGCTCGACCGAGCGTGCGATGCGGTCCAGGTCGAGCGCCCGGGAGACGGCGGTGCGGACGGCCGGGCGGTCGAAGGGAGGCTTCCTCAGGTTGAAGAGCAGCGCGGTGCCCGAGTACGAGGGGCCCTCGCTGAGGTTGATCCCGAACGAGCCGCCGAGCCGCTCCGCGGCCCGATCGGGAAGGCTCACCGGCAGCATGTCGACGTCCCGTCGCTGCAGCGCGCTGTAGGTCTTCGACTCCTGCCGGATGATCGGCACCCTGACCCGATCCACCTCCGGGCGACCGCGGAAGTAGCCGGGGTTGGCGCGGAACGTGTAACCCGACCGTCGCTGCGCCCGGACCAGCCGGTAGGGGCCGCTCCCGACGGCGGGTCCCGGCGGCACGCCGCCCTCGGGGACGTCGCGCCAGAGGTGGCTCGGGAGGATCGGCAAGTCTGCGAGCGGCTGGTCGTCGAACCCGAGCGAAGGCTGCCTGAGATCGATCGTGACGGTCCTCCGGTCGGTGGCCTGCGCGCTCTCCACGTTCGAGAGCTGTGGCGTGAAGCGCGGATGGAACCGGCGCGCGACGAAGTCGAACGTAAACGCCACGTCCGCGGCGGTGAGCGGCCGGCCGTCGTGCCAGCGGACGCCGCGCCGGAGCCGGACCGTCACCTGCCTGCCGTCCGCGCTGCGCGTCACCGAGCGCGCCAGCCATGGTCGGGGCGTGCCGCGCGCATCGCGCCAGAGCAGCGTGTCGTAGACGAGCGTCATCAGCGGGTACCCGAGCTCGAACGTATAGGGCGTGAGCGTGCCGTCGTACTTAGGCAGCGGCAGCCGCACGACCGTCGAGCCCGACTGCGCGACGGCCACCGAGGGCAGCATGCAGCTCACC
>JBPCKX010000108.1:0-6215 GCA_051003875.1 Thermoleophilaceae bacterium
CAGCGCCTCCTCGTTGGACCCGAGGTCCGAGACGAAGCCCCCCTCGTCGCCAACCGTCGTGTTCATGCCACGTTCGTGCAGGGTCCCCTTGAGCGCGTGAAAGACCTCGGCGCCCATGCGAAGCCCCTCGGCGAACGTCGGCGCGCCGGCGGGGACGACCATGAACTCCTGGAAGTCGACCTTGTTGTCGGCGTGGGCGCCGCCGTTGAGCACGTTCATCATCGGCACGGGGAGGACGCGCGCCTGCTCGCCCCCGAGGTGGCGCCAGAGCGGGCTGCCGGCCTCGGCCGCGGCGGCCTTCGCGTTGGCGAGCGAGATCCCGAGGATCGCGTTGGCCCCGAGGCGCGCCTTGTTGGGTGTCCCGTCGAAGTCGACCATCGCCAGGTCGACGCTCTCCTGGTCGCCTGCCTCGAGACCCACCACCGCACCTGCGAGCGGCCCGTCGGCGTTCGCGACGGCCTCCGTCACGCCCTTGCCGCCGAAGGGCTCCCCGCCGTCGCGCAGCTCGACCGCCTCGAACTCTCCCGTCGAGGCCCCCGACGGGACCGCCGCCCGGCCGCAGGCCCCGGAGGCCAGCGTCACGTCCACCTCGACGGTGGGGTTGCCGCGACTGTCCAGAATCTGTCGCGCGTGCACCTGCGTGATCTCGCTCAACTCGGGTTCCCCTTCTCGATCTCGGTCTTGAAGCGCGTGGCCTCGCGATGGAGGGCCAGCTCCGGGTCGGCCCCGAGCGCCCCCGCCGCCTCCACCGCAGCGAACAGCAGTCTGCCGATCTCGTCGCCCTCGGCGCTCTCCGGGTCGCCCGCCAGCAGGCGATCGCAGCTCCGCTTGACGGCGCCGAGCGCCTCATCCGCGTCCCGCCCGCCGTGGCCGGCGCCGGCGGCCCGCTGCTGCAGCTTGCGCGCGTAGAGTGGCGCCGGGAGGTTCTCAGGCAGCTCCCCGAAGATCGCTCCGCCGCGCTCGTCCTCGCGCTTGATCTCGTTCCAGCTCCGCAGCACGTCGGCGGCCGTGTCGGCGGCGCGGTCGCCGAAGACATGCGGGTGGCGGCGGATCAGCTTCTCGCGGCAGTGGTCGGCCACGGCGGCGAGATCGCCCGCCCCGCGCTCCTCGAGCAGCAGCGAGAGGAAGTAGACCTGGAAGAGGACGTCCCCGAGCTCGTCGAGCAGCTTGACGTCGTCGCCGGAGTGGGCGGCGTCAGCGAGCTCGTACGCCTCCTCGACCGTGTGCGGCACGATCGAGCGCTCGTCCTGCTCACGGTCCCAGGGGCACTCGGTGCGCAACCGGCGGGTGATCTCGTCGAGGCGCCCGAGCGAGCCGGCGAGATCGTCGGCGCTCACGCGTGGCTCCGGGGCGCTACCCGCCGTCGCCCCCGGGCGAGCCCGGGGGTGGGGCGGAGCCCTGCGGAGCGGCGCCTTGTGGCGGTGCCGCACCCTGCGGCGGTGCGCCCTGGGGCGGTGCCGCGCCCTGCGGCGGTGGCGCGCCCTGTGGTGGCGCGCCCTGTGGCGGTGCGCCGCCACCGGGAGGAACGCTCTGCGGTGGCGCGCCCCCGGGCTGCGCCCCGCCCGGACCGGTCTCGGTGCTGTCCTTCGGCGCGTTGTCGCACTCGGCGACCCGGAAGTCGTCGGCGCACTTGGTCTTCTCCTTGTACCCGGCGCGGAACTCCTTGATGAACTCGTTCAGCGCCCGCTGCTCGCGCTGACCGCGCAGCAGCGTGCGGATCGTGTCGGTCGCCTCATCGAGCGACTGCTGCGAGGCGGGCTTGATCTTCGCCACCTCGAGCACCGCGAAGCCGAACTGGCCCTTGACGGGCCCCACCAGCTTGCCCTTCTTCGCGGAGAAGGCCGCCTCGTCGACCGCCTCGTCCTGCTGGCCCTCGGTCACGTCGGAGAGCTTCCCACCCTGGGTCTTCGAAGCCTGATCGATCGAGTACTTCTTCGACACGGCCTTGAAGCTGCCGCCCGCCTTGATCTCCTGCTCGGCCTGCTCGGCCTTGGCCTTGGTCTTGGTCAGCACGAGCTTGATGTCGCGCCGCTCGGGCTGGGCGAAGTCGTCCTTCTTGCGCTCGTAGTAGTCCTTGACGTCCTCGTCGCTGACCTTCGTCTTGCCCTCGGTGACCTTCTGGGTCAGCTTGGGCTGCAGCGCGTCGAGCTTGACGCGAAAGAGGATGTCCTCCTCGGACATGCCGGACTCCTCGAGGAACTTCTCGTAGTCGGCCTCCTTCGGGAAGGCCTGCTTCTTCTCGTCCTCGAAGGACTTCGCGATCTCCGCGTCGCTGACGCTGACCCCGCGCGCCTCGGCCTCCTGCTGGACCCACTCGGCCTGGATCAGGAACTGCATGACCTCCTGCTTGAGCTGGTCGTACTGCTGCTCGCACTGCGTCTTGAGCTGGTCCTCGCTCGGCTTGGTGCCCCCCTCGGGCGCGGGCTGCTCCTTCAGGCCGGCGATGCACTTCTCGAAGTCCGGCGGCTCGGGGATCGTGTCCTCGGCGCCCTGCTGCTGGCTCATCGCCGCGTTGGTGAACCAGCGGTCGAACTCCTTCTTGGTGATGACCGAGTCACCCACCTTCGCGACGCTGTTGGCGGGGACGCTGTTGCCGCATCCCGAGACGACCGCGACCGCGGCGACGGCCGCGAAGGACAGGCATGCCGGCCGTATGGCTCTTGAGGTCATGTGCAAGCTATTTCTACGGGTCATGTGCAAGCTATTTCTACGTCGTGTCTCTCAAGCGCGCCTAAGGACTTGCGCCGTCGGGCAGGGCTTCTCGGACGCCGGAGGCAGGCGCGGCAGCGGCGGATAGTAGCGAAGGCGGTGCCGACCGTTGCCCGCTTCACTCGGGCGAGGGCTCGCTGACCGCCTCCAGGATCGCCTCGGCGGCCGCGACCACGGCGGGGAATCGCTCCGCGGGCTCGTCCGGGACGCGGACGCGGACGACGCTGCGGCCCGACTCGTAAACCGCACCCGGGATCCGCGCGCGCAGCAGCTTGACCCGGCGCGCGTCGAGCTCGATCGGCTCGACCGCCAGCCGCCCGCCGGCGAAGCCGACGCTGCGCGCGCCGGCACGGCCGAGCTTGATGCGCGCGTCCTGCATCCGGATCAGGTTCGAGAGCGGCTCCGGCACCGGGCCGAAGCGATCCTCGATCTCCTCGCGCAGGAGATGCAGGTCGGCGACCTCCTTCGCGCCGGATACGCGCCGGTGGATCTCGATCTTCGCCGCCTCGTAGGGCACGTAGTCGCCGGGCACGTAGGCATCGACCGGCACGTCGATCCGCACCGGCTCGGGCGCCTCGTCCGCGGCATCGCCGCCGAGCGCCGCGACCGCGTCGTCGAGCATCGAGACGTAGAGCTCGAAGCCGACCGCGGCGACGTGGCCCGACTGCTGGTCGCCGAGCAGGTTCCCGGCACCCCGGATCTCGAGGTCGCGCATCGCGATCTTGAAGCCGGAGCCGAGCTCGGTGTAGTCGGACAGCGTCGCGAGCCTGGCCGCCGCCTCCTCGGACAGCGCTGCGGCGGCGGGGTACAGCAGGTAGGCGTAGGCCCGCTCGCGCGAGCGCCCGACCCGTCCGCGGATCTGGTAGAGCTGGGCGAGCCCGAGCTCGTGCGCGCGCTCCACGACCAGCGTGTTGGCGCTCGAGATGTCGAGGCCCGACTCGACGATCGTCGTGCAGACGAGCACGTCGGCCTCGCCGCGCAGGAAGCCCATCATCACGCGCTCGAGCTGCTTCTCCTCCATCTGCCCGTGGGCGACCCGCACCTCCGCCCGCGGGCACAGCGCGCGCACCCGCTCGGCCGTCTCGTCGATCGTGTCGACGCGGTTGTGCAGGAAGAACGCCTGGCCGCCGCGCTCGAGCTCGCGGTCGAGCGCGCTCTTGACGAGCTCCTCGTCGTACTCGCCGACGTAGGTCTTCACCGGCCGGCGTCCCTCGGGCGGGGTCTCGATCACCGAGATGTCGCGCAACCCCGCGAGCGACATCTGCAACGTGCGCGGGATCGGCGTCGCGGACAGCGAGAGCACGTCGACGCGCAGCTTGAGCTGGCGCAGCAGCTCCTTCTGCTTGACGCCGAAGCGCTGCTCCTCGTCGACGATCAACAGGCCGAGCTCCTTCGGCCGCACGTCGCGCGAGAGCAGGCGGTGGGTGCCGATCATGATGTCGACCTTGCCCTCCTCGTAGTCCTTCAGCGCCGCGCGCGTCTCGCTCGGCTCACGGAAGCGGGAGACGACCTCGATCCTGAACGGGTAGTCGCGCAGCCGCTCGGTGAACGTGCCGAAGTGCTGCTGGGCGAGCACCGTCGTCGGCACCAGGAACATCACCTGCTTGGAGTCGGCGGCCGCCTTGAACGCGGCCCGCAGAGCGACCTCGGTCTTGCCGTAGCCGACGTCGCCACAGATCAGGCGGTCCATCGGGCGCGCCTCCTCCATGTCGGCGCGCACCTGCTCGATCGCCTCGAGCTGGTCCGGCGTCTCACGGAAGGGAAAGGCGCCCTCGAACTCGAGCTGCCACTCGCCGTCGAGCGGGAAGGCGTGCCCGGCGCGCCGCTTGCGCTCGGCGTAGAGGTTGATCAGCTCGCCCGCGAGCGCCTCGGCCGCGCGCCGGGCGCGCAGCTTCTGCTGCTCCCACTGCTTGCCGCCGAGCTTCGAGAGCACGGGGTCGCCGGCCTCGGCGCCGACGTAGCGGCTGAGCTTGTGAAGCTGGTCTGAGGGCACGAAGACACGGTCGCCGCCCCGGAACTCGAGCTCGAGGTAGTCGCGCGTCACGCCGGCGACGGTCTTCGTCTCGAAGCCGGTGAAGCGTGCGATCCCGTGGTCCTCGTGCACGACCGGCGAACCCGCCCGCAGGTCGGTGAAGGAGGCGATCGCCCCGGCGCCCGCGCGGGGGCCCGGCGCGCGCTCGCGACGGCGGCGCAGCAGCCGGTGCTCGGGCACGATCGCGAGCTTGAGCTGCGGGGAGAGGAACCCCTCGCGCAGCTTGACCGCGGCGAACGAGAGCCCGGGCTCGCGGGGCGCGGGACGGCCGTCGAGGAAGGTGGCGCGCAGCCGCTCGAGGTTGTAGGCCGCGCGCTCGGCCTCGCCGCGGCGCGCCCACGCGACGATGGTGCGGTAGCCCGAGCGCACCAGCTTCTCGAGCTCCGGCTCGGCGGCTCTGAGGCTGCGCGCGGCGGTGTCGGCCGCCTGCGCGCGGAAGCTGTGGGGCTGATCGCCCGAGATGCTCGAGAGAACCAGCGCGGCGCGCTCTCCCAGCGCCCGCTCGAGCTGCTCGGGCGGGACGTAGAGGTGGTGCGCGTCGGCGTCGTGGAAGCTCGTCGTGACGTCCTCCCAGTAGTCGCGCAGGACGGGCGCGAGCTCCTCCTCTGCGGCGATCGTCACGAGGCTGTCGGCCGGCAGCAGGTCGAGCAGCGCTCCGAAGCGCTCCACCGGCAGCAGCTCTGCGATGTCGGGCCGCTCCTCGGCCTCGCTCTCGGCGGCGAGCTCGGCGAGCTCGCGGTGCTCGGGACCGAGCTCCGCCGCCGGCTCGATCGCGACGCGCTCGACCTCCTCGAGCGAGCGCTGGGTGAACGTCGAGAAGAACGTCAGACGCTCGACCTCGACGTCGAACAGCTCGCAGCGCACGGCGCGCTCCTCGGTCGCCGGGTAGACGTCGAGGATGTCCCCGCGCAGCGCGAACTGGCCGCGCTCCTCGACCTGGTCGGCCCGCTCGTAGCCGCAGGCGACGAGCCGGGCGGCGGTCTCCTCGAGGTCGAGCAGCCCCCCCTTCTCGATCCCGAAGCCGTGCGGGCGCAGCGACGGGTCGGGGACCTTCTCGGCGAGCGCCACAGCACCGGCGACGACGACGGCGGCGCCCGCGTCCGTACCGTCCCCCCCGGCGCCGACGGCTGCGCCGGCGAGCAGCGCGTCGAGCGCCGCGATCCGCAGGCCGACGAGATGGGGTGGCGGCGCCAGGTGCGACTGGTAGCGGACCCCGCGCGCCGGGTAGAGGTGCACGGGGCGGGGGCTGAGGAAGTGCCGCAGGTCGGCCGCGAGGTCGCGCGCGGCGCGATCGTCGCCGGTGACGACGAGCGCGGGCCGCGACGGCTCGCGGTCGAGCAACGAGGCCAGCAGGTAGGGCCGCAGGCTGGCTGAGACGAAGGCCCGTTGGGGCGCCCCGCGCGCGGACGAGGAGAGCGCCTCGACGGCGGGGTCTTCGTGGGCGTATGTCAGTAGCCGGCGCAGGGACATGGCA
>JBPCKX010000109.1:0-5315 GCA_051003875.1 Thermoleophilaceae bacterium
CTTTCTCAAAAAGCTGCGTGGTGTGCCCTGCGCCCCGGGGGCCGCGCGTGTGCTCGACGGGGTCGGGGCCGGGGGGCGCCTCGTGGTGGCCGGCCGCTCGCTCTCCGACGACTTCGGGGCGCTCGAGCGCCAGACGCCGGTGACGGTGCTCGACGCGGTGCTCGGGTGGGTCGCGGGCGAGGCGGGCCGGTTCCGGGCAGGGGTCCCCCCGCTGCGGCTCTCGCTGCGACTGCGTCCCCGCGACGCCGTCCTGATCGCGGGCGCGCTCGTGCCCGTCGCCGCGTTGCTCCTCTGAGCAGGGTGAGGCCGCGGCGCAGGCGCGCGCCGCTGCGTCGGCGCCCCGCCCTCAGCCCCCCGGCGCGCGAGCCGAGACGAGCAGGTTGTAGAAGACCGCCGCCGGCAGCCGCGGCTCGAGCAGGACGCGGTCGAGCGCCTGCAGCCCGAGGTAGCCGCGGTAGGCGTACTGGTACCACAGCCAGGGCACCTCCGCCGGCTCGGCGGTCGCCTCGAGTGCGCGGTTCGCCCACCCGAACAGGCTGGCGGCGAGCTCCTCGCCGCTGATCCTGATGCCGCTGAATCCTGCGCTCCGCAGCGGCCGCGCGAGCGCCGCGGGGGTGAAGGCGTGGATGTCGACGACCGGCTCGAGCCGTCGCTCCTCCTCGCCGTGGTGGTGGCCGTTGTGCGCGGCCGCGCCGGCGCCGACCAGCGCGCGCCAGAGTGGCGCGACGGCCTGTGCCGCCCGCTTCGGAGCGGCGGCGATCCTGTCGCCGTAGTGCGAGGGCTCGCCGCAGAAGACGATCGCCCCGCCCGGCGCGAGCACGCGCCGCACCTCCGCGAAGGAGGCGTCGAGGTCGGGCAGGTGGTGGAGCACCGCGTGACCGAAGACCAGATCGAACGAGCCGTCCTCGAACGGGAGCCGGTCGGCCGCGCAGCGGGCCGTTCGAGCGCTGAGCCCGAGCCGGCCCGCGCTGCCCGCGAGCACGTCGAGCATGCTCTGGGAGACGTCGGTCGCGGTGTAGCTGGATATCGCGCCCGCGCCGAGCAGGTTCAGCCCGAAGTAGCCCGTCCCGGCGCCGATCTCGAGTGCCCGCGCGAACGGGCCGGCCGGCCCGCCGAGCGCCTTGCGCAGCTTTCCCTCCACCTGGCGCCGGCCGCGCTCGCCGAAGTCGATCCCCCACTTTGCGTCGTAGCACGCGGCCGCGAGATCGTGGTAGCGGGCGTTCGCCGCGTGTATCTCGTCGCTCGACTTGGAAGGCACCATCCCGCCGCGACACCCTATTGGGCGGGCCGCTCCCCGGTTCCCAAGGGCCCCTAGACTGCGCCCCAGTTGAGTGCCCGGGCCGAGTACGCGCAGCGAGACCAGCCGCAGGGCGTCCCCCCGCTCACCCTGACGGGCGAGCGGACCCTCCCCGACGTGCCGGCCGAGAACTACTGGTACCGGCGACATCTCGCCGTCTACGAGTGGGTCGCCGCGCGCTGCGCCGGGCTCGACGTGGTCGACCTCGCCTGCGGTGAGGGCTACGGGACCGCCACCCTCGCGCGGCGGGCGGCGCGGGTCACGGGCGTGGACGCCAACCCCGAGGCCCACGAGCACGCACGCCTGCGGTACGCGCAGCCGGGCGTGCGCTTCGTACGCGACCTCGCCGAGCGCTACGCGGAGCCCTGCGATGCCGTCGTCTTCCTGCAGACGATCGAGCACGTCCACGACGCGGACGCGGTCCTGCGGCACATCGGCGAGATGTTGCGGCCGGGCGGAACGGCTTACGTGTCGACGCCGAACGTGCTCACGCTCGCGCCCCCGGGCGAGGAGCGCTCGGGCAACCCCTGGCACCTGCACGAGTACCGCCACGAAGAGTTGCGCGCGCTCTGCGAGCGGTGTTTCGCCGAGGTCGAGCTGCTCGGACTCTTCCACGCGCGCAAGCTGCGCGCGCACGAGCTCGCGCTCGGGCTCGGATGGGACGGCGCGCACGCGCGGCTCGGCCTGACGCGAGCCTTCTACGACCGCTTCGTCCCGGCGATCGCGGCGGACGACTTCGCGCTTCGGCCCGACCGGCTCGACGCGGCGCTCGACTTTGTCGCGGTCCTGCGGTGAGCGCCAGGGTCCCGGCGACGGCCCCGCCGGAGTCGCCCGAGCTGCCCGACGCCGCCCGCCCGCGCTGGCCTCCGTGGCTCGGCTTCGCGGCGATGGGGGCGGGCACCCTGGCGGTGCTCTTTCTCGGCATCCCGATCCTGCCGGCGATCCTGCTGACCGAGACCGACGGGGCGGTCGGTGCGCTCGCGCTGCTGGCCGCCCTCGTGGTGCAGGACGCGACCTTCGTCGGTGCGGCCGTCTTCCTCGCCTCGCGGCGCGGGCGACCGCGGCCGTGGCACTTCGGCATCCGGCCCTCGCCGCCGCGGCGAACGATCTTGATCGCGGTGCTCGTCGCGCTGCTGCTGTTCGGCTTCGAGGTCGGCTACATCGAGCTGCTGGGGGTCGATGAGAGCAACACGGAGGATCTCGGCGGCGAGAGCGGGGTGCTCGCCGCGCTGGCGCTCTCGGGCGCGGTCATCGTGGTCGCCCCGGTCACGGAGGAGATCTTCTTCCGCGGCTTCTTCTACCGCGCGCTGAGGACGCGTCTGCGGGTCTGGCTCGCCGCCCCGATCAACGGGCTCATCTTCGGCTCGCTGCACTTTCAGGGCCTCTCCTCGCTCGAGATCCTGCCGGTGATCGCCGTCTTCGGCATCGGCGTCTGCCTGGTCTATGAGGCGACCGCGAGCATCTTCGCGGTGATCGCGATCCACGCCGCGTTCAACACCTTCGCGGTCGCCGGGACGGACGTCGGCGTCCTGGTGCCGTTGCTCGTCGGGCTCGCGGTGGTCGCGGTCTGCGTGGTGGTCCCGGTGCGGCTCCGGGCCGCGCCCTCGCCGTTCCCGCGGCGGGTTGCGACCGCGGCCTGATGGGCGCCGACCGGGGCCTCGTGCTCCACTCGCACATGCCGTGAGGAGCGGCGCGGGACGGACTCCCGTCACGAGCCCGCCAGCAGGTGTCCCATCCGCCGCACCTGGCCGTCGGCCTCGGGGGGCCAGCTGGCCGGGTCGGGCGGCCACCAGGCATGGGCGTCGTGCTCGGGATCCCTCGCGACGTCGGCTGTGTCGCGCGCGAGCCGCGCGAGCCCGACCAGCAGCACCAGCCCCGAGGGGACGCGTACGAGCGCCTCGACGCTGAGCCGCTCGGGACGCACGCTCCACTCCTCGTAGAGCTCGCGCGAAAGCGTGTCGGCGGGGTTCTCGCCGGGCTCGACGGCGCCGCCCGCGCCGAGCGCCCAGCGGCCGGGCCAGCTCGCGACCCAGCCCGCCCGCCGCCCGGCGAGCCAGCGACCGTCCGCGTTGCGCACGACGCACAGCGCCGACATCGACCCGGCCGCGTCGGCGGCGAGGCGCAGCGCCCAGCGGGCGGGCTCGAGCTCGAGGCGCAGCCCCCCCTCAGAGCAGTCGAAGGAGGCCAGCCGGGCGCCGATGCCGTCGTGGGTCGGCGAGCCGCGCGCGCGCAGCGCGGCAAGCGCGGCATCCGCGGCGGCGGTCGTCTCCGGGTCGGGCGCGAACTCGCGCTCGCTCCAGCTCGCCTCGACGCTCGCCGCCTCCCACGGGCCGCGAGCCAGCAGGGCGGGGGATCGGGCCACGACCGGTTAGCTCCAGCGCATCCGGCGCGGCTTATCGCGCATCCGCAGCACCTTCGCCGGCACGCCCCCGACCACCGCGTTCGCGGGCACGTCGGTCGTCACGACGGCGTTGGCGCCGATGATCGCGTTGTCGCCGACGGTCACGCCGCGCAGGATGCAGGCGCCGTAGCCGATCCAGACGTTGTTGCCGACGTGCACGTCGCGCTTGTAGATGCCCTGGTGGCGGATCGGGCGCTCGACCTCGGTGGCTCCGTGGTCGAAGTCGATCATCATCACGCGGTCGGCGATCACGCACTCGCGCCCGACCGCGACGTGCTGGAAGGCGGAGATGGTGCACTCCTGCCCGAGCACGGTCTTCGCCCCGATCGACACGAGACCCTCGTGGCAGCGGATCTTGGTCCCGTGTCCGAGCCACGACCAGCGTCCGAGCTCCACACGCCCCCGCGGACCGATCTCGAGCACCGTCCGCGGCCCGATGAAGGCGATCCCGTCGGTGCGCAGCCGCCGTCCGGAGGAGGTCAGCCAGCGGCGGCGGGCGAGCCTGGCGAGCAGGCGCGCGTAGCGCAGGTTGAGCATCCCGTTGCGGCGCATGAAGCCAAGCAGCGCCGGCGGTCCGCCCTCCAGCGGCGCCGGCGCTGTGCGCGGCGCGGGGGGGAGGTCCTCGGAAGGCGCGCTCGCCGGCTGGGCGTGGGGCATGACGGGCTCCATCTCGCTCGATCGGATCATAGGACGGCGCCTGCATGTGGCACAGTTGGCGTGGTGGAGACGATCGTCACCGCAGCGGATGTCCGCCGCCGCTTCGGCGAGGGGGAGACGGCGGTCGACGCGCTCGACGGCGTCTCGGTCGGCTTCGAGCGCGGGCGGTTCGCGGCGATCATGGGCCCGTCGGGGTCGGGGAAGTCGACCCTGATGCACGTGCTCGCCGGCCTCGACAAGCCGACGGGCGGGTCGGTCGTGATCGACGGCACCGAGCTCGCCGGCCTCGACGACGGCGGGCTGACCTCGCTCAGGCGCGACAAGCTCGGCTTCGTCTTCCAGCTCTTCAACCTGCTTCCGGTGCTGAGCGCCGAGGAGAACATCGTCCTGCCGCTCACGATCGCCGGCCGCGAGCCCGACGGCGAGTGGCTCGAGCGGCTGATCGAGGTCGTCGGTCTCGGGGATCGGCGCGGCCACCGGCCCTCCGAGCTCTCGGGCGGTCAGCAGCAGCGTGTCGCCGTGGCCCGCGCGCTGGTGTCGAAGCCGGCGGTCGTCTTCGCCGACGAGCCGACCGGAAACCTCGACTCGAAGGCCTCCGACGAGGTGCTCGAGCTGCTCAGCCAGGCCGTGCGCGAGTTCGGCCAGACGGTGATCATGGTCACCCACGAGGCGCACGCCGCCGCGTTCGCCGACCGGATCGTGGTGCTCGGCGACGGGCGGGTGGTGCACGACGGCGAGGCCGGCGGGGAGTCCGACGTGCTCGAGCTGATGAAGGCTGTGGGCTAGCGATGGCCGCGGAGCGAACCGCCCCCTCCGGGGAGCGGAGGCGGGTGCCGCGCCGGGCTTAGATGCTCCGCGTCGCGTTCAAGGGGATCGGCGCGCGCAGGGCGCGCGCGGTCGGGAACATCGCCGCCCTCTTTCTCGGTGTCGTGCTGGTTTTGGGGAACTGCATCCTGGCCC
>JBPCKX010000110.1:0-9178 GCA_051003875.1 Thermoleophilaceae bacterium
GCGCCCTCGCAGTACAACCCGTTCCGCAACCCCACCGCGGCGCTGCAGCGTCGCGGGGAGGTGCTCCAGCGGATGGCCAAGAACGACTTCATCACCCAGGCCGAGGCCGACGAGGCATCCGCGCAGCGGCTGGGGGTCAAGCAGGGCACGCGCTACACCGAGCGCCGTGAGCCCTACTTCTTCGACTACGTGCAGGAGAAGCTGATCGAGGAGTACGGCGCGGGTGTCTACCGCCGCGGCGGGCTGAAGGTCTACACGACGATCGATCCGAAGCTCCAGGACGAGGCGCGCGCCGCGATCGACGGCCGGCTCCCCAATCCGTCGGACCCCAGCTCGGCGATCGTCTCCGTCGATCCGAACAACGGCTACATCCGCGCGATGGCCTCCAGCGGCAGCTACGCCGACCGCCGCTTCAACCTCGCCGCGCAGGGACAGCGCCAGCCCGGCTCCGCCTTCAAGACGTTCGTGCTCGCGACGGCGATCCGCAAGGGGCTCAACCCCGCCACGACCAGCTACACCTCGATGCCGCTGAGCCTCAACGTGCCCGGCTTCGGCCCGTGGAAGGTGAAGACCTACGGCGACTCCTACGGCGGCTCGATGAACCTCGTGCAGGCGACGCTCGCCTCCGACAACACCGTCTACGCGCAGCTCATCGTCGATCTCGGGCCGCGGGCGGTGAAGCGGACCGCGCAGCTCATGGGGATCACGAGCCAGCTCGACGGGCTGCCCGCCGAGGGCCTCGGCGGGCTGCGGCTCGGCGTCTCGCCGCTCGAGATGGCCAACGCCTACGCGACGCTCGCCTCGGGCGGGATGCGCAACGAGGTGAAGGGGATCGAGAAGGTCGTCTTCCCCAACGGGGAGACGAGCGACCTCGGAGAGCCGGAGCGAAAGCGCGTGCTGTCCGAGGGCGAGGCCTACGAGGTGACGAAGATCCTGAAGATGAACGTGGAGGGGGGAACGGGCACCGCGGCGCAGATCGGCTGCCCCGTGGCAGGCAAGACGGGCACCACCGACGCCTTCAACGACGCCTGGTTCGTGGGCTACACCCCCGAGCTCGTCAGCTCGACCTGGGTCGGCTACCCGAACGCTCTGCAATCGATGCCCGGCGTCGCCGGCGGCACGATCCCGGCGGGGATCTGGCACGACTACATGGTGGTCGCCAAGGGCGACAGCTGCGGGGACTTCGCGCAGCCGGACGAGCCGGTCGAGTTCTCGCCCTTCTTCGGCGAGAACTCGCTCACGGGCACCCCGCAGGACGGCTCCGGCACGACCGGCACCGGCGACGACACCTACTACGCGCCCCCGCCAACCGGCCCCGGCGACAACTCCGCCGGCGGCGAGAACTACAGCGGCTACGACCCGCGCCTGTACGACCCGCCGCCCGCGCAGGCGCCGGCGCCATCACTACCCGTACCCGCTCCGACGCCACAGCGCACTCCGCGCCCCGCGCCCCAGCCGGAAGGCGGTCTGGAAAGCGACCCGGACAGGGGCGCGATCAACCCGGGCGAGTCGCCGCGCGGCTTCTAGCCGCGAAGACTTCCGTCAGCACCAGCCGTGGCTCCCGACCACGTCGTTCAACCGGGCGGCGGGCGCCACGGCTACGGCGCGCCCGCGCGGCGATCGATGGCCACGACGGCGGCGACGTAGAGCAACTCGACCAGCGTCTGCAGGATGCGGAAGGCGACCGCGATCGCCGTCGCCACCGCCGCCGGCAGGACGACCGCCATCGCGGCCGCGAGCGCCGCGTCGCGCGTGCCGATCCCGCTCGGGACGATGAAGGTGATCACGGCCACGCAGAAGGCGACGGGATAGGAGGAGGCGACGTAGAGCAGGTCGGACAGCGCGACGGGGTGCAGCGCCGCCGCGAAGGCGAACAGCCCCAGCCCGATCGTCGCCCAGCACGCGAGGAAGGCGGCGCAGAGCTGCAGCACGCGCCCGAAGGGCAGCACCCGCGGCAGCGGCTCACGACCCAGCTTGTCGAGCGCGAAGCCCGCGAGCCGCCCGAAGACGCGCGGATGCACCGCCACCAGCACCGCCGGGATCACCACGAGCACCGCGAAACGGCCCGGCCGGCCCTCGAGGTCCGGAAGCTGGATCACGAAGTAGGCGCCGACCATCACCGCCGTGCCGATTGCGAGCGCCAGCTCGTAGACGATGCTCGCGAGCGTGACCCGCTTCGGCACGCCGTGCCGCTCGGCCATCACGACGCGCCCGACCACCATCAGCACGTTCGTCGGCACGTAGCGGGCGAGCAGCGACTTGCCCCAGACCGCGCGCGCCGGACGCGGATCGATCTGCTCGCCGAGCGAGCGGATCACGGCGCGCCAGATCTCTCCCTGGAGCGCGTAGAAGACCACCACGCAGACGGTCGCGAGCGCGAGCCAGCCCGGCGAGAAGCGCCAGTCGAAGTCGGGCAGCTCGCTCCACTGACGCGCCACGAAGAAGACCAGGAAGCCGAAGATCAGCGCCGCGAGCCCATACTGGACGAGCAGCCTGCGGCGCGGATTGCCGCTGCCGGCCGTCGACAGGCGCGCGACCGCGGCTCCCAGGCGCTCGAGCACCGACGCCGGGGGCTCCGCCCTGTCGGCGTCGGGTACCCGCGGGGCGCTCACCGGTTCAGACTGTACCCATGCCAGAGCTGGAGCTGATCGCCGCGATCGAGCGGGCGCTGGGGCCCCCGGGGGAGCGTGTCGTGCGCTGGGTGGGCGACGACGCCGCCGTCGTGCGCGCTCGCTCGCTCGCCGTGACCTCGATCGACACCGTGGCGGAGGGCGTTCACTTCGAGCTGGCGACCCACCCGCTCCCCGCCGTCGGGCACAAGGCCCTCGCGGCCGCGCTGTCGGACCTCGCGGCGATGGGCGTAGAGCCGGGCGAGGCGTACGTCTCGCTCGCGCTGCCGCAGGACTTCTCGACCGCCGGCGCGCTCGCTCTCGTCGAGGGCATGGCGGCACTCGCCGCGCGCACCGGCACGACGATCGCCGGCGGCGACGTGGTGCGCGCGGGAGCCCTGGTGATCACCGTCTGCGTCGTGGGCTGGGCGGACTCCGAGGACCGGCCGGTCGGGCGCGACGGCGCTCGCCCGGGCGACGTCGTGGGCCTCAGCGGGGAGCTGGGCGCGGCGGGTGCGGGGCTGCTCGTGCTTGAGGGCGCGGCGGCCGCGCTCGAGCCCGCCACCGCCGACCTGCTCGCGGCGCGTCACCGCCTCCCCGAGCCACGGCTCGCGGCCGGGCGCGCGCTCGCAGAGCTCGGCGCCACGGCGATGATCGACCTCAGCGACGGGCTCGCGACCGACGCGCGCCACCTCGCGCGCAGCAGCGGGGTGCGTCTCGCGCTCGATCTCTCCGCCGCGCCGCTCGCGCCGGGCGTGCGGGAGGTGGCCGAAGCCGCCGGACGCGACCCGCTCGAGCTCGCCGCGAGCGGCGGGGAGGACTACGAGCTGCTCTTCACGCTGCCGGCCGAGCGCTGGCGACCGAGCGCCGCCGGAGTGCCGTTGACCCGGCTAGGTGACGTGGCCGGGGGCGAGGGCCTCGAGCTCACTGCGGCGGGGAGGCGGATCCTGGAAGAGGTCCGCGGGTACGAGCACCGTTGAGGGGACGTACCCGTCGGGGCCGGCCGCGTCAATAATCCCCTCGAAGAGGTCCGCGGGTACGAGCACCGTTGAGGGGGCCCGCGGCACGGGTCCACCTCGCGTGCCGAGCAGGATCGCCTCCGCCACGGCGTCGGGGTCAACGCGATATTCGCCTGCTTCGATGAGCGTCCTCTGACATGAGCACATGCCTCTCACATCGGCGGTCGCGGAGCCTCCCTTAGACCCGGAAGCCGCGATTGGACGCGATGCCGATGCCTGGGGTCGCGATACCACCCTCGCCGCCGCCGGATCAGCGCCGCAGGGCGCTCGAGGTCCCCCCGAGAGAGCCGGGACCGGCGTAGGAGCCGGGCCCGCGCACCGAGGGTGTGTCGCCCGCTCCGCCCTCGGCCTCAGGGTGGCGCGCACCCGCGATCGCGGCCACCGATCCGAGCGCCGCGGCCAGCACGCAGCCGAGCAGTGCGCTCACCACGCTCACGTGACCGCCGGTCACGAGCAGGAACAGGTACCAGGCGCCGCTGGCCGGATCGAGCTGCAACGTGATCAGGTCATAGGTCACCAGCAGGACCGGCAGCAACAGGCCCGCGGCGACCATGATCAGCCGGGTGCGGCGGGCGGGCGGGGGATCGACGAGCGTCGCCAGGATCCAGAGATGCAGCGCCGGCACGAGGATCAGCACGGAATAGGGGTTCAACGCCCATACCCCCAGCACCGACACGCTCAGCACGAGCGCGACCGCCACGGCAGCCCCCGGGTCCGTCACGTCGGCGGCGACGCGCCGCGCGATCCTGCGCAGGCCGACCCAGGCGAGCGCGATCGCCGTCGCGAGCACGCCGAGCACCCCCCAACCGGCGGCGCGCAGCGGGTACAGGTCGGGGGTCACCGGCGCCGCGGGCGGGTCGGGCGTGGCGCCGCTGAGCGCCAGCACGTGCGCGAGCCCGAGCCCGACCGCGAAGGCGAGGCCGCCGGCACCGACCCAGGCGAACCACGGCGAGATCGCCCGCGCGCGCCGCCGCGCCCGCGCGAACGCGTCGATGCTCGCGACGAGCGCGGGCAGGATCAGCGTCAGCCCGAGCACCACGAGCACCCAACCGGGCAGCACCTGGCCGCCCACGGTCACGTACGCGCTCGGGCCGTGGGCGGGCCGGCCACCCTGGTCGAGCGCCGTCACGGTGCGCAGCGTCGCGCGGCCGAGGCCGCCGAGCCGGTCCTCGTCGATGGCGTCCGGTTCGGAGTCCCCGGAGCCCTCCAGCTCCCCGTCGCCGGCGATCCGCACCGCGTCGTACCCGGCGGCGATCAGCGGGCCCTGCGCCCCGATCCCGATCGGAAACGCGAGCCGCGCGCCCTGGCCGGTCGGGCTCGCGCCCGCCGCCGGGCGGCCGATCTCCTGCCGCAGCGACTCCGCGACCGTCCGCTGCAGTCCGATCCCCGCGCGCGTGACGTCGTTGGACCAGGGCACGATCGAAGGGGGCTCGCGCGCGCCCGAGCCGAGGTCTGAGAGCACCAGCACGGCGTCGACGAGATCCGGGTCCTCGAGCCGCTCCGCGAGGCGCCGCGCGCCGACCTGCCCGAGCGTCGACCCGTCGACCGAGGCGAGCACGAGCGTCTTGCGCGACGGCCGGCCCTCGAAGACGCGCGAGAGCTCGAGCAGGGCCGCGGTATCCGCAGCGCTGCCGGCGGCGTCCGGCACCCCCGAGGCATCACGCGCGGCGAGCACGACGATCTGGCGCGGCGACTGGCCCGCGCGGCGGCCGACCACGTTCACGAGCGCCCTGCCGTCGCGGTCGAAGCGGTCGACCTCGACGGCGAACCCGCGTTCGGACAGCGCCACGCGCACGGCACCCGCGAGCGCGGCGTCGCCGGCACTGCCCGACCGCCGGTCACGCGCACGCTCGACGATCTCGCGCGCGCCGCTCGCCGCCTGGCCTCCGTCGAAGAGGACGTCCGCGGCGAGCCCCTGCGGCAACGGGCGCGGACGGCTCTCGAGCGAGAACATCACGAGCACGACCGCCAGCACCGCCGGCACGAAGGCCGCACGATAGATCCGCGGCTCGATCACGCTCGCCGGCTCCGCACTCGCCCCAACCTACAATCTGGGCCAGGCGTGGCCCACCGGTCGTGGGCGCTCTATGGAACACCCCGCTCCCCGAATCCTCCTGGTCGACGACGAAGAGTCGCTCCAGAAGCTGCTCGCCTTCCCGCTGCGCAAGGACGGCTACGACGTCGTCGCCGCGCTCGACGGGCCGGCGGCGCTCGAGCGGCTGCGCGACGACGACATCGACCTCGTCGTGCTCGACCTGATGCTCCCGGGCCTCGACGGGTTCGAGGTCTGCCGCAGAATGCGCGCCCGGAGCTCCGTCCCGATCATCATGCTGACCGCCCGCACGGAGGAGGTCGACAAGGTGCTGGGCCTCGAGCTCGGCGCCGACGACTACATCACCAAGCCGTTCTCCGTCAGGGAGTTCCGCAGCCGCGTCAAGGCGGTCCTGCGCCGCGCGGCGCACACGCGTGACGCCGAGCCGAGCGAGGAGCCGCTCGTGGACGGCGACCTGCGGGTCGACTTCGACAAGCGCACCGTCACCCGCGCGGGCGAGCCCGCCCGGCTGACCTACGTCGAGTTCGAGATCCTGGCCGCGCTGGCACGCCATCCCGGCCGGGTCTACAACCGGATGGTGCTGCTCGAGCGTGTCTGGGGAGACTCCTCCTACCGCGACCCGCGCACTGTCGACGTCCACATCCGTCACCTGCGGGAGAAGCTCGAGCGCGACCCGAGGCACCCGGAGCTGATGCTCACCGTGCGCGGCGTCGGCTACCGCTACCGGGATCGCACGCAGTGATTCCCCGGCTCCGCCTGCGCTCGCTGCGCAACAAGCTCGCGCTGCTCATCCTCGGCATCACGGCGGCCGCCTTCGCGGTCATCTACCTGGCCGTGGTGCCCCAGCTCGAAACCAACCTCGAGCAGCAGAAGCTCGCCGACCTCGAGCGGGTCGCCGCCGGCGCCGAGGCGACGCTCCAGGGCCTGATGGGGCGCCAGGACATATCGGCCGCAGAGCTCGACCGGCGCGTCCGGGCGGCCGGCGACGCCACCGGGGCGCGGATCACGCTGCTCGGGGTGCAGCAGTCCCGCCCGATCGAGCGGCAGGCCGCGTTCTACGTCATCACCGACACCCGTGAGGAACGCGAGGTTCCGCTCAACAACGCGCTCGCGCGGAAGGCCGCGGCGGCGGGTGGCCCTGCACGCGGCTACGGATCGCTCGACGGCGAGGCGCTCGGCCAGGTCGCCCAGCCGCTCTCGTTCCGGGGCGAGAGCACGTGGATCGCCCTCTACTCGCAGAGCCTCGAGGACGTGACCGACACCGTCGCGCTCGTGCGCAACCGGCTGCTGCTCGCGACCGCCGGCGCGCTGCTGCTCGCGGTCGTCGGCGGATACTGGGTCGCCCAGACCCTCTCGCATCGCGTCAGGCGACTGGAGGATGGGGCCGAGCAGGTCGCCGCCGGCAACTTCATCGAGCCGCTGCCGGTCGACTCCGACGACGAGCTCGGCCAGCTCACACGGACCTTCAACGACATGCAGCGCCAGCTCAGGCGGGTGGACGTGGCGCGCAAGGAGTTCGTCGCGACGGCCTCCCACGAGCTGCGCACGCCGATCTTCTCGCTCGGCGGGTTCGTCGAGCTACTGCGCGACGAGGAGCTCGACGAGGCGACCCGGCGCGAGTTCCTCGACACGATGGCCGGACAGGTCGAGCGCCTGCAGAAGCTCGCCGTCGACCTGCTCGACCTCTCGCGCCTCGACACCGGGTCGGTGCGCTTCGAGCGCGAGGCGGTCGACCTCTCGGAGGTCGCGCGCGCGGTCACGAGCGAGTTCGCGCCGGTCGTCGCGGATCGGCGCCCCGCGGTCGCGCTGCAGCTCGAGGATCCCGGCATCCAGGCGCGCTGCGACCGGGAGCGCGTGGCGCAGATCATCCGTATCCTGCTCGACAATGCCTTCACGCACACACCGGAGCGCACCCAGGTGACGGTGGCGGCGCAAGGCGGCGACGGCGTGGCCGCGCTGACGGTGATCGACGACGGCCCCGGCCTGCCGCAGTCGACCGCGGTGTTCGAGCGCTTCACGAAGGGTGACGGCACCCGCGGGGCGGGGCTCGGCCTCGCGATCGCGCGCGAGCTCGCCGAGCACATGGACGGGCAGCTGGGCGCATCGGAGCTGCCGGTCGGCACGGCCTTCACCCTGAGGCTGCCCGCGCACCCGGGCCCGCCCGCCGCGTGATCGGCGTCGGCACCGGGCCGCGCATGCTCGCGGCGGCGGTCGCCGCCGCGGCCGCCATCGCAGGCTGCTCGGGTGACTCGGAGGAGGGCTCCGCGGGCACGGGCCCGCGCGAGGTGCAGACGACGCAGGTCGAGGTCGTAGAGGGCCTCGGAGAGGAGGGCGGCTTCGACCCCGCGGCGCTCTACGGCCGCCTCTCGCCGGGCGTCGTCACGATCCTGTCGATCTTCGAGGGCGGCGAGACGTTGCTGCAACAGGAGGACGAGGACGGCGAGGGAGGTCAGGGCTCCGGGTTCGTGCTCGACGGCGAGGGCTACATCGTCACGAACGCGCACGTGGTCACGACGGGCAGCCCGCCCGACGCGAAGCGAGCGACGGAGGTGTTCGTGGAGCTCGCCGAGGGCGACAGGGTGCCCGCCCGGATCGTGGGCGAGGACCCGGGGGCGGACATCGCGCTGCTGAAGATCGATCCCGCCGGGCTCAAGCTCACCCCGCTGAAGCTCGGCCGCTCGCGCGACCTCGTCGTCGGCGAGCCCGTCGCGGCGATCGGGAGCCCGTTTGGGGAGCGCCAGTCACTCTCCACGGGCGTGATCTCCGCCCTCGACCGCACGATTCAGTCACTGACCGCGTTCCAGATCGGGAACGCGATCCAGACCGACGCCGCGATCAACCCCGGCAACTCGGGCGGGCCGCTGCTCAACGCCAGGGGAGAGGTGCTCGGAGTCAACTCGCAGATCAAGTCGAGCACGGGGGCGGGCGCGGGCGTCGGCTTCGCGGTGCCCGTCGACACGGTGCGCCGGTCCCTGCGCGCGCTGCGCGCGGAGGGCCGGGTCGACTACGGCTATCTCGGGGTGACCTCGCAGCCGCTCTATCCGCAACTCGCCGAGCGGCTCGGGCTGCCGGTGCGCGACGGGGCGCTGATCGTGCGTGTCGAGGACGGCAGCCCGGCGGACCGCGCCGGACTGAGGGCGGGCGGCGAGGAGATCGAGTTCCAGGGGCAGCAGGACGTACCGTCCGACGGTGACGTGGTCGTGGCCGTCGACGGCCGCAAGCTCACGCGCGAGTCCGACCTCGCGGATCTGATCAGCGCCCGGGACGCGGGCGCCGAGGTGGAGCTCGAGCTGATCCGCGACGGGAAGCGGCGGCGCGTCGAAGTCAAGCTCGGAGAGCGGCCCGACCGGGCTCCCGACCTGGTTCCCTGAGCCTGAATCCACCGGAACTGGCGAGCGTTTCCGCGCCGGAGGCCGAGTCAGGCGGGATCGGGCGAACATCACAAGGGTGACCCCTGGGATCGAGCCCGATCCCGGATGGCGACGGCATCCGGTGAG
>JBPCKX010000111.1:0-11523 GCA_051003875.1 Thermoleophilaceae bacterium
CGCGCGCGTTCTCGACGTTGTGCGCGCCCCGCAGGCGGATCTGCTCGAGCGCTACGACGGCCTCGCCGCGCACCGACAGCCATCCGCCGCTGACCGCCGTCTCGGCCTCGACCGCGGCGGGATCGAAGCCGCAGTTC
The DNA here is from genome assembly GCA_051003875.1 of Thermoleophilaceae bacterium. Classification (GTDB taxonomy): domain Bacteria; phylum Actinomycetota; class Thermoleophilia; order Solirubrobacterales; family Thermoleophilaceae; genus JAAYBF01. The sequence goes on from JBPCKX010000111.1 coordinate 138, forward strand.
CCCGCGCGCTGGTTGGCAAAGATCCGCAGCTTCGCCTCGCGGTAGGCGCCGGCGTCGCCGTGGCGGTCGAGGTGGTCCTCCTCGAGGTTGAGCAGCAACGCGCACTCCGGCGCGAAGGCCGAGCAGTCCTCGAGCTGGAAGCTCGAGCACTCGCAGACGACGACCGCCTCGGGGTCGAGCTGCCCGACCAGCGCGGCGAGCGGCGTGCCGACGTTGCCGGCAACCGCCACCGGGATGCCGGCCCGCCGGTGCATCTCCCCCAGCAGCTCGACGGTGGTGGTCTTCCCGTTCGTACCGGTGACCGCGATGAAGCGGTTTCCCAGCAGCCGCCAGGCCAGCTCGAGCTCCCCTGTCACCTCGAGGCCCCGCCGGAGCGCGCCCGCTACGACCGCTACCTCGCGCGGCACCCCGGGTGACTTCACGACCGTGCGCGCGCGGTCGAGCAGCTCGACCCCCTGCGAGCGCAGGTGAAGCTCCACCCCCGTGAGCGCGCCGGCCCCGGCCGGCGCGCCGGCATCAACGCCGATCACCTCCCCGTGTTCGGTGAGCGTGCGCGCGATCGCCGCGCCCGAGCGGGCCAGGCCGACCACCAGGTAAGGGGCGGGCGGGAGCGCGGGTCGTTCCTGCACGGGCTGCACGCTACAGAGGGCACCCGCGCGCCCGGGGGCGCGCCGGCGCCGCCTGTGGTTGGCTTGACCCGATGCCCTCCGCCCGCGCCCGGCACCCGCAGCCACCGCGACTACCCGCGCGGCTCGAGCCGCGGACGAGCGCCGCGCCGGCCCACGACGAGGTCTGCGAGGACATCGAGCTGACAGACCTCGGGCTGCGCGAGCAGAGCGCGCGCGGCGTGGAGCTGCGCACCGCGCGACTCTCGGGGGTCGACCTCTCCGCCTCGCGCTTCGAGCGGCTGTCCGTCGCCGACGCCGCGCTCGCCGGCTGCGACCTGGCCAACATCGACGCCCCGCGGGCGAGCGCCCGGCGCGTCACGGTCGAGGGCTGCCGCATGACGGGGGCCGTCCTCACGGGCGCGGCGCTGGGCAACATGACGGTCCGCGACGGGCGCCTCGATCTCGTCTCGCTCGCCGAGGCGACGCTCGACTCGGTGACCTTCGAGGACTGTCTGCTGACCGACGCGAGCTTCCTCGACGCCCGGCTCGAGTCCGTCCGCTTCCTGCGCTGTGACCTCACCCGCGCCGACTTCCGCGGCGCGCGCCTGGAGCGGTGCGAGCTGCTCCGCTCGCAGCTCGTCGGCATCCACGGCGTGGAGCGCCTGAGCGGGGCGATGATCGACTCCGCGGGCATCGTCGCGCACGCCGAGGTCTGGGCGCGCGCCCTCGGGATCGAGGTGCTCGAGGCCGAGTGAGCGGTTCGGTCCGTGAGCGCGCCCGGCGCCGCTCATCCGCGGCGACGGCGCGCACGGAGCGCGTCGAGGATCAGCGCGAGGCCCCAGAGCAGAACCACGGGTCCCGGACGTGCCGGCGCAGCGGCGGCCGCGGGGCTCGACGAGCCACAGCGCGAGCGCGAGCTACCGTGGCCCGATGCGTGGCGTTCGGCAGCATCCCGCCCCGGCGCGCCCCCCGGGGGACGACGCGGGCAGGATCGACGCCGTCGTCGTCGGATCGGGCCCCAACGGGCTCGCCGCCGCGATCGAGATCGCGCGGGCGGGACGGTCGGTGCTCGTGCTGGAGGCCGAGGAGACCGTCGGGGGCGGCTGCCGCTCCGCGGAGCTGACCCTGCCCGGCTTCGTCCACGACCGCTGCTCGGCGATCCATCCGTGGCCGCTCGCCTCACCCTTCCTGCGGAGCCTCCCGCTGGACGAGCTCGGCGTCGAGCTGGTTCATCCGCCCGCCCCCCTCGCGCACCCGCTCGACGACGGCAGCGCAGCGGTGCTCGAGCGCTCGGTCGAGGCGACCGGCCGCGGGCTCGGGCCCGACGGCGACTCCTACGCCGCGCTGCTCGGCCCGCTCGTGCGACGGGCCCCGGACCTACTGACAGACACGCTCGCGCCGCTGCGCCGGCCCCGCCATCCGCTCCTGCTGGGACGCTTCGGCCGGTCCGCAGCCCGCTCCGCAGCCGGGCTCGCGACCGCCCGCTTCGAGGGTCCGCACGCGCGTGCGCTGCTCGGCGGGCTCGCGGCCCACTCGATGCTCTCGCTGCGCCGGCCCCCGTCCGCGGCCGTCGGGCTGATGCTCGCCGTAGTCGCCCACGCCTGCGGCTGGCCGCTCGTCAAGGGAGGCTCCCAGCGGCTCGCCGACGCACTCGCGGCGCACCTGCGCTCGCTCGGGGGCGAGATCGAGACGGGCCGGCGCGTGACCTCGCTCGCAGACCTTCCGCCGGCGCGCGCCGTCCTGCTCGATGTCGGCCCGCACCGGCTCGCCGAGATCGCGAGGGAGCGCCTCCCCGCTCGCTACCGGCGCACCCTCGAGCGCTACCGCTACGGCCCCGGGGTCTTCAAGCTCGACTGGGCGCTCGACGGCCCCGTGCCGTGGACGGCGCCCGCCTGCGCGAGAGCTGCGACGGTCCACCTCGGCGGGACGCTCGCCGAGGTCGCGGACGCCGAGCAGGCCGTGCAGCGCGGCGAGCACCCGGAGCGACCCTTCGTGCTGCTCTCACAGCAGACCCCGTTCGACCCGACGCGCGCGCCGGGGGACGCGCACACCCTGTGGGCCTACTGCCACGTGCCGGGCGGCTCGACGTTCGACATGACCGCGCGCATCGAGGCCCAGGTCGAGCGCTTCGCTCCGGGCTTCGGCGAGCGTGTCCTCGCCCGCTCGGCGACCGACTCGGCGGCGATCGAGCGCCACGACGCCAACTACGTCGGAGGCGACATCAACGGCGGGATCCAGGACCTGCGCCAGCTCTTCGCGCGTCCCGCGCTGCGGCTCGATCCGTACACGACCCCCGCGCGCGAGCTCTACATCTGCTCGTCGTCGACCCCGCCGGGCGGCGGAGTGCACGGCATGTGCGGCTACTTCGCCGCGCGGTCGGCGCTGCGCAGGTCGCTCTGAGGGGCCCCTCGTGGCGCTCCCAAGTGCTCGAACGTCCCGCAATGGCGGCTATGGCAGGCAACGCGGGACGTTCGTGCGGGGGCGCGGTGCCAGGGCTCGGCCCCGCCTACGGCGTGAGCGACTGCTGGTAGAGCGTGAAGCCGATCGCCGAGCAGATCGCCGCGACGATCCAGAAGCGCAGGATGATCTTCGTCTCCGACCAGGCGAGCATCTCGAAGTGGTGGTGGATCGGGGCCATCAGGAACACCCGCCGGCGGAAGCGCTGGAAGGCGAAGACCTGGATCACGACCGAGAGCGCCTCGAGCACGAAGATGCCGCCGATCAGCAGCAGCAGCACCTCGGTCTTGGTCATCACGGCGAGCGCCGCGATCGCGCCCCCCAACCCGAGCGCGCCGGTGTCCCCCATGAAGATCGACGCCGGGAACGAGTTGAACCACAGGAAGCCGACGCAGGCGCCGACCAGGCAGGCGCACAGGAGCGCGAGGTCCTCCTGCCCCGTGGTGATGAACGTCATCGCGGTGAAGGCGAGCAGGACAATCGCGCAGCAGCCGGCGGCGAGGCCGTCGAGGCCGTCGGTCAGGTTGACGCCGTTGGTCGCTCCCATCAGCACCAGCAGGATCAGCACCGGGTAGAAGTAGCCGAGGTCGATCGAGGCGTCGACGATCCGCAGCCGCAGCGTGTCGTTGAGCCCGACGTACTCCGTCGCAGCGAGCCACAGCGCGATCGCGATCACCGCCTGGACGGCGAGCTTCGTGCGGCCCGACACCCCGAGCGAGCGCCGCTTTGAGATCTTGCTCCAGTCGTCCGCGAAGCCGAGCGCGGCCGTCGCGAGCGCCGTGCCGAGAACGGCGAGGCTGACGGCCCGGTAGTCGCTCAGGATCAGGAACGGCGTCGAGACCGCGATGAAGATGACGATCCCCCCCATCGTGGGCGTGCCAGCCTTCTCGTGGTGGCCCTGCGGGCCCTCCTCGCGGATGTGCTGCCCGAACTCGCGCTCGCGCAGCCAGGTGATGAACTGCGGTCCGAGGAAGATGCAGATCAGCAGCGACGCCATCCCCCCGATCAGGATCTCGCCCAACTAGTGGACCCCCCGGACACGCCGCACGCGAAAGGCCCGACGCGGGGCCGGCCACGTCACCAACACACCACTGCGCCGCGGGGCCACTATGCGACGACCCGTTCAAGCCCCGCGGAGCGGGAGCCCTTGACGAGCACGCGGTCGCCCGGCGACGCGAGCTCCGAGAGCAGCGCGCCCGCCTCCTCCGGTGTGGCGGCCGCGTGGGTCTCGCCGTCGAACCCGCGGGCGTACTCGACCGCCTCCTCGCCGACGGTCACGAGCACGTCGATGCCGAGCGCCGCCGCCTCCCGCCCGGCCTCCCGGTGGAGCTCCGGCCCGGCGGGACCGAGCTCCGCCATCGGGCCGAGCACCGCCAACCGCCGCTCGGCGGGCGTTTCGGCGAGGTGCTGGAGGGCGGCCCGCATCGACATCGGATTGGCGTTGTAGCAGTCGTTCACCACGGTCACGCCACCGGGTAGCTCGACGACCTCCCCGCGCAGGGGGGAGAAGCGGACCTCGACCGGCCCTCGCGGGGTGACTCCGAGCGCCGTCGCGGCCCCGACCGCGGCGAGCGTGTTGAGCAGGTTGTAGGGCTCCGAGTAGGGGAGCGAGAGCTCGATCGTCTCGCCGCGCGCGTCGATCCGCGCCCCGTCTCCGTCGAAGCCGAGCAACGAGATATCTCCCCCCGGCCCGAAGCCGATCGTGTCGAGATCGTCGCGCAGGTGCGCGTCGAGCAGCGGCTCGTGCGCGGGCACGACGCAGGCGGCGCCGGGGCGCAGGTCGCGGATCAGCTCGCCCTTGGCCGCCGCCACCCGCTCGACGGTGCCGAGCAGCTCCAGGTGCACGGGGCCGACGTTGATGATCACCCCCACGTCCGGCTCGGCCACGCCGACCAGCTCGGCGATCTGGCCCTCACCCCGCATCGCAAGCTCGAGCACCATCGCCTCGGTCCCGGCGGCGGCCTCGAGGATCGTCAGCGGCAGCCCGATCTCGGTGTTCAGATTCGCGCGGTTCGCGTGCGTGACCAGCAGCGGCGAGAGCAGCGCCGCGAGAATGTCCTTCGTCGAGGTCTTGCCGGTCGAGCCGGTGACGGCGACGACCTTGCAGCCGAGCTCCCGCCGCCACGCGCGCGCAAGGCGCTGCAAGGCGAGCAGCGGATCGGGCGCCGTGAGCACGACGGCCCCGCCGCCGGCCGCCCCCTGACCCCCCGCCGCGGCGGCTGCCGCCGCGAGGGCGCGCTCGCCGTGCTCCGGCGCGACGAGCACCCCCCAGGCGCCCGCGCGCAGTGCCTCCCCGGCCAGCTCGCCGCCGTCGCGGTGCGCGCCGCGGAGCCCGACGAACAGGTCGCCCGGCTCGATTTCGCGCGTGTCGATCGCGGCCCGCAGCGGCCCCGCGGCAGATGCGTCCCCGAGCGCCAGCCGGGCCTCCGCCGCGCTCGCCACCCAGCCCGCCACCTGGCCCTTCATGCGCCGGGGGGCCGGCGGCGGAGCGCCTCACGTGCGACCGTCACGTCGTCGAAGGGCTCCTTGCGGCCGCCCTCGAACTCCTGGCCCTGCTCGTGGCCCTTGCCGGCGATCACGACCACGTCGCCGGGCTCGGCATCCTCGATCGCGAGCGCGATCGCGCGGCGGCGGTCGACCTCCCTCAGCGCCCCCGCGCCGGTCCCGGCCACGATCTCGTCGAGGATCGCCTCCGGGTCCTCCGAGCGCGGGTTGTCCGAGGTGACGATCACCCGGTCGGCGAGCCCCACGGCGGCCTCCCCCATCAGCGGCCGCTTGGAGCGATCGCGGTCGCCGCCGGCGCCGAAGGCGACGTGCAGCCGCCCGCGTGTGAGCTCGCGCGCGGCGCGCAGGACGTTCGCGAGCGAGTCGGGCGTGTGAGCGTAGTCGACGAGCACCCCGAACGGCTGACCCTCATCGACCGGCTCGAAGCGCCCGGGGACGCGCGCCGCGCCCGCCAGGCCGGAGCGGATCGCCTCCGGGGCGACGTCGAGCGCGAGCGCGGCGCCGAGCGCCGCGAGCGCGTTCTGGACGTTGAAGAGGCCCGGCAGCCTGGTCGTCAGCTCGAGCGGCCCTCCTGGGGTGTCGGCCACGAACGACGCGCCGCCGAGGTCGAAGCGCACGTCGCGCGCGCGGATGTCGGCGTCAGGGGCCTCGATCCCGAAGGTGACCGCCTCGATCTCGCCGGCGAGCCGCCGGCCGTAACCGTCGTCGATGTTCACGACGGCGGCCCCGGGCGCGTCGAAGAGCCGTCGCTTGGCCGCGTAGTAGGCGGCCATCGTCGGGTGAAAGTCGAGGTGGTCTTGGGTCAGGTTCGTGAACACCCGGCACGCGAAGCGAATCCCGCCGACCCGCCCGAGCTCGAGCGCGTGCGAGGAGACCTCCATCGCGCAGGCACGGTCGCCGCCGTCGAGCATCCGGCGGAAGGTCACCTGCAGGTCGACGGCCTCCGGGGTCGTGCGCTCGACCGGCTCCTCGACGCCCGCGACGACGCGGCTCACCGTGCCGAGCAGCCCGGTGCGGACCCCGGCGGCCTCGAGCACCGCGCGCACCAGGAAGGCGGTCGTCGTCTTGCCGTTCGTGCCGGTGATGCCGGCGACGCTCAGCGCCTCGGTCGGGTCGCCGTGGAAGCGCGCGGCCACCGGCCCCATCGCCGCCCGCACGTCCTCGACGACGACCTCGGGGACGCCGAGCGCGAGTGGTCGCTGGGTCACGAGCGCGGCCGCCCCGCGGGCGACCGCCTCCGGCGCGAACTCGTGTCCGTCGCGCGTGAAACCGGGGACGCAGAAGAAGAGCGTCCCCGCGGAGACGCTCGCGCTCGAGTAGGCGAGGCCGGTGATCGGTACCCGGGGCGCCCCACCCCCCATCAGCTCCTGCAGGGTCAAGGTGGGGCAATTCTAGTGGCCGGCCCGATCCTCACCCGGGCGGGATCCGCAGGTAGGTCAGCGCGAACTCGACGATTCGCTCGAAGGCGGGTGCCGCGACCTCCGAGCCGTAGTACTGGCCCTGCGGCTCGTCGACCATCACCGCGACCATCAGGCGGGGTGACTTGGCGGGCGCGAAGCCGATGAACGAGGAGAAGAACTTAAACTTCGAGTAGCCGCCGGTCTCGGGATCGGGCTTCTCCGCGGTGCCCGTCTTGCCGGCGAGGGCGTAGCCCGGAATCTCCGCCTCCTGAGCGGTTCCGCCGGGCCCGAGGACCCCCTCGAGCATGCTCGACACCCGGGCCGAGGTGGCCTGCGATATCACCCTGCGGCCCTCGCCTCGCTCCGCTTCGATCACGTGCGGGGGGTACAGCACGCCGCCGTTGCCGAGCGCGGAGAAGCCGGCGGCCATCTGTATCGGCGTGACGGCGAGGCCCTGCCCGATCGCCATGTTCCCGAGCGTCGAGCCGGAGTAGTCGTCGGGTCTGAGCACGATGCCCGGTGCCTCACCGGGCAGCCCGATCCCGGTCGGGCTGCCGAAGCCGAAGCGGCGCACCCACTTGTCGAAGCGGCGCGCTCCCAGCTTCAGGGCGATGGTGGCCGCGCCAACGTTGGAGGACTGGGCGAGGATGTCGGCGACCGAGAGCTCGACCGTGCCGCGCTCGTGGGACTCCCCGATCTCGCGGTCGGCCACCTGCAGCGTCGGCGGCAGCACGAAGCGGGTCGCCGGCGTCACGAGACCCTCCTCGAGCGCGCCCGCGACGGTGAACGCCTTGAAGGTCGAGCCGGGCTCGTAGCTCGCCGCGACGGCGCGGTTGGTGCTCGCCTCGGCGGAAGCCTCCCCGCCGACGTCGTTGGGGTCGACGCGCGGCCAGTTGGAGAGCGCCAGCACCTCTCCGTTGCGCGGGTCCATCACGACGGCCGTCGCGCCACGCGGACGGGACGTGCGGCCGACCTCCTCCATCACGGCCTCGACGCGCTCCTGTAGCGCCGCGTCGATCGTGAGCTGGATGTCCTCGCCCGCCTCGGGGCGGTCGGGCTCGACGATGCTCACCGGCTCGCCGAGCGCGTCCTTGATCAGCCGGCGGCGCCCGTCGGAGCCGTGCAGCGTCTGCTCGTGCTGCTGCTCGATTCCGGAGAGGCCGTCGTTGTCGGTCCCGACGCTGCCCAGGAGCTGCCCCGCGAGCGCGCCCTGAGGGTAGGTCCGGCGCGGCTCGGAGAGGGTCCCGATCCCTTCGATCGCCAGCTTGTCGACCCGTTCGCCAACGCCGGCATCGAGCTTGCGGCCCAGGTAGACGAAGCCCTTGTCGCGGTCGGCGAGCATCTCGAGCAGCTCCTCGGGCGGGAGCTCGACGATCGGGGCGAGCCGCGCGGCGACCGCGGCCGGTCGCTTGACCAGGAACGGGTTGGCGAACACCGTCGTGGCGTCCTCCGAGACGGCGAGCTCGACGCCGTTGCGGTCTGTGATCGTGCCGCGGCGCGCCGTGATCTCGAGCTCCTCGACCTGCTGGGTCGTCGCGCGCTGCTTGAACGAGCCGGCCTTGACGGTCCCGAGCCAGGCGGCGCGCAGGCTCGCGGCGCCGAGCAGCAGGATGAAGACGGCGAAGAGCAGGCCGATGCGCCGATCGAGCAGCCGCACCCGCTACTCCGTGGGCTCGAGCGCGAGCGCCGCGAGGCGCTGCGCCGCCCGGCGCGCGTCGGTGCGCGGATCGGAGCGCAGGTAGCGCACCTCGCCGGGTGCCGGCAGGACCAGCCCGCGGTCGGCGGCCACGCGCTGGATCCGCTCGCTCGATCCGAGGCGGGCGAGGTCCGTCCGCAGGCGCGCGTTCTCGCGCTTCACCGTGGCGGTCCGCTCGGCGGTCGCCGCGATCTCGCGGTTCATTCTCAGGAGATCGACGTTGAAGAAGACGATCCCGGCGAGCAGCACGAACACGAGCGCGATCCACGCGCGCCCGTGGAGCAGGGCGTCGAGGACCAGGGCTCCGCGAGCGGGACGTGCGGGCCGGGCCGGGGATGGCCTCGCACGGCGAGGGCGCGCGGGCGCCGGAAGGCGCTCGGGGGCGGGACCGGCCGGAGCGGCTGGGGCCGCGCGAGCCATCAGCCCTCCTCCACGAGCCGCCGGCCGACGCGCAGGCGGCCCGACCCGGAGCGCGGGTTCTGCGCCACCTCCCCGGGCGTTGGCGCCACCGCCCGTCGGGTCAGGAGCTCCGCCTGGGGCGTTCGCCCGCAGCCGCAGACCGGAAGGTCGGGCGGACAGATGCAACCGCGCGCGCGGGCGGCGAGGAACCGCTTGATGCGCCTGTCCTCGAGCGAGTGGAAGGAGATCGCCGCCAGCCGGCCGTGCTCGCGCAGCAGGTCCCAGGCGAGCGGCAGCGCGCGGTCGAGCAGATCGAGCTCCGAGTTGACGGCTATCCGCAGCGCCTGGAACACCCGCTTGGCGGGCGAGCCGCCCCCGAACCGGCGCCGCACGGCGGCCGGCAGCGCCCGCTCGATCGCCGCCACGAGCTCCGATGTCGTCTCGATCGGCGCACGGTGGCGCCGCTGCACGATCTCGCGCGCGATCACGCGGGCGTTGGGGTCCTCCCCGTAGGCCCGAAAGAGCTGCACCAGGCGCCGCTCGTCGTAGCCGTTCACGATCGCGCGCGCGTCGAGCTCCTGGGCGGGGTCCATCCGCATGTCGAGCGGCGCGTCGTAGGAGTAGGCGAAGCCGCGCTCGCGGGCGTCGACCTGCATCGAGGAGATTCCGAGGTCGAGGTAGACGAGGTCCGCGCGCAGCCCTTCGTCGCCGAGCAGCTCGAGCGCGTCCCCGTACTCCATCCGCAGGAAGCGCGCCTCACACGCGAGGTCGGCCGCGAGGCGGTCGAAGCGCGCCTCCGCCGCCGGGTCGCGGTCGACGCAGACGAGCGTGCCGCCCGCTCCGATCCGGTCGGCGACCAGGCGCGCGTGACCGCCGCCGCCGAAGGTGCAGTCGACGACGGTCTCGCCCTCGGCGGGATCGGTCAGGTCGATCAGCTCCCCGGCAAGCACCGGTACGTGCGTGCGCGTCATGTCAAGCAGCATCGCCAAGCGACCTGGTCACCTCCAACATGTCGGCGTCGAGGGAGTCCTGCTCCTCGGCCCACCGGTCGCGACCCCATACCTCGAGGTTGCCCCCGACGCCGGCCACGACGACCTCTCTGTCGATACCCGCGTGGGCGAGCAGAGGCTGGGGCAGCGTCACGCGCCCGGCCGAGTCGAGCTCGAGGTCGAAGGAGTTCCCCTCGAGCCGTCGCTGCAGCCGCTTGAGGTCGGGGTTGAGCGGGTTGCCACGCGCGAGCGCGCGCTCGAGCATCGCCTCGCGGGCCTCGGGGGTCCAGACGGAGATGCAGGGCTCGAGGTCCTTCGCGAGAACAAGTCCGGATGCGTAGGCAGCGCGAAAGCGAGCCGGAATGCTGAGCCGGTTCTTCGCGTCCAGCGAATGCTCGAAGTGGCCTCGAAACGCCAATTTGCATGTTCCTGCCGAGCTAGAAGAGTCAGACCGGAGTGGCGGAGTGGGAGGAGCCCCGCCACTCCGGTCAATTGATGGGCGCCACCCTACCCCACTTTCTCCCACCTGACAACACCATCTCCCACTTTTCCGTCCGATCCGCCGGCACAGCCGTCGCGAAACGGACGTTCTTGGCTCTACGGAGCGGTGTTGACCCGTGGGGGGACGGCCCACGCGCCTCCCTGATTGGGCGGCGTTCTGTAAGGCGCGTTGCGTCTGAAGGGGTAGCGCCGCAACCCAGACGGGTCGGCCGCTGTTGGAAAGGGGGAACGGAATCCAGACAACGGGAGGTCAGCTCATGAAGCGCCTTATGCGTGCGCCGTCCCCGGCAATGGTCGTGGCGTGCGCCGCCTTGTTCGTCTCGCTGGGCGGCGTGTCCTACGCCGTCGCGACGATCGACTCGGGCGACATCATCAACGGCTCCATCCGCAACCGGGACTTCAAGGACGGCACCCTGCGCGGCAACGAAGCCAAGCCGGACGGCTTTGGGCCGAACGCGATCAAGGAGCAGTCGCTCGACGCGAGCAAGCTCAAGCAGGTGCCCGTCGCGACGCTGGCGGACGGCGTCACGCGCCAGGCCGTGGTCTCGAACGTGGGCGCCACGGTGCGAGCCCGCGGGGTGGCATCGAGCGCGAAGAGCGGGACCGGCCAGGACTCGGTCGTCTTCGACCGCGACGTGCGGCTCTGCACCTACATCGCCACGCTCGGCGACGAGTCTGCGTCAGGCCCGGGCACGGGCCAGATCTCCGTCACGTCGGCCGCCAGCAACGTGAACGGAGTGCGCGTAGTCACCCGCAACAGCGACGGCACGCTCGCGGACCGCTCGTTTTACCTGCTCGTGTCCTGCTGAATCGCCCACGTGGGCGCGACCC
>JBPCKX010000112.1:0-7656 GCA_051003875.1 Thermoleophilaceae bacterium
GGCCGGCGGCGGCCGGAGCCGCTGCGGCGACCGCGGTCGCGGAGACGCCGAAGGCCTCCTCGAGCGCCTTGATCCGCTCCGAGAGCTCGAGCACCGAAATGCCCTTCAGCTCGTCGATCCACTCCTCTGTAGTCGTGGCCATCTAGTCCTCCTTCGCTTCGTCGGCGTCCTCTGAGGACGTTTCGTTTTCGTTCTCTGGCGAGTCATCGCCGGAAGTCTCCGCGGCATCCTGCGGCGCGTCCGGGGCGGGCTGCTCGGCGGGGTCGGCGGCCTCCGCCTCCGCGGGCGCTTCCTCCGCTGGCGCTACGTCCGCCTCCTCCGCTGCAGGCGCTTCCTCCGCGGGCGCTTCCTCCGTAGGCGCTTCCTCCGCGGGCGCATCCTCCGCCTCGCCAGCGGCCGGGGGCGCCTCCTCCACCGGCGGGGGGGCGCCGGTGACGAGACCCTGCTCGGCGATCTGGCCGAGCTGGAGCGCCAGACCCTGGATCAACTGGTTCAGGCCGCGCACGAGCCCCATCACCGGCGCGGCGAGCGTTCCCACGAGCTGTCCGTGGAGGACGTCGCGCGCGGGCAGGAGGGAGATCGCCTCGAGGTCGGCGGCCGACAGCGGCAGGCCGCCCATCGTCCCCCCCTTGAAGGCCGGCAGATTGTGCTCGGCGCGGAAGGTCGCGATCGCCTTCGCGGCCAGGGCGGCATCACCGTGGACGAAGGCGAACGCCGTCGGCCCTTCGAGCAGCGGCTTGAGATCCTCGGCACCCGCCCGCTCGGCGGCCCGCTCGGTGAGCGTGTTCTTCACGACGCGCAGCCCGGCGTCGGCCTCGCCGAGGCGGCGACGCAGCTCGGCCACCTGCTGCACCGAGATGCCGCGGTAGTCGATCGCGAAGATCGCCTCCGACTCCTCTATCTGGGTGGCCACCTCGTCGACCACCGCTGCCTTCTGATCTCTGTTCATCGTTCGTTTCCTTCGGGGAAGGTGCGCTCAATAGAAGAGCCCGCCGGCAGGCGGGCTCGAAGAGGGACTGCTTCGGGCCTCACCTGCACCGGACTTAGCGGCAATGCCCGCCGGTGATCTTGGGCAAGAGTTGACGCCTCAGGCTACAGCGGCGGTGTCCTCCGCGGCGCCACGTGCCGCCGGGTCGACCCTGACCCCGGGGCCCATGGACGTCGTGAGCGTGACGGTGTGGACGTAGCGTCCCTTGGCGGACGCGGGCTTCGCGCGGTTGATCTCGTCCATCAGCGCGGTGTAGTTCTCGATCAGCGCCGCCTCCTCGAAGTCCGCCTTGCCGATCGGCAGATGGACGATCGCATTCCGGTCCGTGCGGTATTCGATCTTGCCCGCCTTCGACTCGGAGACCGCCTTCGCCACGTCCACGGTGACAGTGCCGACCTTCGGGTTGGGCATCTTCCCCTGCGGCCCGAGCACCCGGCCGAGCCTGCCGACGACCGGCATCATGTCGGGCGTCGCGATCGCCACGTCGAAGTCCGAGAAGCCCTCCTCGACCCGCTTCGCCAGATCCTCGTCGCCGACGTGGTCGGCGCCCGCCTCCTCGGCCTCGCGCGCCTTGTCCCCCTTGGCGAACACGACGACGGTCATCTCCTTGCCGAGCCCGTTCGGGAACGAGATCGTGCCGCGCAACTGCTCCTCGGCGTGGCGGACGTTGAGCCCCGTGCGGATGTGGCACTCCACGGTCTCGTTGAACTTCGGCCTGGCGAAGCCCTTCAGCAGGGCCACAGCCTCGGCCGGCGCGTACTGGCGCTCGCGATCGACCTTCTCGAGGCTGTCGCGGTAGCGCTTGCCGTGCTTTCCCATCAGGCGACCACGACCCCCATCGAGCGGGCCGTGCCCGCGATGATCTTCGCGGCCTGGTCGAGGTCCGTGGCGTTCAGGTCGGGCAGCTTGCGCTCGGCGATCTCGCGCACCTGGGCCTCGCTGATGGTGCCGACCTTGTTGCGGTTCGGCTCGCCCGAGCCCTTCTCGAGCCCGATCGCCTGCTTGATCAGCACCGCAGCCGGCGGCGTCTTGGTGATGAAGGTGAACGAGCGGTCCTCGAAGACCGTGATCACGACGGGGATCGTCGTCCCGTTCTCGCCCTGCGTCTGCGCGTTGAACGCCTTGCAGAACTCCATGATGTTGACGCCGTGCTGGCCCAGCGCGGGGCCGACCGGGGGAGCCGGATTGGCGGCGCCGCCGGGCACCTGCAGCTTGATGAGGGTCAGGACTTTCTTGGCCATGGTCTGGTGGGCTCCTCGTAGTGCCGGCTAGATCTTCTTGACTTGGTCGAAGCCGACCTCGACCGGGGTCTCGCGCCCGAAGATGGATACCAGCACCTTGAGCTTGACGGCATCCTCGTTGATCTCCGATATCTCGCCCGAGAAGTCCGACAGGGGCCCCGAGACCACCTTCACGGACTCGCCGATCGAGAACTGGGCGCGCGCCCGCGGTCGCTCGGCGGTCTCGCGGTTGAGCAGGCGGTCGATCTCGACCTGGCTCAGCGCCACCGGCTTCTGCGAGGCACCGACGAAGCCCGTGACCCCGGGCGTGTTCTTCACGAGCACCCACGAGTCGTCGGTGAGGTTCATGTTCACCAGCAGGTAGCCGGGCATCGTGCGCTGCTCCTTGGTGATCTTCTGGCCGTCCTTCATCTCCTGCACCTGCTCGGTCGGGATCACGACCTGGCGCACGGACGTCTGCTGGCCCAGGGTCTGGACCCTGTGCTCGAGGTTCTGCTTGACCTTCTTCTCGTGACCCGAGTAGGTGTTGACGGCGTACCAGCGGAACATGGTTGGTTCAGGCGCTCGCTTTTAGAGGATGGCTTGGATGATGCGTGAGAAGATCGCGTCGAGGAGGCCGAGGTACCCTCCCGCGAGCAGCACGAAGCCGAGGACGACGCCCGTCAGCGTGGTCAGGGCCTGGCGGTCAGGCCACTGGACGCGCTGAAGCTCGGCCCAGACTGCGAACAGGAACTGTACGAAACGCGGGCGATGCTTGTGTTTCTCGGCTGACGCCCGGCGCCCCGATGAGTCGTCGCCGAGGTCCTCCTCGGGCATGTCGGGGGCCGCGTCGGTGCGCTCCGGCCCGTCCGAGGAGGAGTCGAGATCCTGCTCGTAGCCGAGCACCTCGCCGGAGCTGCCGACATCCTGCGGCGGCGCCCCGGTCTGCAGGTGAGGATCGATGAGCTGGTCCTCGCGGCGCCCGTTGCCGCCGGGGTCGACATCTGCGTCGCCGGCCGCGCCGGACCCCGCCTCCGGAGTCTCGTCGGGCTCACGAGCCGCGGTCTCGCCGGCGCCGCGCGCCTGCGGCGCCTCGCGCGACTCCCGCTCCTCGGAGCGCTCCTCGCGCGCCGGCGCGTCTCGCCCGTGCTCGGCTTCCGTCGCGCGCTCGGCGCCGCCCGGTGGGGTCGCCTTGCCGCCGCGCGCCTTGCCGCCGCGCGCCTCCTTCGCCTTGCGGCGGGCCTGGCGCTCCTTCGCCCTCTGACGGTTCCGAGCCATATGCTGCGCAGACGAGCGTGGGAACGCTCAGCGAGTCTCCTTGTGCGGCATGTGCGAGCCGCACCAGCGACAGTACTTGCGCAGCTCGATCCGATCGGGATCGTTGCGCTTGGACTTCTGGGTCTGGTAGTTGCGCCGCTTGCACTCCTGGCACTCCAGGGTGACGGCGATTCGTACGTCTCCGCGAGCCATGGCTCCTACGCGATCGTTGCTGTCGGGACAAAGGAAAACCTCGCCGGGCGCGAGGTTCCCGACTGAGGATAGCGCGGGTCAGACCGCCGGGTGGCGTGCCTCGTCGAGGAGATCGAGGGCGCGCGGATCGCTGCGCTCGTCGAACTTGCGGGCGAAGTGCGCGCCACAGGAGAGCAGGCCCGCGACGTCCGGCGCGCGGAAGGTCCGCGGGTGCGGCGATCCCGGCTCGAAGCCGAGCAGGCGGGAGGCCACACCGACGCTGATCGAGGGGTCGTTCGCGAGGGCCGTGGCGAAGACCGACTCGCTGGGGATGATCGTGCGGCGGTAGTGGCGCATGACCCGCGGACGCGAGCGCTCGAAGTCGAGCACCGCCCGCACCGCGCGACGCTCGAGGGTGATCCAGTCCGAGCTCACATGGCAGCGCAACCCCGGTCCGAACGGGTGCCACAAGGGGCGAATGCCGACGCGCCGCTCGCGCCCGACCGGCAGCTCGCGCAGGTACGCGCCCGGGCCGAGCGCCCGGGCGAGCACCTCCGCGATCGGCCGCGGCGGGGTGTAGTGCCGGTAGCGGTAGCGCAGGTAGAACTCGCGCCGGGGCGCGGGCGGCGCGCACGAGAGGTCGAGCTCCCAGAGGTCGCCCAGCAGCGCGTGGTGCGGCGTGGCGGCCAGGTGGCGCTCAAAGTCGCGCAGGGGCCGCAACGGGTAGTCCTGCCCGGACACGACCACGACCCACTCGGGGTCGATGCCACCGGCGAGCTCGGCGAGCGCGCTCAGGATCACCTCCATGTAGGCGGCGTTGCCCCACTCGACGGCGAGCCCGTAGTCGACCAGCCGTCCCCCCGCCCGCTGCACGTCGGCCGCTTCAAGCGGCTCGCGGCGCTGGTCGTGGTGGACGAGCACCGCGGTCTCCTCGCCCTCCCGCAGCGCGCGCACGAGCCGCAGGACCTGCCCCGGGTTGCGGTGGGAGACGACCAGGAAGGCGATCACGCCGGGGGGGGCGGCGCCCCCGCGAACGCGTCGAGCCGGCGCACGATCTCCTCGGCATGGCGCACGAACGCCCCGGGATCGAAGATCGCATCGAGGTCGAGGGCGGGCGCCGCCTCGCCCAGCAGCTCCCTGAAGGGGACCTGCTCGCTCCAGGCGCGGCGCGCGTTCTCCTGCACCACGCGATAGGCCTCGTCGCGGGAGGAGCCGGACTCGACCAGCGCGAGCAGCGCCCGCTGGGAGAAGAGCGCGCCGTGCGTCGCCTCCAGGTTCTCGCCCATTCGATCGGCGTGGACGGTCATCCCGTCGGCCACCCGCAGCGCGAGATGCTGGGCGTAGTCGAGCAGCACGGTCGCGTCGGGGAGCGCGACCCGCTCGACGGAGGAGTGCGAGATGTCGCGCTCGTGCCAGAGCGCCACGTTCTCGAGCCCGGCCTGGCAGTAGCCGCGCAGTAGCCGCGCCACCCCGGTGATCCGCTCGGATACGATCGGGTTGCGCTTGTGGGGCATCGCGGAGGAGCCCTTCTGACCGGCGCGAAACGGCTCCTCCACCTCGCGCACCTCCGTGCGCTGGAGGTGACGGATCTCGGTGGCGAAACGCTCGAGCCCTGCCCCGGCGAGCGCGACCGCGCCGAGCAGCTCTGCGTGGCGATCGCGCGCGACCACCTGCGTCGAGACATCCTCGCGCGCCAGCCCGAGCCGCTCGAGGACGGTCGCCTCGAGCGCCGGGGCGCCGGCCGCGTAGGTGCCGACGGCGCCCGAGATCGCGCCCACGGAGACCCCCGCGACCGCGCGCTCGAGCCGCCGCAGGTTGCGATCGGCCTCGAACGCGAGACCGGCGAGCTTGACGCCGAAGGTGGTCGGCTCCGCATGCACGCCGTGGGTGCGCCCGACGCAGAGCGTCGTGACGTGCTCGCGGGCCCGCCGCACGAGCGCGTCGCGGTAGCCCCGCGCGCCCTCGAGGAGCAGCGCGCCCGCCCGCGTGAGCTGGAGCGCGAGCGCTGTGTCGAGCACGTCCGAGGAGGTCAGCCCGTGATGCACCCAGCGGCCCGCCGCTCCAACCGAGCCGGCAACCACGTCGACGAAGGCTGCGACGTCGTGGTCTGTGACGCGCTCGCGCTCGTTCACGGCAGCGACCGTGAAGGCGGCGCGCTCGCGGATCGCGGTCGCGTCGGCGGCCGGCAGGGTGCCCGCCTGTGCGAGCGCGTCGCTCACCGCGAGCTCGACCTCGAGCCATGCGTCGAGCTTGCTCTGGTCCGACCAGATCGCGCCCATCGCGGGCCTGGTGTAGCGCTCGATCACGGCAGCCGCACAGGGGTCGGGGCGGTCATCCGGGGGGCACTAGGCGTCGAGGATCCGCGCCGCGAGGACCGCGGCGTTCTTGGCGCCGTCGACGCCCACGCACCCGACCGGCACCCCGGGTGGCATCTGTGCGATCGCGAGCAGCGCGTCGAGCCCTCCCGCGACCGAGGTGCGCGAGAGCAGCGGCACGCCGATCACCGGCAGGTCCGTGTGCGCGGCCACGACCCCGGGGAGGGCGGCTGAGAGCCCGGCGCCGGCGATGATCACCCGCAGGCCCCGCATGCGCGCGTTGCGCGCGTAGTCGGTGACCACATCGGGGTCGCGGTGGGCGCTCATGACGCGCAGCTCGTAGTGGATCTCGCGCTCCTCGAGCTCCTTCCCGGCGCGCTCCATCACCGGCAGGTCGCTCTGGGAGCCGAGCACGATCCCGACCCGCGGAGCGTCCACGTCGAGCCCGTCGAACTGGTGCTCCACCTCGGTCTCGGTGACCGTCTCGGGCCGCCCGCCGGCCGGTGCCGGGCCCTCCGCCATCAGGCGTGAGCCCGATCCACCGCGCGGGCGGCGATGTCCCTGCGTAGCTGCTTGCCGTCGAAGCGGACGCGGTCGGCGGCGGCGTAGGCGCGCTCACGGGCCTCCAACGCGGACGATCCGATTCCGGTGACGTTCAGGACCCTGCCACCGGCGGTCACGAGGCGGCCCTTCTCCGTCGCGGTGCCGGCATGGAGCAACTCCACCTCGAGCGAGTCTATCGAGCGCAGCCCGCGGATCTCGTCGCCGCTCGAGGCCGAGTCCGGGTATCCGCGCGAGGCGAGGACGAGGGTCACCGCCCATTCCTCGGACCACTCGATCTCCGCGCCGGCGAGGCCGCCGAGCGTCGTGGAGGCCTCGAGCAGCTCGAGCAGGTCCGAGCGCATCCGCGGCAGCACGGCCTGGGTCTCCGGATCGCCGAAGCGGCAGTTGTACTCGAGCACCTTCGGGCCGTCGGAGGTCATCATCAGCCCGGCGTAGAGGATCCCGTGGTATGGGGTCCCGCGCCTGCGCAGCTCGTCGACGACCGGCTGGTGGGCGAGACGTGCGAGCGCGAGCGCGTGGTCGGCCGTGATGCCGGGGACCGGCGAGTAGCTTCCCATCCCGCCGGTGTTCGGCCCCTCGTCGCCGTCGAAGATCCGCTTGTAGTCCTGCGCCGGCGCCATCGGCAGCGCGCGCACGCCGTCGCACAGCGCCAGCAGTGACAGCTCCTCGCCGACGAGGCACTCCTCGACGACGACGCGCCCGTCCCCTAACACCCGCGCCTCGAGGAACGCGACGAGTGCCGCGCGCGCCTGCTCCTCGTCGGCGGCGATCACGACGCCCTTGCCGGCGGCCAGGCCGTCGAACTTCAGCACCACCGGATAGGACGCGATCGCCGCCATCCCGGCCGCGACGTCGTCGACCGCGCGCCACGCGGCGGTCGGCACGCCCGCCGCCTCCATGACCTCCTTGGCGTACTCCTTGGAGCCCTCCAACCGAGACGCCGCCTGGCTCGGGCCGAAGACCGTGATCCCGCACGCGGCCAGCTCGTCGGCCAGCCCCGCCACGAGCGGCACCTCGGGGCCGATGACCACCAGGTCGACCCCCTCGTCGACCGCCGCATCGGCCAGGCCGACGATGTCGTCGACCGCGATCGCCAGCAGCCGCGCGTCCGCCTCGATCC
>JBPCKX010000113.1:0-7826 GCA_051003875.1 Thermoleophilaceae bacterium
TCGAGGCCTCGAGCCGCTGGTATCAGCAGGTGCTCGGCGCGACCAGCGGCCACGGCGGACCCGAGTACGAGCGGCTGCTCGTCGACGGCATCCTGATCATGCAGTTGCACAAGCTCGAGCTTGCCCATCACCACGGCACGATCGGCGACCCCGGGCAGCCGACCGGGAACGGGGTCGCGATCTGGTTCGAGGCGGAGGGCTTCGACGATGCCGTCGACCGGATTCACGCCGCCGACATCGAGATCCGTGCCGACGTCCACGTCAATCCCAACGCCGGCCAGCGCGAGATCTGGATCTACGACCCCGACGGTTATCTGGTCGTCCTCGCCGAGGCGCCGCGCGTCTGAGACGCGTACCCGACGTCCACGGATGGTCCACGGACCGCCGAACCCTGGCGCGGTTCACATGGGCGACTGGATACGTCGCCTGAGCGACCGCACCGCGCGTGTTTGAAGCGGACGCGGGAACCACTCGTCGACGACATCCGGCGGCACTCAGCGGCGAGCGCTTCGGCGGCGTCCCGATCGCCGGCCGCCGGGGGCCTCAGCGGCGCAGGCGGATCGCGTTGAGGTCGTCGCCGATGACCTCGTCGGCGCGGGCGATCAGGTCGTCGATGTCGTCGTGCTCGGCGTGAAGGTAGCGGCCGGCGAGCCGGTCGGCGCGGCCGGACGCGAGCGCACGGATGAGCCGCGGCGCCAGTTCTGGCGGCGTCCACGGCGCGTCGTCCCCGAGCTGCTCGGTTAGAGCGGTGCGAACGAGCCCGGGGCTGATCGTGAAGACCGCGATGCCGTGCTGCTGCACCTGACCGGCGAGCAGCTCACCGAAGCGGTAGAGCGCGGCCTTGCTCGGACCGTAGGCGGTACCACCGATGGCTCCGGAGGTCACCGGCAGGTAGCCGCCTCCGCTGCCGACGTTCACGATCCGTCCCTCGCCGCGCGTGACCATCCCGCGCAGGACCGCCCGGCAGCACAGGTAGGCGCCGAGCACGTTGACCTCGAAGAGCCGCCACCAGCCGGCGGGGTCGTGGTCCTCCCAGATCGGC
The DNA here is from genome assembly GCA_051003875.1 of Thermoleophilaceae bacterium. Taxonomy (GTDB): domain Bacteria; phylum Actinomycetota; class Thermoleophilia; order Solirubrobacterales; family Thermoleophilaceae; genus JAAYBF01. The sequence continues at coordinate 1,043 of JBPCKX010000113.1, forward strand.
GGCAGATCCGTGGGGCCCGCGGTCCCGGCGTTGTTGACGAGCAGATCGATCGGGCCGATGTCGCGCTCGGCGTCGGCGACCATCCGCGCAACCGACGCCTCGTCGGAGACGTCCACCTCGAGCGCGAGACCGCCGACCTCCGCTGCCACCCCTTCGACCTGTGCACGTGTCCGCGACGCGACGGCGACCCGCATTCCGGCTCCGGCGAGCTCACGCGCGACGTTCGCACCGATCCCGCGGCCGCCGCCGGTGACGAGGGCAACCCTTCCTGAGAGATCGTCGGCCACAGCGCCACAGAATAGGCGAGGGCGCCGGCGGCCCCGAGCTCGCCGCTCCGAGCGGGGCTCTCACGGCGAGGGGAGAGCCTGAGCGGACCGGTTCGCGGCCGCGGCGGCCCGCCGAGCCGGCCGGGTCGCGGCGGCGGCGCGGCGAAGGCCTCCCCCCGGGCCTCCGCCGCCGCCGGCGGAAGCTCGAAGACTCTCAAGTCGGGCCATGCGACAACCAAACCTGCCGAGCTGCTGAATGGGCACCCGGTGTCACACCCGGCTGGCCGCCCAGGGCGGGCGAAACGTCGGCAGCTCATCCCGCGGCCGGGACCGGCCGAGGTTGTGCCCGCGCGCACGCGAACCGGGGTGGTTTCCGCCCGGCCGACATCGGCAGGTGACCGCCGCAAGCCTCACTTACGGCCGCCCGGAGGCCCAGGCCGATCCGCTCACGTCCGCAAGGTCTCGAGGCGCGTCGACTAACCCGTCTTCTTCTTGGCGATCCGCGTGGTCACGCCCGCGAGAACCAGGAGCACCACTCCGACGAGCGCGGCCGAGAACCAGCCCTTCAGCTCGGTGTCGAGCGCGAGGACGACCGCCGCGAGCAGCGCCGCCACGCCGAGGAACGCTGCGATGCCCGCGGCACCGAGCGCGCCGACACCGACCGCGGCCATCGCCTGCTTGCGCTCGAGCTTCACCAGGCGCGACTCCTGGCGCGCCAGCGCCGAGGACTGCTCGGACACCTGCTTTGCGAGGTCGCCGGTGGACGCCGCCCCGGCATCCCGGGGTGAGGATGGACGCTGTAGGTCCGCCGGAGCGGGCGCGGCGCGAATGGGTTGCGCCCGCGAAGCGGGTGCCGCCCCAGGCGACTTCTGCCCAAGTCCTGACGCAACGCGGGTCGATTTCTCCGGCGAGCCCGGGGCCGCCGGCGACGGTTCCTCCTCGGGAGCGGGAGGGGCCGGAGGCGCCTGCTCCCCCGCGGGCGGTGCCGGCTGTTCCTGCTCAGGCGGCGATTGCTCACCGGGCGATGCCGGTTTGGCCGGGGCGGGCGTCCCCGGGGCGGGGCCGGCGGCCGTCGGAGGCGCGGAGGGAGTGGGTTGGTCGCCCGGCGCGGGCGCTCCGTACGGCTGCGCGGCCGGCGCCGGCTCGGGTGCAGCCGGACCGGGCGCAGGAGGAGCCGGCGCGGCCGGCTGCTGCGCGGTGGCCTGCGCGGCGGGCGGTTGCTGCTGCGCGGGAGGCGGGCGCAGACGGAGCCGGTCGCTCTGGCGGATCGCGCGCAGACGGCCGCGGAGTCCCCCGGAACGGGATCCGGACGGTTCCTCCTCCTGCTGCTGCGGCGCAGGACCTGGGACGTTCCGCCGGGCCCCCAGCCCGGTGTTCGCCGGCTGCTTGCCCCGACCCTCGTCCGCGCGGGGGACCGGCGGCGGCTTCGACTGGCTCTCGCCCCAGATCCGCTCGCGCGCCTCCTGGGGTGTCTCTCTGCGTGGCATTGCGTTCACGCTCCTCTGGCGTTGTCTGCTGGTGCGGCCCCCGCGCGCGTGGCGAAGCGGCGCGGCCCGTCAGTTGTTGCTGCCGAGACGATCCCAACAGTAGAGCTCGACGGCCTCCGAAGCCAGCTCCATCGTACGCTCCGCCGACAGCCAGGGCAGGACGGTGTCGAGCGCCTGCTCCTCGCTGATCCCGGCGTCGAACGCCTCGTCGCCGCGGAAGCCCGCGGCGATCTTGAGCGCCTCGCGCCGGTTCTCGCCCAGGCGCGGGAATGCCTGCAGCAGGAAGTCCTTGTTCGCGATCGGGTGACCGACCTCGAGCGACGCGTGCCAAGCGGCCAGCATCGAGAGGTCGTCATCGTCGAGCACCTCGACGGCCTTGGCGTAGTGCACCTGCAGCTCGTCGTCGGGGATCTCGTCGACCCAGGCGCGCACGACCTCCCCCAGGAGCTGCCGCCGCGCGTCGCGCCCGACCGCCTCGGCAACGACTCTGATCGCCTCATGCGGCTCTATGAAGCACAGTGGCATGCAGCGCACCGTACGTTGCGCGTCCGACGGAAAGACGGGCGCGCTACGCCGGCTCGGCGGCGAGCGTGCGCTCGGGACCCCAGGTGCACAGCGCCGCCCGCCCCGGGCAGCCGGCGCAGAGCCCGCGATGCGGCCGCTCGGACGGCACGAAGCGACCGCCGACCACGCCCGCGGCCAGGCCGATCAGCCGCCGCTCGAGCTCGGGCGCCTGCGCCGCCTCGAAGACCTCCGCCACGGGCTGCTCGGGCCGCTCGAGGAAGCAGTAGGTAACCTCCACGCTGCGCTCGCCCGACCGCAGCGCCGCCAGCGCGTACACGATCCGCTGCGTCTCGTAGGCCGCTGCGGTCAGCTCGGCCGGGTCGCGGCCCAGGAGACGATCGCTCTTGTAGTCGACGATCAGCACCCCGCCGGCCTCGACGGCCTGCACGTCGACGATTCCGTTGATCAGCAGGCTGCGCCCCTCCGCGCCCTCCGGCTCGAGCCCGAACGCGAACGGCAACTCGGTGCGGACCCTGTCCGCGGCGGCTATCCGCGCCCGCAGCGGCGTCGCGGCGAAGCGCTCGACCAGCCCGCGCAGGTCGACCACGTCGGCGTCGCGCACCTCGACCCCGTGCGCCTCGATCAGCTCCGCGACCCGCTCGTCCGCAGGCGCCCCGGGCCGCTCGAAGTCGATCTCCTCGAGCAGCAGGTGCACCACCGACCCGCGCAGCAGACCCGGGAGGGCGCCGCCTGCATCCGTCGGCGACTCGGCGCCGTCCGGAGCGTCATCCGGACCGCCACGGCCGTCGTCGCCGCCCGGGGCATCGGAGCCCTCCGCCACGCGCGCCGGCTCGTCGGCGCGCGGCAACCCCAGCACCCGCTCGAGGTAGAAGCGGTAGCCGCAGCGCTTGTAGCTCTCGAGGCCCGAGTAGCTGAGCCCGCCGACCGCCAGTGCCGCGGGCACGCCCACGGCCGCGAGCGCGGGCGCCTGCAGCGCGTCGAGCCCGATCGGCTGCGCCTCGGAGGCAGCCGGGGTGCGGTCCGGGGCGCGCAGGACCGCGTCCAGCTCCGCGGGCCGCAGCTCGGAGGCCCCCACCCCCGGGCGGCCCGAGAGCGCCGCGCGGACCCAGCGCATCGGCTCCTCCAGGTCGGCCGCGGCGGGCAGCTTCTCGAGGTCCGTCGCGCCGCTCAGGACGAGCTGCTCGCACGCGCGCGTGGCGGCCACATAGAAGACGCGCCGCTCCTCCTCCTCGTCCTCGCGCTTCTGGCGCTCCCTGATCCCCCCGAGCGCGGCGCTGTCGATCCGCCCGCCCTCGAGCGAGGCGAGCCTGATCCCGACGCTGCCGTCCTCGGTGATGCGCAGCGCGGAATCGTCCTCGCGGCCGCGCTTGCCGAGGTCTGCGACACAGACGACCGGAAACTCGAGGCCCTTGGCCCGGTGGATCGTCATCAGGCGCACGGCGTCGACGTCCTCTGACTCGAGCGGGGCCTGGCCCTCACGCTCGGAGACGAGGTCGCGCGCGACGACGAAGTCGATGAAGGCGCGCAGGTCGCGCCCCTCCTCGGCCTCGAACTCGCGCACCATCCGCATCAGCTTGCGCACGTTGGCCATGCGGCGGTCGCCCGCGGGCAGGGCGAGCACCGCGCGGTCATAGCCCGACTCGGTGACCGCGCGGTCGATCAGCCGCTCGAGCGACACGCGCGGGGCGTCGGCGCGCTGCGCGCGGAAGCGCTCGACGAAGGCCTCCAGCCGCTCCAGGTCCGCGGCGGGCAGCGCGGCGGCGAGCGTCGCGCCCTCGTCCGCGCGCTCGGCCCCATCGCGTGGCACGAGCCGCTCGAGCGCCTCCCAGGCGCCGTGCGCGCCGCGCCCCGCCTCCGCCACGAGCACGAGCGCGTCGAGCGAGGCGCCGGCGAGCGGGGAGGCCAGCAGCGAGTAGAGCGCGAGTTCGTCGCGCGGGTTGGCGAGCGCCGCCAGGTAGGCGCGCAGGTCCGCGACCTGCTGCTGGCTCCAGTAGCCGCGTCCGCCGAGCACGTAGGTGGGGACGCCGCGCTCCTCGAGCGCGCGCTCGTAGACAGACAGGTGGGTCGTCGCCCGCACGAGCACCACCACGTCCGACAGCTCGAAGGGCCCGCCGCGCGTGAGCTGGTAGATCCGGCGCGCGAGCAGACGCGCCTCGGCCGCACGCCAGGCGGGAACGCCGCGCATCGAAGCGCCGAAGAGCTCCTCGGCCGAGTCCTCGCCCTCCCCCGCGAGCTGCTTCCAGCGGGCCGGGGCGCGGTCGGCGACGATCAGCTCGACGCAGGGCTGCGCGCGCGGGAGGCCCTCGCGGGCCGCGGGGCCCTCGCGCAGCGGCACGAACGAATCGCCCCAGATCGAGGCGAACAGCGCGTCGATCTGCTCGAGCACCTCGCCGCGGCTGCGGAAGTTGACGGTTATCTCCTCCGCGCGCCCGGCCGCCCGGGCCTCGTCGCGGTGCTCGCGGAAGACGGCCACGTCGGCGTGGCGGAAGCGGTAGATCGACTGGCGCTCGTCGCCGACCCGGAAGAGGTTGTCGCGCTCGAGCAGCGCGAGCAGCGAGTTCTGCAGCCGGTTGGTGTCCTGGAACTCGTCCACCATGATCTGGCTGAAGCGCTCGGCGTACTCCGCGCACACCGCGGGATGCTCCGAGAAGAGGCGTGCGGCGCCCAGCTCGAGGTCGTCGAAATCGAGCCCCGAGCGCCCGCCCTTGAGCCGCCCGTAGCGCTCGCCGTAGGCCGAGAGCAGGCCACGCAGGTGGCCGTGGTCGCGGTACTCGAGCCGGGCCGAGCCGAGTGCCACCAGAGCGGCGTGGGCCTCGAGGTACCGCGCACAGCCGGGCCCCTTGAGCGCATTCGCTCCGCCGGCGGAGAACCGCAGCGGCTCGAGCCGGGCCGGGTCGGGCAGCTCGGACGCGTCGAGCAGCTCGAGGCAGGAGGCGAGCGCGGTGCGCGCGCTCCCCACGCGCTTACCGCTCGCCGCCTCGATCTCGACCAGCGCCGCGCGCGCGGCCGCGGCGAGCTCGTGGGCCTCCTCGCCCTCCTCCGGCGCGGCGATCTCGGGCAGCTCGGGCTCGGCGTGGCCGAGGCTGCGCAGGTGCGCGTGGGTGGTGCGCACCATGTCCGACAGGCCGTCGGGTCCGTAGCGCACGACGAGGTCGAGGCGGTCGGCGGCGGGGCCGCCGGAGAGGTAGTCGGCGAGCGCGAGGTCGAACGCCTCGCGCCGCAGGCGGGCGGACTCGAGCGCCTCGATCACGCGCAGCTCGGGGTCGAGCCCCGCCGCCAGCGAGTGGGTGCGCAGGACGCGCGCGCAGAACCCGTGGATCGTCGAGATCCAGGCGCTCTCCGCCGCGCGCGCGTGCTCGCGCAGGCCGAGCTCCACGAAGCGGGCGCGGACGCGCGTGCGGAGCTGGGCGGCGGCCTTCTCCGTGAACGTGATCGCGAGGATCGACTCGACCGTCGCCCCGTCGTCGACGACCGAGCGCACGAACCGCTCGACCAGCACCGCGGTCTTGCCGGCCCCCGCGCCCGCCGACACGAGCAGCGACCCGTCGCGGCGCTCGATCGCCCGCCGCTGCTCGCCGGTGAACTCGGGCGGGGTCATCCCTCGGTCCGGCAGACCGACGGGTGCTCGCAGCCGCCCGCGTAGGCACACGAATCGGGGCAGGAGACGAGCCGGCCGGCGCGCATCCCCGCGTCGGCCTCGACGATCGCCGCGCGTGCGCGCTCGATCGCGGCGGCGAACTGCTCGGGCTCGCGCAGGTCGCGCGCGTGGACGCCCGCGCCGGCCTGCTCGGCGAGCTCCGAGGCCACCAGCCCGCGCGAGCGCCGGTCGGTGCCGCGCAGCGGTGTGTAGAGGCCGCCCGCCGGCTCGAGCCCGAGCAGCTCGCGCACGACGAGCATGTAGAGCGGCGCCTGGAGCCTGCCCTCACGCACCCAGCTCGCCTCCTTGTAGCCGGCGACCTTGCCGCTCTTGTAGTCGCGCACCAGCGCGTGGCGCCCCCAGACGTCGACGCGGTCGATCACCCCCCGCACCCTGACGCCGTCGGCTATCTCGACGGCGGGGTGGGCGTCCTCACCGAAGCCGAAGCGCAGCTCGAGGTGCTCGGGCTCGAAGTCCGCGCCCTGCTCAGCTTCGAAGCGCAGCGCGGCGAGCAGGTCGTGCTCGAGCCGGCGCACGGCTGCCGCGACGCGCGCGTCTGTCGCGGCGACGCGGAACCCGTCGCGCTCCTCGGCGAGCGCCTCGCGCATGATCGCCTCGGCAGTGGCGAGGTTTCCGGGCCCGACGGCGCGCGCCCCGGTGCGCTCGCGCAGCCGCCTGAACGTCAGCTCGAGCACGCGGTGGGCGAGCGAGCCGCGCACCATCGCATCGGAGTCGGGCTCGATCCGCTCGGGCCGCAGGACGTCCTCGACGAGCCAGCGCACCGGGCAGCCGGCGTAGTGCTCGAGCGCGCCGGCCGAGACCGCGGCGCGCCGCGCGAGCAGCTCGCGCGCCGGCGCGGAGGTGAGCGA
>JBPCKX010000114.1:0-8163 GCA_051003875.1 Thermoleophilaceae bacterium
CGGCTCGGCGCCCGTGATCGCAGAGGTCGCCAAGCAGGAGATCGGCGCGCTCACCGTGGGGGTCGTGACCCGCCCGTTCGACTTCGAGGGCAGCCAGCGCCGCCGCCAGTCCGACGAGGGGATCGACCGCCTGCGTGAGCAGGTCGACACCCTGATCGTGATCCCGAACGAGAAGCTGCTCGCCGTCGTCGAGCGGCGCACGAGCATCCTCGAGGCGTTCCGCGAGGCTGACAACATCCTACGCCAGGGTGTCCAGGGCATCACCGACCTGATCATGATCCCGGGCCTGATCAACCTCGACTTCGCCGACGTGCGCACGATCATGCGCGACGCGGGCTCGGCGCTGATGGGCATCGGCGAGGCCAGCGGCGAGAACCGCGCCGCCGAGGCTGCCAAGAACGCGATCTCGAGCCCGCTGCTCGAGCAGTCCGTCGAGGGCGCGACCGGCATCCTGCTCAACATCACCGGCGGCACCGATCTCGGCCTGTTCGAGGTCAACGAGGCCGCCGAGATCATCCAGAGCGCCTCCGACCAGAGCTCGAACATCATCTTCGGCGCCGTCGTCGACGACACGCTGGGCGACGGGGTCAGGGTCACCGTCATCGCGACCGGCTTCGACGGGCGCTCGGGTGGACCGCTCTTCACCGACGACCCGACCGGCCGCCGCCGCGAGCCGCGCCGGCGCGACGTCTCGATGGACGATCGCCAGCGCTCCTCGCTGGAGATCTCCGACGACGACATCGACATCCCGCCCTTCCTCAAGGACTGAGGACCGGAAGGCTCCCCGCGGGCCGGCCTGGTTCCCGGGAGGTCCACTAGCCTGGAGCCGGCTTGGGATCGGACGCCGACACCCTGCTGCGCACACCGCTGTTCGATCGCCACGTCGCGGCCGGGGGCAGGCTCGTCCCGTTCGCGGGCTGGGAGATGCCGGTGCAGTACGAGGGAATCCGTCAGGAGCACGTCGCCGTCCGCGAGCGCGCGGGCGTCTTCGACGTCTCCCACATGGGCGAGCTCGAGACCCGCGGCCCGCAGGCCGAGAAGCTCCTGCAGCGCGTTCTCTCCAACGACCTGACGCGGCTCGCCGAGAGCGGCGCCCAGTACTCGGTGCTCTGCCGCGAGGACGGCGGCGTGCTCGACGACCTCTTCACCTACCGGCTCGGCGAGCGGTTCCTGACCGTCACCAACGCCTCCAACCACGAGCGCGACCGCGATTGGCTGCGCGCGCAGGCGGCGGACTTCGACGTCGAGGTCCTCGATGCGCGCGAGCGCTACGCGATGCTCGCGGTGCAGGGCCCCGACGCACGCCCGATCGTGTCCGCGCTCGCGGCCGGCGAGCTGCCGGCGCGGATGCGCACAGCCGAGCTGCCGGTCGCGGGCGTCGACTGCCTGGTCTGCGGCACCGGCTACACCGGCGAGGACGGAGTGGAGCTGCTGATGGCGCCCGAGGACGCCGGCGCGGTGTGGGACGCCCTGCTCGCCGACGGCGTCACCCCGGCCGGGCTCGGCGCGCGCGACACCCTCCGGCTCGAGGTCTGCTTCCACCTCTACGGCAACGACCTCTCGCTCGAGCGCACGCCGATCGAGGCGGGCCTCGGCTGGGCCTGCAAGCTCGACACGGGCTTCATCGGCTCGGACGCGCTGCGCGCGGCCGAGCCGCGCGAGCAGCTCGTCCCGTTCGCCTTCACCGGCCCCGGCATCCCGCGCCAGGGCAACCCCGTGCGGACCGCGGCGGGCGACGGGATCGTGACGAGCGGCAGCCACTCGCCCTCGCTCGAGACGGGCATCGGGCTCGCCTATCTGCCGCCCGCCGCAGCGCGTCCGGGGACCGCGATCGAGGTGGACGTGCGCGGCAAGCTGCGCGCCGCCGAGGTGCGCGAGCGGCCCCTGTACCGCGGCGCGGCCTGAGCCGCGAGCACCGCCACCGGTGGCGGTCGCGCCCCGTTCGCATTACGCTGGCGCGGGTCGAGCACACGTCCGTCGGCTCGATCGTCGATCCCCGCCTGCCTTGATCCGAGCCCGCGAAACCGCGCCCGCAAGACCTGACGTCTCGGTCGTGATCCCCTGCCTCGACGAGGCGGAGTCAATCGAGCAGTGCGTCGCGAGCGCGACGACCGCCTTCGCCGACGGCGGTCTCGTGGGGGAGGTGATCGTCGCCGACAACGGCTCGATCGACGGCAGCCAGGCGCGTGCCTCCAACGCCGGTGCGCGGGTCGTTCACGAGGCGAGGCGCGGCTACGGAAACGCCCTGCGGGCCGGTTTCGCAGCCGCGCGCGGGCACTACGTCGTGATGGCGGACGCCGACCTGACCTACGACTTCGCGGACATCCCGCGCTTCGTCGCCGGGCTCGCGGACGGTGCGGACATGGTGATGGGCAACCGGATGAAGGGGATCGAGCCGGGCGCGATGCCGTGGCTGCACCGGTACGTCGGCAACCCGATGCTGACGTTCGTGCTCAACCTGTTGTTCGGCACCCGCGTCGGCGACGCGCACTGCGGCATGCGCGCCTTCCGCCGCGAGGCGCTCGACGCGCTCGCGCTGCGCTCGCCGGGGATGGAGCTCGCGTCCGAGATGGTCATCCGCGCCGGGCACGAGAAGCTCCGCATCGACGAGATCCCGATCCTCTACCACCAACGCGCCGGGGAGTCGAAGCTCGACACGCTCGGCGACGGCTGGCGGCATCTGCGCTTCCTGCTCGTACACAGCCCGACCTACCTCTTCCTCGTCCCCGCGCTCGCCGCGATCGCGTTCGGGGTCGCCGCCGCGCTCGTGGTCCTGCTCGGTGTGCCGGTGCTCGGGCGCACCTGGGACCTGCACGCGCTCGCGACCGGCTCACTGTTCATCGTCGTCGGCGCGCAGCTCCTCGGTATGGGCATCTGCGCGCACGCCTACGGTGCGTACTTCCTCGGCCGCCGCGAGGAGTGGTTCGAACGGCTGCGGGCGCGCTGGGCGCTCGAGCACGTCCTGCTGCTCGGGATCCTGGTCGCGGTGGCCGGCCTGGCGCTCTGCGCGGGCATCTTCGCGACCTGGGTCGGCCGCGACTTCGGTGCGCTGCGCGACGAGTCGCTGTTCGTCGTCGGCACGACGCTCGTGATCCTCGGGGCCCAGATCGTCTTCACGTCGTTCCTCGTCTCGATTCTCGGGCTGCGAGCGCCCGCGTCAGCCTCCTCCAGGCGCGCCACGCCGGTGACGGCCGGCGCACCGGTAGAGCTGGATCCCGACCAGGCGCCCGAGCCCTCGACGACGCACCGGACCCTCACGGGGCCCCAGCACTCGCCGGCTGAGCTGTGAGCGTCGGGCCCGGCCGCCCGCGCCGGAGGTAGCGCCCGCGGGTGGGATACCTGGACCGGGTCCTCCGGCTCGCCGAGGCCGAGAACCGGCGCGCGATCCTCGACGCGCTGCCAGACGGCCGGGGCGGCGTGCTGCTCGACATCGGAACGCACGACGGCGCGTTCACCGAGCGCGTCGCCGAGCGCGTGGGCGCCGAGCGCGCGGAGGGGGTCGAGTTGCTCGAGCAGCACGCCGAGCGCGCCCGCGAGCGCGGAATCGTGGTCACCGTCGCCGACACCGACGCGGGGCTTCCCTACGAGGACGGCCGCTTCGCCGTCGTGCACGCGAACCAGGTCATCGAGCACGTGCGCCGCACCGACACCCTCCTGTCCGAGGTCCGCCGCGTGCTCGCGCCCGACGGCATCGCCTGCCTGTCGACCAACAACCTCGCGAGCTGGCACAACGTGCTCTCGCTCGCGCTCGGCCACCAGCCGATGCCGATGCACGTCTCCGACGAGGTGATCGTCGGCAACGCGCTCAACCCCGCCGACGGCGCCGCGCACGAGGACATCGGCCGCGCGCACCTGAGGCTGTTCACCGGGCGCGCGCTGCGCGACCTGTGCGCCCATCACGGCCTGCGGACCGTCTCGCTGCGCACGAGCGGCTACTACCCGCTGCCGCCGCGCGCCGCGCGCGTCGCCGCGCGCCTCGACGTTCGCCACGGGGCCTTCCTGATCGTCCTGCTCGCGCGCGCGTGATGCGGATCGCCGTCGTCTGATGCGGATCGCCGTCGTCTACGACTGCCTCTACCCGCACACGGTCGGCGGCGCCGAGCGCTGGCTCGCGGCGCTCGTGGAGGACCTCGCGCGCGACCACGACGTGACCTACGTGACCCGCCGGCAGTGGGATCGCGCGGAGACCGACCCGATGCCGGGCGCGCGCGTCGCCGCGGTCTCGGGCGGCGGCGCGCTCTACGCCCCCGGCGGGCGCCGCCGCGCGCTGCCGCCGCTGCTGTTCGGGCTCGGCGTGCTGCGCCACTTCGTGGGTCACCGGCGCGACTACGACGTCGTCCACTGCGTCTCCTTTCCCTACTTCGCCCTGATCGCGGTGCGGGCGGCGCTCGCGGGGACCGGCACGCGCGTGATCGTCGAGTGGCTCGAGCACTGGACGGACGCCTACTGGCGCTCCTACGCCGGGCGGGCGGGCGGCCTCGCCGGCGCGGCGGTGCAGCGGCTGTGCCTGGCGCTGACGCCCGCCGCGGTGGTGTTCTCGCGGATGAACGAGGGACGCCTGCGGGCGGCGGGCTTCGACGGCCCGGTCGAGCTGCTGCCGGGCCTCTACAGCGGCTCGCCCCCGCCCCCCGCCCCGGCGGCCGCGCCGCCGCGCGCGCTCTTCATGGGCCGGCATATCCCGGAGAAGCGCGTCACGGTGGTGCCGCGGGCGGTGGCGCTCGCGCACGAGCGCCTGCCCGAGCTGCGCGCGACGATCCTCGGGGACGGCCCCGAGCGCCCGCGCGTCGCGGCGACGGTCGCCGAGCTGGGCCTGGGGGCGTCGGTCGAGGTTCCGGGGTTCGTCTCTGCCGAGCGACTCGCAGACGAGCTCGCCGGCGCCGCCTGCCTCGTCGCACCCTCCGTGCGCGAGGGCCACGGGATGGTCGTGGTCGAGGCCGCCGCCGCCGGCGTCCCCGTCGTCGTCTGCCGCCATCCGGACAACGCCGCCGTCGAGCTGGTCGAGCAGGGCGTCAACGGCTACGTGGCCGACGGGGAGACGCCCGCGGCCCTGGCGGAGGCGATCGTGCGCGCGGTCGAGGGCGGAGAGCGCCTGCGCGCCAGCACGCGCGACTGGTTCGCGCGCCACGCACAGGAGCGCTCCGCCGCAGCGTCGATCCGCCGCCTGCGGGAGTTGTACGCGACTCGGTAGCCTCTCTGCCTCTGCCGTCGCCCACGGATCCATGCGCAGCCCCCCGCTCGACGATCGTTGCGCGGCCGTGGCTCGAGTGGACGGGCGAGGCGGCGTGGACAGGAGTCGGCGGGGTCGAGAGAGGGGTTGCGAGTGTCTGAGGGGTATCCGGCGGAGCTGAGCTATCACCCCGACCACGACTGGGCGCGGGTCGACGGCGAAGCGGCGGTCTTCGGGATCACGTGGTACGCGCAGGACGCGCTCGGCGAGGTGGTCTTCTTCGATCCGCCCGCCGTCGGGGCGTCGGTCTCGGCGGGCGAGGCGTACGCCGAGGTCGAGTCGGTCAAGGCGGTCTCGGACGTCTTCGCGCCGCTGTCGGGGACGGTCGTGGCGGTGAACGAGGGCCTCGTCGACACGCCGGAGCGGATCAACGAGGACCCGTACGGAGAGGGCTGGCTGGTGAAGGTCGAGCTGTCCGAGCCGGGGGAGCTGGACTCGCTGCTCGACGTCGAGGCCTACAAGGCGCTGCTGAGCGGGGGAGGGGACTCCTGATCGCCGATCGCGCCCGCCGGCAGCGGAGGCCGCTCGCATGAGCCGCTACACCGCCGCCACCGACGCCGACCGCCGCGCGATGCTCGACGCCGTCGGCGCCGGCTCGCTCGAGGACCTCTTCGCGGAGATTCCCGCCGGGGTGCGGCTCGCGCGCGGGCTCGACCTGCCCGACGGCCGCCCCGAGCAGGAGGTCTTCGACCATCTCGCCTCGCTCGCCGCGCGCAACCGTCACGCGGACGAGGAGGTCACGTTTCTCGGCGCGGGGATGTACGACCACTACGTCCCGGCGCTGATCGACTCGATCCTCGCGCGCTCGGAGTTCCTGACGCCCTACACCCCCTACCAGCCCGAGATATCGCAGGGCGGCCTGCAGGTGATGTTCGAGTTCCAGACCGCGATCTCGGAGCTGACGGGGCTGGCGGTCTCGAACGCGTCGGTCTACGAGGGGCCCTCCGCGGTCGCCGCGGCGGGGTACCTCGCAAAGCTCGAGACGCGCCGGTCGGGTCTCGTCGTCTCGCGCGGGCTGCACCCCCACTCGCGCGAGGCGCTCGCCACACACGCCGTCGGCTTCGGGATGCGGACGCGCGAGGCCGGGCTCACGGCAGAGGGCGCGACCGACGTGGACGCGCTCGCCGCCCTGGTCGACGAGGACACCGCGGCGGTCTTCGTCCAGCAGCCGAGCTTCCTCGGCTCGGTCGAGGAGCTCGGCGCGCTCGGCGAGGCCGCCAAGCGCACGGGCGCGCTGTTCGTGGTCGCCGCCGATCCGCTGCCGCTCGGCATCCTCACCCCGCCGGGCGAGCTCGGCGCCGACATCTGCGTCGGGGAGGGGCAGACGCTCGGCAACCGGCTCGACTTCGGCGGGCCCTCCTTCGGCTTCTTCGCCGCGGCGGAGCGGTTCATCCGCAAGCTGCCGGGAAGGATCGCCGGCGAGACGCGCGACGTCGACGGCAGGCGCGGCTTCGTGCTGACGCTCCAGACGCGCGAGCAGCACATCCGCCGCGAGAAGGCGACGCACAACATCTGCACATCGCAGGCGCTGAACGCGCTCGCGGGAGTGGTCTACCTCTCCTGGCTCGGCCGGCGCGGCCTCGTGGAGCTCGGTGAGCTGATGGCGCGGCGCACTCACTACGCCCGCTCGGCGCTCGGGCTGGAGCAGATCAACCCCGGCCCGGTGGTGCGCGAGTTCGCCGTGCGCTGCCCCGACCTCGACCGGCTGACCGAGCTCGCCCGCGCCGAGGGGATCAACCCCGGCTACCGCCTGGGCCAGAGCTACCCCGAGTACGAGGACGGGCTGCTGGTCGCGATCACCGAGCGCCGCACGCGCGCGCAGATCGACCGCCTGGCGGCGCTCGCGGCCGCCGCACGCGAGGGGGTGCCGGCCTGATGGCGGCGCTCGACCCGCGCGCGGGGGAGGACACGGTGACGATCTATGAGCGCTCGGTCGCGGGGCGGCGCGCGTTCAGCGCCCCGGCACTCGACGTCCCCGACGTGCCGATCGAGGAGATCCTGCCCGACTGGGCACGCCGCGAGCGGCCGGCAGAGCTGCCCGAGGTGTCGGAGCCCGAGATCGTGCGCCACTTCAACGGCCTGTCGAAGAAGAACTTCGACCTCGACACCGGCTTCTACCCGCTCGGCTCGTGCACGATGAAGCACAACCCGAAGCTGCACGAGCGGGTCGCGGCACTCCCGGGCCACGCCCGCCTGCACCCGCTCCAGGACCCCGCCTACGCCCAGGGCGCGCTCGAGCTGATGTGGCGCCTGCAGCGGGCGCTGGGCGAGATCGCCGGGCTGCCGCACGTGTCGCTGCAGCCGAGCGCCGGCTCCCACGGCGAGCTGGCCGGCCTGCTGCTGACGCGCGCCTACCTCGAGCAGCGCGGCGAGCGTCGCCACAAGGTGCTCACCCCCGACACCGCCCACGGCACGAACCCGGCGACGGTGACGATGGCCGGCTACGAGGTCGTGAAGCTGGGCACCGACGAGCACGGCGGGGTCGACATCGACGACCTTCGCTCCAAGGCCACCGACGACGTGGCGTGCCTGATGCTCACCAACCCCAACACGCTCGGCCTGTTCGACCGCAACATCGAGGAGATCGCGCGGATCGTGCACGGGGCCGGAGCGACGCTGTACTACGACGGCGCCAACCTCAACGCCGTGATGGGCATCTCGCGCCCGGGCGACATGGGCTTCGACATCGTCCACTACGACCTGCACAAGTCCTTCACCCAGCCCCACGGCGGCGGCGGGCCCGGGGCGGGGCCGATCGCGGTCTCCGATCGCATCGAGCCGTTCATCCCGCGGCCGCAGGTGGTGCGCCGCGCGCCGCAGAACGGGGGCGAGCCCAGCTTCGATCTCGATCACGAGCGACCCAAGTCCATCGGAAGGCTGCGCGGGTGCCAGGGCAACTACGGGGTGTTCGTGCGCTCCTACGCCTACATCTGCTC
>JBPCKX010000115.1:0-14457 GCA_051003875.1 Thermoleophilaceae bacterium
ACATGAGCCGTGCGCGCAACCGCGACGCGGTGCTGAAGACGCTGCGCAAGGCGCTCGACGAGGACCGCACGAAGACCTACGTCGTCGAGATCTCGCCGCTCGGCCTGGTCGAGATGACGCGCCAGAACGTCACCGAGGGGGTCCGCGAGATCCTCACCAAGCAGTGCCCCACCTGCGCGGGGGAGGGGGTGGTCCTCTCCGAGGAGACCGTCTCGATCGACGCCGAGCGCAGGTTGCGCGAGCTCGCGGCCGAGCGGCCCGCCACGGAGGCGTTCCTGATCCAGATCCACCCGCGCGTGGCTGCCCTGCTGGCCGGGGGCCCGGGGCGCCCGCTGCTCGAGATCGAGGCGGAGACCGGCAAGCACTTCCACTTCGAGGGCTCGGAGGCGCTTCCGATCGACCACTTCGGCGTCGGCCTGGAGGGTTCGCGCGCGGAGGTCGAGGAGCGCGCGTTGCCCTTCCTCGAGGGTGAGGAGGTCCTCGTCACGATCGAGGAGCCCCACATGTACAACGAGGACGACGCCGTCGCGAAGCTGGGCGGCTACGTCATCTCCGTCGCCGGGGCTGGACGGATGATCGGCAAGCGCACGCTCGTGCGGATCGAGAAGGTCGCCCGGTCCGCGGCGTCCGCCACGCTCGTCGAGGGCGCGGACGTCGTCGATGCCCCCGCGCGCGAGAACGGGCGCACGGGCGGGGGGGAGGGCCCCGACGGCGAGGACAAGCGGCCGCGGAGCCGAGGACGGCGGGGTGGCCGCGGCAGGCGGCGCGGGCCCGCCGAGGCCGAGGCGGAGTCCACCGGCGGCTCCGGGGAGTGATCGGGTACACTGCGCGGTCGGCGTCCGAGTAGGTTGCGCGGGCGCCGTTCCTCTGTCATGTATGCGATCGTCAAAGTAGGCGGCAAGCAATACCGCGTCGAGAAGGGTGACTCCCTGCTCGTCGACCGCATGCCCGATGACGAGGGCGCCACCGTCGCGCTCGAGCCGCTCCTGCTCGCGCCCGGTGGCAAGGAGGCGCCCGTCTTCAAGGGCGACGAGCTGACGAAGGTCAAGGTCCCGGCGAAGGTCACGGGCCACGAGCGCGGGGAGAAGATCCACGTCCTGAAGTTCAAGCCCAAGCGCGGCTACAAGCGCCGCCAGGGCCACCGTTCCGACCTGACCCGGCTCGAGATCGGCGAGATCGAGCTCGCAGGCCGCAAGCCTGCGGAGGGGACGAAGCCGGCCGCCAAGCCCGCCGAGAAGGCGGCCGCCAAGCCCGCGGAGAAGCCCTCCGCCACCAAGCCTGCCGCCGCGAAGAAGCCCGCCGCCGCGACCGAGTCCGCCACCGCGAAGAAGCCCGCCGTCGCGAAGAAGCCCGCCGCCGCCAAGAAGCCCGCGGCTGCGAAGAAGCCCGCCGCCGCGACCAAGCCGCGTGAGGAGGAATCCGATGGCTCATAAGAAGGGACTGGGCTCCAGCCGCAACGGCCGCGACTCCAACGCCCAGCGCCTCGGCGTGAAGGTATTCGCCGGCGAGGCCGTGTCCGGGGGCGAGATCATCGTGCGCCAGCGCGGGACTCTCTTCAAGCCCGGCGACGGTGTCGGCATCGGCAAGGACGACACGATCTTCGCCAAGCGCGCCGGAAAGGTGCAGTTCAGGACCGGCAGACGCGGACGCGTGATCTCCGTCCTCGCCCAGGACGGCGCCGAGCGACCGTCCGCCGACGCCGCCGGCTAGCCGGGCGCCCGCCGCGAATAGCATCGCGGCATGTTCAGGGATCGAGCCACGATCTTCGTGTCGGCCGGTGCGGGTGGCGCCGGAGCGGTGTCCTTCCGCCGGGAGGCGCATGTGCCCAAGGGCGGACCGGACGGCGGCGACGGCGGGGACGGGGGCGACGTCGCGCTCATCTGCGACCCGTCGCGGCGCGACCTCGGAGAGTTTCAGCGCGGAGCGCGCCTCAGAGCAGGAGGCGGCGGCCACGGAGAGGGCGGCCGCCGTCACGGCGCGTCCGCGCCGGCGCTCGAGGTCCGCGTCCCACCGGGGACTGCCGTCGAGGACGCCGAGCGCGAGATCCGCTGGGATCTCCTGCGCGCGGGCCAGCGGGTCATCGTCGCGCGGGGAGGAGCCGGCGGCCGTGGGAACAAGGCTTTTGCGGGCCCGACCCGCCAGACGCCGCGCTTCGCCGAGCGCGGGCTGGCGGGCGAGGAGGCGCAGCTCGACCTCACGCTCAGGCTGTTCGCGGACGCCGGCCTCGTCGGGCTGCCGAACGCCGGCAAGAGCTCGCTGCTTGCGCGCCTGACGGCGGCGAGCCCGAAGGTCGCCGGCTATCCCTTCACGACGCTGGACCCCGTGCTGGGGACGATCGAGACCCACGAGCGCCAGCTCGTCCTGGCCGATATCCCGGGCCTGATCGAGGGCGCCGGGGACGGCGCCGGGCTGGGCCACGAGTTCCTCGCCCACGTGGAGCGCTGCCGGCTGCTCGTCCACGTGCTCGACCTCGCCCCGCTCGACGGCTCCGATCCTGTCTCGAACCACGCGACGGTTGAGGCGGAGCTGCGCGCGCACGGGGCCGGCCTCTCCGAGCTGCCGCGTGTCCTGTGCCTCTCGAAGGCGGATCTCGTCACCGAGGCGGACGCCGGGGCCACGGCGCGGGCGTGGGCCGCGAGGCTCGCGGGTGCCACCCTCGACGTCGTCGTCACCTCCTCGGCCACCGGCGCCGGGCTCGACGCGCTGCGCTCGGCGATCGTGCGCAACGTCCCCGCGCTCGAGCACGTCGACTCCGGCGAGGACGAGCACGGGGCCACCCGTCGTGTCTACCGCCCCGGCGCCGGCGAGGCGTTCCGGGTGAGCCGCACGGGCGCAAACGCCTTCCGGGTCGAAGGGGAGGGAATCGAGCGCCTGCTCGCCCGGCACGACATCTCCAACGACGAGGCGCTGCGGTATGTCGAGGGTCGTCTGCGCGGCCTCGGGGTCATCCGCGCGCTCGCGGACGCGGGCTTCATGCCCGGTGACGATGTCGAGATCGCGGGCACGGTGTTCGAGCTCGACCCTGCCGCGCCGCTCGTCTGAATCGTGTAGAACCCGCATTCGTGCGCCTGTCGAGAACCCCTTTTTGCGCAGCCGTCGCGACCGTGGTCCTCGCGCTCGGTGCATGCGGCGGGGGCAACGACGAGGAGGACGCCGAGAACGCCGTCAAGGAGATCGCCAAGGCGAGCAGCGCCGCGGACGGAGAGAAGTTCTGCGGGCTGCTCACCGAGGACTTCCGTGAGAAGTTCGCGGGCTCCTCGGGGGACAACGCGGACGGCGGTTGCGAGAAGCTGGTCGACTCCCAGAAGGGCAACGAGCTCAAGGTCACGCGGATCATGAAGGTCGAGCTGGATGGCGACAAGGCGACCGTCACGGCAGAGCTCGAACGGCGAGGCCGCAAGCTGCCACAGGTCTTCGAGCTGAAGAAGGAAGGCGGCGAGTACCGCCTGACGGGCGAGAGCCGGTAGGCCCTCCCCCGGCAGCGCGCGGGCCGCTCCCACCGTTGGTGCACCTGCCCGTGGGCGCCGTGATCGTAAAGCTCGGCTCGAGCATCGTCGCCGCCGCGGGCGGCGAGCTGCGACTGGACGTGCTCGCCCCGTTGTGCGACGAGGTCGCCGCGCGCCGCGCGCAGGGGGACCGCATTGTGCTCGTGACCTCGGGCGCGATCGCGCGCGGGACCGAGATCGTCGGGCTGCCCGCGCGCCCCGCGTCGATGGCCGGCCTGCAAGCCGCGTCCGCGGTCGGGCAGGGGCGCGTCTACCGCGGCTACGACGATCTGCTCTCCGAGCGCGGTGTGCCGAGCGCGCAGGTGCTGCTGACGTTCTTCGATATGTCGGCGCGGATCCACTACGTCAACGTCCGCCACACGCTGGAGAAGCTGCTCGAGTGGAACGTGGTGCCGGTGATCAACGAGAACGACACGACCACGACCGACGAGATCTCCTTCGGCGACAACGACTTCCTCGCGGCCCAGGTGGCGATTCTGCTCGGTGCCTCGCGGCTCGTCCTGCTGACCGACCTCGCGGGCCTCTACACCGCCGACCCCGCGCGCGAGCCCTCCGCCGAGCTCGTCACGGATGTCCGCTCGATCGAGCAGCTCGAGGGCCTCGACATCGGGCTGTCCGCCTCGCCGGTCGGGTCCGGCGGGATGCGCTCGAAGGTCGTCGCCGCCGAGATGGCCGCCGCGGCGAGCATCCCGGCCACGATCGCGGACGGCACCGATCCCGCGGCCGTGCGCGCGGCGCTTGGCGGTGAGCGGGCCGGCACCGTCTTTCACCCTCAGCCGGGGCGGATGTCGAGCTTCAAGCTCTGGCTGCGCTACGCGAAGCCGAATCGCGGCGGGCTGACCGTCGACGAGGGCGCCGAGCGGGCGCTGCGCGAGCGCGGCACCAGCCTCTTGCCCGTCGGGATCGTCGCGGTAACGGGAGAGTTCGGCGCGGGCGATGCTGTCGAGGTGCACGCCGCCGCCGGGGGGCCGCGGCCGATCGGCAAGGGGATCGTGACCTACTCCGCCGGCGAGCTGCGGGAGGTTCTTGGGATGAACTCGGAGGCCATCCGCGCCCGCTTTCCGCGCGCCCCCGCGGAGGCCGTCCACCGCGACTACTTCGTGCTCGACTAGAGGGGGCTGAGCTGCCGCGAGCGCGGCGGGCCGGCGGACGAGGGGAGCGGGGAGCGAGTGAGGGGCTCGAGGCTCCCGCCGACGGCATCAGTCGAGCTGAGGCGCCGTGTACGCGCGCTAGGCTTGCGGGGTGGCAACGACTGCGCCCACCATCGACCAGGTATGCCTCGCCGCGCGCGATGCCTCGCGCGTGCTTGCGACGCTCGACGGCGCGACCCGCACCGGCGCGATCACGGCGATCGCGGAGGCGCTCGAGGACCGCGCCGCCGAGATCCTCGAGGCGAACGCGCGCGACATGGAGGCCGGCGCGGCGAACGGCCTCACCGCCTCCCTGCTCGACCGGCTGAGGCTCGACGAGAGCCGTCTCGCCGGTGTTGCCGCCGACGTGCGCGCGATCGCCGCGCTCCCGGATCCGGTCGGGGAGACGATCGAGCGGCGCACGCTCGAGAACGGTCTCGAGATCACTCGCGTGCGGGTTCCGCTCGGGGTCGTCGCGGTCGTCTACGAGGCGCGGCCGAACGTCACCATCGACTGCTCGGCGCTGTGCCTGAAGGCGGGCAATGCGATCGTCCTGCGGGGCTCCTCGACGGCCGCCCACTCGAACGCGGTGCTCGCACAGGTGGCCTCCGGCGCCGTGGCCTCCGTCGGCGTCCCCCCCGAGGCGATCGCTTTCGTCGGCGGCGGCGAACGCGACGAGCTGCGCCGGCTGGCAACCCAGGACGGCGTGGTCGACCTCATCATCCCGCGCGGCGGGGAGGGCCTCAAGGCGGCGCTCAAGGAGCATGCCACCGTGCCGGTGATGTACGCGGCGGCCGGCAACTGCCACGTCTTCGTCGACTCCGGCGCCGACCGGGACGACGCGACCGCGATCGTCCTGAACGCCAAGGTCCAGCGCCCGAGCGTCTGCAACGCGGCCGAGACGCTGCTGATCCACGCGGGCGTTGACCCGGAGCTCGTGCTGCGGCTGCTGAGCGAGCTGCGCGACGCAGGCGTCGAGCTGCGGGTGGACGGCCGGACCCGCACGCTCGCGGGGGCCCTCGGCGACTCCCTCGCCCAGGCGGAGGAGTCCGACTGGGCGACCGAGTTCCACGCGCTCACCCTTGCGGTGAAGGTCGTCGACTCGGTCGATGAGGCGGTCGACCATGTGAACCGCTACGGGTCGGGTCACTCGGAGGCGATCATCACCGACTCCGATCAGTCCGCGCGCGCGTTCACGGGAGGGGTCGACGCCGCCTGCGTCTACGTCAACGCCAGCACCCGCTTCACCGACGGCGGGGTCTTCGGAATGGGGGCCGAGATCGGCAACTCGACCCAGAAGCTGCACGCGCGCGGACCGATCGGCGTCCGCGAGCTGACCAGCTACAAGTTCGTGATCGTGGGCGACGGCCAGGTGCGGGAGTAGCACGCTGCGGACGGGGCTCCTCGGCGGCGCCTTCAACCCCCCGCATCTCGGGCACCTGATCTGCGCCCAGGAGGCGCGCAGCCGGCTCGATCTCGAGGTCGTCCTGCTGATGCCGGTCGGGCGGGCGCCGCACCGTGAGATGGACCGCGACCCGGGCGCCGCCGCGCGCGCGCAGATGTGCGAGCTGGCCGTCGCCGGCGACGCTGGTCTGGGCGTCCTGCGCGCGGAGCTCGAGCGCCCGGGCAGGTCCTACACCGTCGACACGCTGCGGCTGCTGCGTGAGCGTTCGCCCGGCAGCGGGCTGACGCTGATCCTCGGCGCCGACCAGGCTTCCGAGCTGCCCTCGTGGCGCGAGCCCGAGGAGGTGCTGTCGCTCGCGCAGGTTGCGGTCGCCGCGCGCGCGGGGATCGAGCAGGAGGCCGTGCGGCGACGGGTCGCGCGACTCGACGGCGGCGAGTCGATCACCTTCTTCGACATGCCCCGGATCGACATCTCGTCGTCGCTGGTCAGGGAGCGCGCCGGGTCCGGCCGCCCGATCCGCTATCTGGTTCCCGACAGGGTCGCCGACTACGTGCAGGCCGAGCGTCTCTACGGCATGCCGGTCGCGGCGGGCGCGCAGTGAGCGAGCGGCAGCCGACCGCCGCCGGGGGTGGCGATCCGATCGACTCGGTCGCGCTGGCCGACACGATCGCCGCGATCGCCACCGATCGTAAGGCGATCGACATCCGGGTGCTCGACCTGCGCGGGATCGTCGCCTACACCGATTTCCTCGTGATCTGCTCGGGTAACAGCGAGCGCCAGGCGAAGGCGATCCACGACGCCGTCTACCAGGCGCTCAAGGACGAGCGAGGCATGTTGCCACGGCGGGCCGAGGGCGCCGGCGAGTCGCGCTGGATACTGCTCGACTACCTCGACTGCGTGCTGCACATCTTCACGCCCGATGCGCGCGACTTCTACCGCCTCGAGCAGCTTTGGGGAGAGGCGCCGGCGCGCTCGGTGGGGTGACGTTCACGGCGAGCGGTCGAGATCAGGGCAAGCGGGCTGTACCGGCGGTCGAGGGCATGGAGGGCCGAGCTGCGCATAGGGCCGGCCGTGGCGCGTGACTTCGATCAGCTCCCCCGCCGCCGATCGCTCCAGGTACCACCCGAAGCGGTTGCGAAACTGCTGCGAGCCGACCACCTGAACGGGCCCGCCGACCGTGGCCGGCGAAGTGGAGCTGGGGGGGCTCGAACCCCCGACCTTTCGGCTGCCAGCCGAACGCTCTCCCAGCTGAGCTACAGCCCCGTGAGCGCTCCAGTCTATCGTCGTGAACTCGAAATCACACGCGCGCCGGACGGCGCCTCGCTGCGCGTTACGCGCGGGCTCGACGCGAAGCTGGACCGAAAGCTGGCCCTCGCACGCATGCACCGGGACGAAGTAGCACGAGTCGAGCTGCGGGCAGTAGGCCGCATACGCGTCGATCTCCTCCGCCGTGTAGCGCGTGGTGCGCAGGCCGTCGCGCGCTCTGCGAGTCGATCGGCACCAGATGACCACAGCGCCGCGCGAGACGACGCACCACTTGCACTGCACCCGCCACAGCCGGCGACCGATATCGATGATCAGATCGTACCTGCCTCCCTCGCCGACCGGGGAGTAGACGCCCAGGCCCAGCTTCGTCGCGGCGAGCGTCACCGCCTGCTCGGCTACGTTGCCCTTCTGGTCGGTGGTGAGCTCGGCGGCCACGAACATATGTTCGCAGGCGGGGCGGACCGAACCCCCCGGTCGCGGCGAGTGGCCTCACTCCCTGCTCCCGACCCAGGACGGAACCTCGAGGTCCTCGATCGGGTTGCGGCGCTTCGGTGGGGTCGGCGCGGCGCCCGCCTTCCGGACGCCCCGCGCCGGCGCGGAGGGCTGCTTGCGGGCCGGGCGCGGCGGCTGCGGGGTCTCGCGCCCATCCTCGCGGGAGAGTTCGGGAGCGTCGCCTCCGGACGCGCCGCCGATGCGCAGGTCGGCCTGCATCTGCTTATGAGCGGCGGTGACGTCGCGCAGGATCCGGTCGGCCTGCTCCTCGAGCGCCTTGCCGAGCTGGCGCATTCCGCCGGACAGCGCGCGCGCCTCGCCAAGCACCTCGGCGGCCGCCCGCTCCGCGGCGGCGACGCGGCCGTCGACGGCTCGCTGGGTCTGCTCCCGTAGCTGCGCCGACTCGGCCCTGGCCTCGGCGAGCACAGCCTCCGCGCCCCGGCGCGCATCCTGCTCGAGCGCGATCGCCTGCGCGCGCGCGCGCTCGAGCCCGGTCTCCCCTTCCCTGTGCGCCCGCTCGAGCGCCGCCTCGCCGTCCTTGCGCGCCTGCTCGAGCGCCGCCTGCCGCTCGGCCTCGGCGGCGCGGCGAACGTCCTGCTGCTCGGTGCGAGCCTCGCTGCGGATCTTCTCCGCGGCGGCCTGCGCCGCCGAGACGATCTGCTCGACCTGCTGGGCCGCCAACTCCGACGCACGTGGGCTCGACGCTGCGCTCATCGCGCCCGATTCTGCCAAAAGGCCCCGCCAGAACGACCGGCACGGGTAATCTCACCGCTCCGATGGACCGCTACGACCCCAAGACGATCGAGCCCAAGTGGCAGCGGGTATGGGCGGCGGAGCGCACCTGGGAGGTCGGCAACGAGCCCGACGGCCGGCCGAAGGCCTACGTGCTCGAGATGCTCCCCTACCCGTCCGGGGAGCCTCACATCGGCCATCTCAAGGTCTACTCGGTGGGCGACGCGATCGCCCACTTCCGTCGCCGCAACGGCCACCGGGTGCTGCACCCGATCGGGTACGACGCCTTCGGGCTCAACGCTGAGAACCACGCGATCAAGACCGGGCGCCACCCGCGCGAGTCGACCGAGGCGTCGATCGCCGAGTTCGGGCGCCAGTTCCGCGACTGGGGGATATCGATCGACTGGTCGCGCGAGTTCGGCACGCACGAGCCCTCCTACTACCGCTGGACCCAGTGGCTCTTCCTGCGGCTGTTCGAGAAGGGGTTGACCTACCGCGCCGAGGCGGCCGTGAACTGGTGTCCGAAGGACGCCACCGTGCTCGCCAACGAGCAGGTGATCGACGGCCGCTGCGAGCGCTGCGGGACGCTCGTCGAGCCGCGGCGGCTCGAGCAGTGGTTCTTCCGCATCACCGACTACGCCCACCGCCTGCTCGACGACCTCGACGAGGTCGACTGGCCGGCCAACGTGGTCACGATGCAGCGCAACTGGATCGGGCGCTCGGCAGGCGCCGAGGTGCGCTTCCGCTGCGAGGCGCTCGGGGTCGAGTACCCAGTATTCACGACGCGTCCCGACACCCTCTTCGGAGCCACGTTCTTCGTGCTCGCCCCCGAGCATCCGGACGTGCTGCGGCTCGGCGCCTCCGAGGAGGTGCGCGAGTACGTCGCGCGCGCGCTGAGCGCCTCGAGCGAGGAGCGCGGCGCCGCGGACAGGGAGAAGACGGGCGTCCCGCTCGGCGCGACCGTGACGAACCCCGTCAACGGCGAGGAGATCCCGGTCTTCGTCGCCGACTACGTGTTGATGGAGTACGGCACGGGCGCGATCATGGCCGTGCCCGCCCACGACGAGCGCGACTTCGAGTTCGCCCGCAGGCACGGCCTCGAGATCCGGCGGGTGATCGAGGGCGGCGACGAGCTGCCGTACGCGGGCGACGGGACGATGGTCGGCAGCGGCCGCTTCGACGGGATGCACAACCGCGCCGCCTTCGTGGAGATGGTGGCGTGGCTCGCCGCCGAGGGCAAGGGCGAGGCGGCGGTGAACTACCGCCTGCGCGACTGGCTGCTCTCGCGCCAGCGCTACTGGGGCTGCCCGATCCCGATCGTCCACTGCGAGGCGTGCGGCCTCGTCCCCGTGCCGGAGGCCGAGCTTCCGGTCGAGCTGCCGGAGATCGAGGACTACGCGCCGAAGGGGCGGTCGCCGCTGGCCGCCGCGGAGGACTGGGTCAGTGTCGACTGCCCGCGCTGCGGCGTCCCCGCGAGCCGCGAGACGGACACGATGGACACCTTCGTCGACTCGTCCTGGTACTTCCTGCGCTACTGCGACCCGCGCAACGACTCGGCGCCGTTCGACCGCCGCGCCGTCGACGGCTGGATGGCCGTCGACCAGTACATCGGCGGCGTCGAGCACGCGATCCTGCACCTGATGTACGCGCGCTTCTTCTGCAAGGCGCTCTCAGACCTCGACCTGCTCGACGCCGACGAGCCGTTCGCGCGCCTGTTCACCCAGGGGATGGTCACGCGCGAGGGCGCGAAGATGTCGAAGTCGAAGGGCAACGTCGTCTCCCCGCGCGAGTTCGTGGACCGCTACGGGGCGGACACCGCGCGCTGCTACATCCTCTTCGTCGGCCACCCCGCCGAGGGCGGCGATTGGTCCGACGAGGGCATCACCGGCATCCGGCACTTCCTCTCACGGCTCTACCGCGCGGCGGTCGAGGCGAGCGCCGCGGGCGCCGGGGAGGACCGGCCCGCCGCCGGGGCGGACCCGCCCGCCGCCGGGGACGACCTGCCCGCCGCCGGGGAGGAGCCGCCCGCCGCGGGCGAGCCGAGCGCGCTCCTGCGCAAGGCCCACTGGGCGATCGACAAGGTCACCCGCGACCTCGGGGAGCGGTTCGCGACCCACACCTCGATCTCCGCCGTGATGGAGCTCGTCAACGAGGTCTACCGCGAGCGCGAGCAGCTCGCCCGCAGCGCGGAGGGCGCCGCGGAGGTGCGCTGCGCGCTCGCCACCGCGGCGTCGCTGGTGTTCCCGTTCGCGCCCCACCTGGGCAGCGAGGTCTACGAGCTGCTGACCGGCCGGCGCGTGTGGGAGGAGCCGTGGCCGGAGGCCGACCCCGCGCTGCTCGCGCGCGCGGTGCTGCCGCTGATCGTGCAGCTCAACGGGAAGCTGATCGATCGGCTCGAGATGCCCGCCGAGGCCGGCGAGGATGAGCAGGAGCGCCTCGCGCGCGGGTCGGCGCGGCTCGCGGAGCGGCTCGACGGGCGCACGATCGTCAAGACGATCGTCGTGCCCGGCAAGCTCGTCAACTTCGTCGTGGGGTCGTAGGGCCGGGCAAGCCGCGCCCCGGGTCGGCAGCGCACCGCTGGCCGGGCTGACCGGAGCACGCGCCGCGCTTTACTCGCTGTCCAGCAGCTCGTCCAGCCCGAGCTCGAGCCCGGGCAGCAGGGGCGAGCCGAGCACGGTGCCGCGATCGAGCTCGAGCGCGACATCGAAGGTCGCGGCACCAAGGCGCGAGCGCCGGAAGACGAGCACCTGCTCGGCGCGGGTGTCGACGAGCCACAGCTCCGGCAGCCGGTGGCGTTCGTAGCCGGCCTTCTTGGCGCCGATGTCGTAGCGCCACGTGGAGGGGGAGCGCACCTCGATCGCCAGGTCGGGCATGGGAGACGGCGGTCGGGAGCCGAGATCGACGGGGTTGGATGTCGAGTACCACGAGATGTCGGGCGCGAAGACGTTCGTGTCGTCGAGCTTCACGTCGAGCGGGATGAAGACCTGCCCGCGACCCTGTCCCGCCGCGATCCAGTTGCCGAGAGCGAGGACGAGCCTGATCTGTACGGCGTTGTGCATCGGTGTCGCCTCACTCACGACGATCTCGCCCTGGACCAGCTCCTGGCCGCGCAGCCCCTCTTCGAAGGGCCGCGCCAGGAACTCCTCGGCGGTCATGCTCTGAGCGACGGGCACGGTCGCCATCGTAGACCTCCTCTCGCTGTTGCTCCACCTCTGCTGTAGCCCCGGGACGTCGAAGGTTCGCCCCTCCGGGCCGTCTGGGCGACGCGGTGCCGGTCGAGCTCGCGCCCGGATCGTCGGCTGACGTCGCGCGAGTTGTAACGAAGGCAACCCTCCCTTCACGTGCGCGCGCCTACGTTGCGCGGATGGGGGAGAGAGCGAGATGGCAGCTCGTGGCGTGGGCGGTGGCCGCGGCGCTCGCGGTCTTCGTCGGGGCGCAGATGCTGGCCGAGCGGCGCGACGGGCCGCCCACGCCGGCGATCAGGATTGAGGACGCGGTGGCTTCGCGGGCGAAGGGCGGAGGCGGCCCGGCGGCTTCGGGTGGGCGTGGGGGGATCTACGTTCACGTCGCGGGCGCCGTACGTCGCCCGGGCCTCGTGCGCGTCCGCGACGGCGCGCGCGTCGCGGCGGCGGTGGCACGCGCGGGCGGGACACTCGGCCGGGCTGACTTGACGGCGGTCAACCTCGCCCAGCTACTCGAGGACGGCCAGCAGGTGATCGTCCCGCGCGCGGGCGCGGGCGCGCAGGCGGGGCTCGCGGCCGACCAGGGCGTCGCGGCGGCGGGCCCGTCCCCGAGCCTCGCGACCGCGACCGTCGAGCAGCTCGAGGAGCTCGACGGCATCGGTCCGACGCTCGCTGAGCGGATCGTCGAGTACCGCGAGTCGAATGGCGGCTTCCGCTCGCTCGAAGAGCTGCTCGAGGTCGACGGGATCGGAGAGAAGCGCCACGCCGCGCTCACCGAGGCGCTGCGGCCGTGAGCCGCGCGCCGCGGGCGGCGGGCCTCCACCGAGCCGCGGAGCGCTCGCGGCAGAGCCTCCGCGAGCGCAGCGCCGCGCTCGGTCCGGCACTCATCCGCCATCCGCGCCACGTGCTGCTCGCAGCCGCGACGGTCGGTCTCCTGCTCTCGACCCGCGAGCTCACGACCTCGCTCGCGCTGGCGGCCGCAGGGGTCGCGGCGCTGACCGCGGCCGGAGGGCCACGGCTCGCGCTGCTCACGGTCATTGTGCTGCTGGGGGGATGGGGCGCCGGGCAGGCGCGGCTCGAGGCGATCGACGCTCCCGGCGAGCTGCTCACGCCGGGCGACCGCGTCGCCGGCAGGGCACACCTGCTCACGCCGCCCCGGCCCGGCCGCTTCGGGAGCTCGGCCGAGCTCCGCATGCGCACCGGGCGCTCGGCGGGCGTGCGGCTCGTCGGGCGCTTCGGGGCCGGCGCGGAGCTCCCCGCGCAAGCGGGCCCGGGGACGGCGGTAGACCTCGCGGGCGCCTTTCGCCGCCCACGGCCACCGGATGCGGGCGGCTTCGACTTCGCCGCCCACCTGCGCAGGAAGGGCGTCGCGGGCGAGCTCGCGGTGACGCGCGCGCACTCCACCGGCGCGCGCCGGGGCGGGCTCGCGGGGGCGATCGACACCGCCCGCCGGCGGGCCGAGCGCGCGCTTGCGGCGGGGCTCGACGCGCCCCGAGCGGCACTCGCGCGGGGGATGGTGCTCGGCCAGGACGAGCGGATCGATCCGGCCGTGCGGGATGACTTTCGCGCCTCGGGCCTCGCGCACGTGCTCGCCGTGTCGGGCCAGAACGTGATGCTGCTCGCGGCGCTCGCGCTGGTGCTGCTCGCCGCCACGGGCCTGCCGCGCGGCGCCCGGATCCTCACCGCGATCGCGCTGGTCGTCGTCTACGTCCCGCTCGCCGGCGCGGGGCCCTCGCTCCAGCGCGCGGGCGTGATGGGCGCGGCGTCGCTCGCGGCGCTCGGGCTCGCGCGTCCCGCCTCGCGCGGCTACGCGCTGCTGCTCGCCGCGGTCGTGACGTTGCTCCTCAACCCCCGTGCCGTGGGCGATCCCGGCTGGCAGCTCTCGTTCGTCGCCGTCGCCGGGATTCTCACGCTCGCCCCGCCGCTGCGGCGCGGCCCGCTGCGCGCGCTGCCGCGGGTCCTCGCCGAGGGTGTCGCGATCACGGTCGCCGCGACGCTCGCGACCGCACCGCTGCTCGCCCACCACTTCGGCTCGGTGCCCGTCGCCGGGCTTCCGGCGAACGTGCTCGCGCTGCCGCTGGTGGCCCCGATCATGTGGCTCGGGATGCTGCGCGCCGGCCTCGGCCAGCTCACGCGGCCCGCGCTCGCCGGCGCCGCCCCGGCACTGGTCGCAGCGCCGCTCGCGACCGTCGCCGAGCTGCTCAATCGAGCGCTCGCCGTCCCGCTCGGTCACCTCACCGGCGCGCTCGCCTCGCTCGCGGGCGCCTTCGCGGAGCTCCCGGGCGCGCAGCTGTGGATCCCGCTCTCCTCGCCCGCGCTGCTCGCCGCCGGCTACGCGGGAATCGCGCTCGGCGCGCTCGCCGCGGCCAGGCTCGCCCGTCGGGTCGAGCCGCGCGTCACGGTCGCGGGCGCGTGCTGGCGGCGCCTCCCCCGCGAACGGCGCGTCGCCGGCGTCTGTGCCGTCGCGGCCGTGGTGGGGCTGGTCCTCGCCCGGGGCCTGTCCGCACCCGCGCCACCGGGGGGCCTGACCGTCTCCTTCCTCGACGTGGGGCAGGGCGACGCCACGTTGATCCAGCATCCGGACGGCACGGCGGTGCTCTTCGACGGCGGTCCACCGGAGGGGAGGGCCGCGCGGCTGCTCCGCGCGAGCGGGGTCAGGCGCCTCGCCGCGCTCGTCATGACCCACCCCTCCCGAGATCACCACGGCGGCCTGCTCGAGGTCGTCCGCCGCTTTCCGGTCGACC
>JBPCKX010000116.1:0-37284 GCA_051003875.1 Thermoleophilaceae bacterium
ATCCGCGCGGTCACCAGCGACGACGCGATGACCGCCGACTGGGCGCGGCTGCCCCACGAGTTGCTCGAGCGGATCGCCTCCCGCATGATCAACGAGATCCGCCAGGTGAACCGCGTCGTGCTGGACATCACGTCCAAGCCCCCCGGCACGATCGAGTGGGAGTAGCCGTTCGGTGACCTTCGCTCTCCGTTGTCCTCGGTCGCTCGCCCGCGGAGCAGGCGTCGCTCCCCGCGTCCGCGGATAGCTCGGTCATCGAACGGCTATCGCCGCCCGGGCGGTCGCGAAGCCACCGAGCGTCCAAGCCTGCCCCGCTGGGGCGGCATCCTGGGACGTTCGGCGGGAACCGGGGATCGGTGGCTCAGCCGCCGAGCTCCCAGGCTCGCAGAGAGGCGAGCGGGTCGAAGGGGCTGCCGCCCTCGTACCAGCCGGGCGCGCTCCACAGCTCGAAGTGCAGGTGGCAGCCGCTCGCGCGGCCCGTTTCGCCGACTGCGCCGATCCGCCCGCCGGTGCGCACGCGGTCGCCCACATCGAGCGGCGACGGCTCGGCGAGGTGCATGTAGACGTAGTCGACCCCGGTACGAGCTCCGTCGATGACGACGTAGTTGCCCGCCGCGGACTGGTAGGCGCTCGCCTTGACGCGACCGCCGCGCGCGGCGACGAGGGCGGTTTCGCAAGCGGCGAAGACATCCTGGCCGCGGTGCCGGTGGCCGGCGCGCGCAGCCCCGAAGCCTGCCTCGGTGCCGCCGTAGTCGTGCTCGCCCCGGATCGGGAACCGGTGGCCGAGCCCCGCCGGCGCGGGGTCGGCGGCCGGCGGCGCGGGCAGGAGCCGGAGCGTCCGGGTTGGGCGGGAGCGGATGCCGGCCGCGTCCTCGACCGAGACCGGCCCGCTGATCGCTCCGGCCGGTACCCGCGCCCGCACCTGGGTCGGGCCGAGCACGCGCACGCGCGTGCGCACGTCGTCGCCGGTCCCGCGCCGCCCGTGGAAGGTCAGCCGGCGCACGCCGGAGAGGCCGGTGCCCCGGATCCGTAGCACGCTTCCCCGCCTGGCCCTGCGGCGCGGCGCGCACCGCCGCAGGCACGCGACTCTCGAGATCTCGGGCCGCTCGACGTAGACCGCGCCGCCGGTGGTCGCGCCGGGCCGCACGCGGGCATCCGCGCCGGGCACGCCGCAGGCGGCCGCGAGCAGGACGGTTGCCGCCGCGAGCCGGATCGCTCGGCGACACGGGCGCCCCCGTCGCGCATGGTCGGTCATAACGGTCTGGGGCAACTGTTTGCCGCGGAACCCGGATCACCTGCCCGTGTGGCAGACTGTGCGGTCGGCCGCGTCCCGCGCGGCCTCCTCGGTATGAAGACGTATGTCGCCACACCAGCAACCCGCGAGCGCGAATGGCTCGTCGTCGACGCGACCGGCAAGACGCTCGGCCGCCTCGCGACCCAGCTCGCCGACAACCTGCGCGGCAAGCGCAAGCCCGAGTACACCCCGCACTGCGACGTCGGCGACTTCGTGATCGTCGTCAACGCCGAGAAGATCTCGGTCACGGGGAACAAGCGCGCGGAGAAGCGCTACTACCGTCACTCCGGCTACCCCGGCGGCCTTCGCAGCCGGACGCTGAACGAGATGCTCGAGCGTCGCCCCGAGGAGGTCATCCGCCTGGCGGTCAAGGGCATGCTTCCCCGCAACCGTCTTGCCCGCGCGCAGCTTCGCAAGCTGAAGGTCTACGCGGGCCCCGACCACCCACACGCGGCGCAGCAGCCCAAGCAGATGGAGATCGACACGAGATGACAGACGACAAGCAGCAGCCCGAGGACGTGACCAAGGACGAGGAGCCTCCCAAGGGGGAGCAGTCCTCGACCGAGGAGCCGGCCACCGACGCGCCCGAGGCCGACGCCCCCGCCCCGGAGGCGGAGGCACCCGCACCCGGCGCCGCGGACGACGAGCCCGCCGGAGAGCCGGAGGCGGCCACTGCGGCCGAGGTGCCCGAGCCCGAGACTGCCGCCGACGCGCCGGAGCCCGAGACTGCCGCCGACGCGCCCGAGCCCGACGCTGCAGCCGACGAGCCCGAGCCCGACGCTGCCGCCGACGGCCCCGACGCTGCCGCCGACGGCCCCGACGCTGCTGCCGACGGCCCCGACGCTGCTGCCGACGCGCCCGACGAGCCGGCTTCCGACGCGCAGCCGGCCGCCGGTGCTGAGCAGGCCGCGACCGATGCCGACGCCGAGAAGGCACCCAAGCCGCGCGCCAAGCGTGCGCGCAAGCAGGCCGCTGAGGACAAGCCCGACGCCATCCCGGGAGCCCATCTCGAGCCGGACCTCGTGCTCGAGGACAGTCCGGGCGATCGTGGCGGCGGGAACGGCGCCGCGAACGCCGAGATCGAGGCGGCCGAGCAGGCACTCGACGAGGAGGGCGGCACGCCCACCACCGCGGCCGAGCCTGCCGAGGCGGCGCCGACCCCGGTCCCGGCGGCCGTGCTCGAGCTTGCCGCCGACGCCCGTTACGTCGCGACGGGTAAGCGCAAGCGCGCCGTGGCTCGGGTGATCCTGAAGCCGGGTACAGGCGTCTACACGGTCAACGGGCGCGAGATGAACGCCTTCTTCCCCCGGCCGACGCTACAGACGATCGTCCGCCAGCCGTTGCAGACGGTCGGCCACGAGCAGCGCATGGACGTCGTCGCGAAGATCCACGGCGGCGGTGTGTCCTCGCAGGCCGGGGCGCTGCGGCACGGCATCTCGCGCGCGCTGACGGAGGCCGACCCGAACCTGCGCGGCGAGCTCAAGAGCCGTGGCTTCCTCACGCGCGACCCGCGCGTGAAGGAGCGCAAGAAGGCGGGGCTCAAGAAGGCTCGCAAGCGCCCGCAGTTCTCCAAGCGGTAGACGACAGTGCGCCCCGCGGCCGGTGCCCCGGTGCGGCTGTTCGGGACCGACGGCGTCCGCGGCGTCGCGGGCGAGCTGCTCACCGCCGAGCTGGCGCTGGCGCTCGGCCGCGCGGCGACGATCGTGACGGTCGCCGACGCGCCGCAGGTGCTGATCGTGCGCGACACGCGCGAATCGGGCGAGATGCTCGAGGCGGCCCTGGCGGCCGGGGTCGCCGCGGCCGGGGGGCAGGCGCTGCTCGGAGGGGTCCTGCCGACACCCGGCGCCGCCCTGCTGCTGCGCCGCTTCGGCTTCGACCTCGCGGCCGTCGTGTCGGCATCGCACAATCCCTACCGCGACAACGGCATCAAGTTCTTCGGCCCGCAGGGGACGAAGATCTCCGACGAGCAGGAAGCCCGAATCGAGGCGCTGATCGCGGACGCGGCTCCGCCGCCTGCGCGCGGACCGGGCCGCGTGCGCGAGCTCCACGGCGCCGGCGGTGACTACCTGCGCGAGCTGGAGTCGCGTTTCGAAGCGCTCGAGCTGGGGGGGCGCAGCGTGCTGCTCGACTGCGCGAACGGCGCGACCTGGGAGGTCGCGCCCGAGATCTTCCGCCGCCTCGGTGCCGATGTGCACGCGGTTGCGATCGCTCCGGACGGACGCAACATCAACGCAGGCTGCGGCTCCACCCACGTGGACGCGTTCGCGGGGCAGGTCGTCGCGGGCGGGCACGACCTTGGCTTCGCGTTCGACGGGGACGGTGACCGGGTGCTGGCCGTCGACCGCGCGGGGGCCGTCGTCGACGGCGACGAGCTGATCGCGCAGGCCGCGCTCCACCTGCGCGCCGCAGGGCGCCTTACGGGCGGAGGCGTGGCGGTGACCGTCATGACCAACTACGGCTTCCACAGCGCGATGCAGGAGGCGGGGGTGGAGGTGGCGGTGACGCCGGTCGGTGACCGCCACGTCCTCAGCGAGCTGCTCGAGCGCGGCTGGACCCTCGGCGGCGAGCAGTCGGGGCATATCATCGAGACGGGCTTCGTGCCCTCCGGTGACGGCATCGCCGCGGCGCTGCTCACGCTCGAGGCGCTGGGCGCCGACGGCGATCTCGCCGAGCGCCGGGCGATGCGCAAGCTCCCCCAGCGGCTGGTCAACGTCCGGGTCTCCGACCGGGGCTCGCTCGAGGGAGCCGCCGACGTGTGGGGCGCCGTCCGGGCCGAGGCCGCCGCGCTCGAGGGCCGTGGCCGCGTGCTGGTTCGCAGCTCCGGGACCGAGCCGCTCGTGCGGGTGATGGTCGAGGCGCCCGAAGAGGAGGAGTGCGACGCGGTCGCCGCCCGGCTCGTTGAGCTCGTCGAGCGCCGGCTCGGCACCTGAGGCGCGCGGGCGTCGAGCGCTCGGTCGGCGCCTGAGGCGCGCGCCCGCAGGCCCGCCGGTCCGGGTGGTCCGGCCTCCGGCCCGGCCGTCCGGCCGCCGCGCGGCTACGCTGTTCGCCTCCCATGTGCGGAATCGTCGGATACACGGGCGGGCGCCCATGCCAAGAGATCCTGTTCGCGGGGTTGCAGAAGCTCGAGTACCGGGGCTATGACTCCGCGGGCCTCTCGATGGCCGGGGACGGGGGCGTGTCGTCCGTGCGCGCGGTGGGCAACCTCGCGGCGCTGAAGGAGCGGCTGAACGGCTCGGCGAACGGCGCCCTCAGCGGTATCGGCCACACGCGCTGGGCGACCCACGGCCGGGTGACCGAGCAGAACTGCCACCCGCACGCCGATACGGCCGGGCGCGTGCACGTGGTGCTGAACGGGATCGTCGAGAACTGGACCGACCTGAAGCAGCGCCTGCTCGGCGAGGGCGCGCGCTTCACGTCTGAGACCGACGCCGAGGTGGTCGCGCACCTGGTCGCCTCGCACTACGCCGACGATCTCGTGGAGGCCGTCCGTCTCGCCTACCATGAGCTGCGCGGCAACTACGCCTTCGTCGCGATGAGCGGCGAGCAGCCGGAGCTGCTGGTCGGTGCCCGTAACGAGTGTCCGCTGGTCATCGGCGTGGGCAGCGGGGAGAACTTCATCGCCTCGGCCTTTCCGGCCTTCCTCGCCGCGACGCGGCGCGTGCAGCTGGTCGAGGACGGCGAGATCGTGGCCGTGACTCCCCGCGGCACTCGCTTCCTCGACGCGTCGGGAGCTGCGGTGGAGCGGGCCGTGGAGGAGGTGACCTGGGACATCGAGACCGCCGAGAAGGGCGGCTACGAGACCTTCATGCTGAAGGAGATCCACGAGCAGCCCGACGCGATCGCCCGTACCGTCGTCGACAGGCTCGCGCACGGCACCGTCGAGCTGGGCGAGATCGGGCTCGACGACACCGAGCTCGCGGGCCTCCGGCGCGTGGTGATCGTCGCCTGCGGGACCTCCTACCACGCGGGCATGCTCGGTCGCTATGCGATCGAGGCCTGGTCGCGCGTGCCGGTGGAGATGGACATCGCCTCGGAGTTCCGCTACCGCAACCCCGTGATCGACGAGCGCGACCTCGTGATCGGCATCTCCCAGTCCGGCGAGACCGCCGACACGCTCGCCGCGATGCGCCTGGCCCGCGAGCGGGGCGCGAAGGTGTTGGCGGTGACGAACGTGATGGGCAGCCAGGCCACCCGCGACGCCGACGGCGTGCTCTTCACCCGTGCCGGGCTCGAGATCGGTGTCGCCGCGACGAAGACCTTCGTCGCCCAGGTGGCGGCGATGTACCTCTTCGCGCTGCAGCTCGCGAAGGCGCGCGGCTCGCTCGAGCCGGAGGTCTTCGACCGGCTCGTGGGGGAGCTGAAGGCGATGCCTCAGCGTGTCGAGGAGCTGCTCGCCGCCGTCGACGCGCCGGCGCGGGCGATGGCCGACCACTGGCGCGAGGCACCGTTCTTCCTCTACCTCGGCCGCCTCGCGGGCCTCGCCGTCGCGCTCGAGGGGGCGCTGAAGCTGAAGGAGATCTCCTACGTCAACACAGACGCCTACGCAGCCGGGGAGATGAAGCACGGCCCGATCGCGCTGCTCGACGAGCGGACCCCGGTCGTCTGCGTCGCGACCGACTCCCCGGTGCTCGACAAGGTGCTCTCGAATATTGCGGAGGTGCGCGCGCGCGGGGCGCACGTGCTCGCCGTGGCGACCGAGGGGAACACGGAGGTCGCCCTGCACGCCGAGGAGGTCGTCTACGTGCCCCGCACCGACTGGCTGCTCCAGCCACTGCTCGCCGTCATCCCGCTCCAGTTGCTCGCCTACCACATCGCCCGCGCGCGCAAGCTGAACGTCGACCAGCCGCGCAACCTCGCCAAGACCGTCACGGTCGAATAGCCGCCCGGCGGTGAGATGACCCCGCTGCCCACCTGGCTCGATCCGCTGTTCGAGGCGCAGGAGATGCGCGCCGTCGACGCGTGGGCGATCGAGCAGCGAGGCGTTCCCTCGCTCGAGTTGATGGAGCGCGCCGGGCTGGGGCTCGCCCGCGCGGTCGCCCGGCTGGCGGGGCCGGGGCCGGTCCGGGTCCTCGCCGGCAAGGGCAACAACGGCGGCGACGGCCTCGTCGCGGCGCGGCTGCTGCGCGCCGAGGGCCGCCAGGTCGACGTCCTGCGGACCTACTCCCCGGGCGAGCTGGAAGGGGACGCGGCGGTCAACCTCGATCGGCTGCCCGGGCCCTCGCCCGAGCCCTTCGAGACCGGGGCGCTCGCGGGCTCGGGGGCGATTCTCGACGCGCTACTCGGAACGGGGTTCGCCGGCCGTCCACGCGAGCCGGTCGCCGGCGCGATCGCGGCGATCAACGCCGCCGAAGCCCCCGTGGTCGCCTGCGACATCCCGTCGGGCGTCGATGCCTCGAGCGGCGAGGTCTGTGGGGAGGCCGTCGCCGCCACGCTCACCGCGACCTTCCACGGCCCGAAGGTCGGGCTCCACGTGGCGCCCGGCGCCTTATGTGCCGGCGCGGTGGAGCTCATCGGGATCGGTATCCCGCGCGGCGCTCCCCCGCCGCTCGCGGCGGGGCTGATCTCAGAACGCGTCCTCGACCGCTACCCGGTCCGCTCGAGAGACGCCACGAAGTTCAGCTCCGGGAGCGTCGTCGTCGTCGGCGGCGCCCGCGGGCTGACCGGGGCGCCGGCGCTCGCCGCGCTCGCCGCCCAGCGGGCCGGCGCGGGATACGTGCAGGTCGCCGTCCCGGCCTCCGCCGCCGCAGGCGTCGAGGCGCGCCTGCTGGAGGCGATGACCCACGGCCTGCCCGAGGAGGACGGGGCCCACACCGTCGCCGGCCTGGAGCGGCTGGACGCGCTGAGCGAGCGTGCGGGGGCGGTGGTCCTCGGCCCGGGGCTGGGGCGCTCGCAGGCCGCGGCGGCGTTCGCCCG
This sequence comes from Thermoleophilaceae bacterium, assembly GCA_051003875.1. Classification (GTDB taxonomy): domain Bacteria; phylum Actinomycetota; class Thermoleophilia; order Solirubrobacterales; family Thermoleophilaceae; genus JAAYBF01. The sequence continues at coordinate 7,205 of JBPCKX010000116.1, forward strand.
CGAGGCCGCCCGGGCGCTGCCGTTGCCGCTGCTGATCGACGCCGATGCCCTCAACGCGCACGCCGGCGCGCTCGAGTCGCTGCGCCGGCGATCGGCCCCGACGGTGCTGACACCCCACGCCGGCGAGCTCGCCCGGCTGCTCGAGCTCGACTCCGAGCGCGTCTCGGCCCAACGCCTCCGTTGCGTGCGGGAGGCCGCCGAGCGCAGCGGCGCGGTCGTGCTGCTGAAGGGAGATGACACCGTCATCGCGGCGCCGGGCCGGCCGCCGGCGATCAGCCCGGGTGGAACCCCTGCGCTCGCGACCGCCGGTACCGGCGACGTCCTCTCCGGCGTGATCGGCGCGCTGCTCGCAAAGGGGATGGACGCCTTCGAGGCCGCCGCGCTCGGCACCCTCGCACACGCGCGCGCGGGCATGGCCGCCGCCGATCGCCACGGGGCCGATCACGTCGTCGCGGGGGACGTGATCGACGCCCTCCCCGCGGGGTTCCATCGCCGGACGGGCGTGGCGGACCCTCGAAAGGACCTCTAGGGTGCCTCCGTGGTGACGGGCTCGATGCCCCAGCGGGCGCTCGCGCGGATCAGCCCCGGCGCGGTCGAACGCAACTGCGCGCGCCTGCGGGCGTCGCTGACCGGCGGCGCCGAGCTGTGCGCGGTCGTCAAGGCGGACGGCTACGGGCACGACGCCGTCATCTGCGCCCGAGCTGCCCTGGCCGGCGGCGCCTCATGGCTCGCGGTCGCGACCGCCGCCGAGGCGCGCGCCCTGAGGGGTGCCGGGATCGAGGCCCGGTTGCTCGTGATGGGTGCCCTCACGGGCGAGGAGATTCCGGTCGCGCTCGATGCCCGTGCCGAGGTGGTGGCATGGAGCGCCGATTTCGTCCGGGCCCTCGCCCGGCACCACGGCCCGCGCCCGACGCAGGTGCACGTGAAGCTCGACACGGGCATGGGCCGCCTCGGGACGGACGACCCGATGGAGGCGCGCGGCGTGGCGGCGAAGGTCGAGGATGCCGCGCGCCTGCGGCTCACGGGGGTCATGACGCACTTCGCCACCGCGGACGAGCCGGGCGACGACCACTTCCCCGCGCAGCTCGAGCGCTTCGCGGACTTCGCGGCGCGGATGCGCGCGGAGCATCCGGGGCTCGTCGTGCACGCCGCCAACAGCGCCGCCACCCTGCGCGACCCCGCGAGCCACTTCGACATGGTGCGCTGCGGGGTGGCGATCTACGGCCTCGACCCGCTCGGCGAGGATCCCGCGCGGCGCGATCTCGAGCCGGCTCTGGAGCTGGAGTCCTACGTCGCCGCGGTGAAGCGGTTCCATCCGGGCCAGAGCGCCGGCTACGGTCGTCGCTGGACGGCGAGCGAGCCGACGTGGGTCGCGGTGCTGCCGATCGGCTACGGCGACGGGTGGCGCCGCGCGCTGACGAACAACTGCGACGTGCTGATCGGCGGGCGCCGGCGTCCGCTGGTCGGGACCGTGAGCATGGACAACGTGACCGTCGCGCTCGGGGTCGAGGCGGACGCCCGCGTCGGCGATCCCGCGATCCTGATCGGGGCCCAGCAGTCGGAGCGGATCACCTGCGAGGAGATCGCGCGGCGGCTCGGGACGATCAACTACGAGGTCACCTGCGGCCTCGCCGCGCGGGTGCCGCGAGCAGAGGCCGAGTGACGGCCGCGCGGCTGATTGCGCGCCTGGCTGCGGCGGATCCGGTCCGCGCCGTGCGCGGCGCGCTGGCGGAGCTCCCGGGACGGGCCTGGATCGTGGGCGGGGTCGTGCGCGACGCGGCGCTCGGGCGCCCGCTCTCGGACGTCGACATCGTCGTCGACGGCGACCCGGCGGCCGCCGCCCGCGCTGTCGGGCGAGCCGTCGGCGGACCGGCCTTCGCGCTCTCCGAGCGGTTCGGAGCGTGGCGGGTGCACGACCGGGCGCGCGCATTCTCGTGTGACGTGGCAGTGCTGCAGGGCGAGACGATCGAGGCGGACCTGCGTCTGCGCGACTTCACCGTCAACGCGGTCGCCCTCCCGCTCGCGGGCGGCGAGCCGATCGACCCGGCGGGCGGGCTCGCCGACCTCGGCGCCGGCGTCCTGCGCGTGCTCGGGCCGGGCGCCTACGCGGCCGACCCGCTACGCCCGCTGCGCCTCGTGCGGCTCGCCACGGAGCTGGGCCTGGCGCCCGACCCCGAGACCGAGCGGCTGACGCGCGCCGCCGCCACACGGCTGACCGAGCCCTCACCCGAGCGGGTCTTCGGTGAGCTGCGCCGGATCTTGATCGCGCCGGCCGCGGTCGCGGGCATCGAGCTCGCCGAGCGGCTCGGCGTGCTCGCCACCGTGCTGCCAGAGATCGCGGCGCTGCGGGGCGTCGAGCAGAGCCGCTTTCACCACCTCGACGTCTACGAGCACACGCTTGCCGTGCTGGGCCGGCAGATCGAGCTCGAGCAGCGTCTCGACGAACTCTTCGGCGAGTCGGCGCCCGCGCTCGGGTCGCTGCTCTCCGAGCCGCTCGCGGACGAGCTGACGCGTCGCGAGGCGCTGAGGCTCGGGGCCCTGTTCCACGACGTCGCAAAGCCGGAGACCCGCGACCGGCGGGCCGACGGCAAGGTCACCTTCGTCGGCCACGACCGCGCCGGGGAGGAGCTTGTCGAGCAGATCTTCCGCCGCCTGCGGACCAGCGAGCGGCTGCGTGCATACGTCGCCGCGCTCGCGCGTCACCACCTGGTGCTCGGCTTCCTCGTGCGCGAGCGCCCGCTCGACGCCGGCGGCGTCTACGACTACCTCAGGCGCTGCGCTCCGGTCGAGGTCGAGGTGACGGTGCTCTCGTGTGCCGACCGGCTGGCGACGCGCGGCGACAACGCCGAGCGGGCGATCGCGGCCCACCTCGAGCTGGCCCGCGACCTGATCGGGCCGGCGCTGGCCTGGCGGGCGGCGGGCCCGCCGCGGCCGCCCTTGCGCGGAGACGAGCTGGCGGCCGAGCTGGCGATCGAGCCCGGCCCCGAGCTTGGCGAGCTGCTCGCGACCCTCGAGCGGGCCGCCTACACCGGTGAGGCGCCCACGCGCGCCGCGGCGCTGGCGCTCGCGCGCCGGTTGCGAAAGGATGCGCGGCCATGAGCGAGGACGGTGGGTGCATCTTCTGCAGGATCGTCGCGGGCGAGCTGCCCGCGGAACGGATCGACGAGGACGAGCACACGATCGCCTTCATGGACATCAGCCCCTGGACGTGGGGCCACGCGCTCGTGATCCCCCGTGCGCACGCGCGCAACCTCTACGAGGTCTCGGCCGATGACCTGAGCCATACGGCGCTCGCCTGCAGGCGCCTCGCGGCACGGATGCGCGACCGCCTCGCCTGCGACGGGGTCAACCTGCTCAACTGCTGCGAGCCGGCCGCCTGGCAGACGGTCTTCCACTTCCACGTGCATGTGATCCCGCGCCGCGCGGGTGACTCGCTGCGCCCGCCCGGGACCCCGGGCGAGACCGATGCGGCCGAGCTCGCGGCCGTGGCGGCCGAGCTGCGCGCCTGACGGTCGTCCGCCGCGCGCCGCCGACTGGTAGCGTCTCCCGGCCGATGGCAAAGGAAGAGAAGATCGAGATGGAGGGCGAGATCCTCGAGGCCCTCCCGAACACGATGTTCAAGGTAAAGCTGGACAACGACCATGAGGTCCTCGGCCACATCTCGGGGAAGATGCGCCGCCACTACATCCGCATCCTGCCCGGCGACCGCGTGAAGATCGAGCTTTCGCCCTACGACCTCGACCGTGGGCGGATCACCTACCGGTACAAGTAGCCGCAACTCTGCCCGGCGCGCGTGTTCGTAGATCAACGATGAAGAAAGCACTTCTCACAGCCATTGCCGCAACCATGCTCGCGCTCCCGGCCGCCGCCCCGGCGAAGGTGATCCAGCTCGGGTCGAAGATCCCGCCGGGTCCGGTGAGCTGCCCGGAGGACTGCCAGGCGCTCAGCCGGGTCACCGGCTATCAGGGGCGCGCGGGCAACATCCGCGACCCCTTCCTGATCCGCCGCGCGGGCAAGATCATCGCCTTCACGGTGCGCCTCGGCGACCCCACCGAGGATCAGGTGCGCTTCTTCGAGGAGGACCTGCGGCTCGGGGAGCCGCGCGTCATGGTCTCCGTCCTGCGCAGGGGCAAGACCCGCAGGACGCGCAACAGGCACCGGCTGCTGGCCCAGTCAGAGGCCTTCCGGATCAAGCCCTACTTCGGGTCGGCCCCGACGTTCGTCTTCGAGAAGCCGATCAGGGTCACCCGCCGGAGCATCGTGGCGCTGACGACGCCCACCTGGGCACCGGCTCTGACCGTCGGGCTGGGTCGCGACCACTGGTGGCGCTCCTCACGGCGGGGGGGCCGCTGCGACAACGTCAGCCAGCGCGCCCAGCAGGTGGAGCTGACCTCGATCAAGACCTTCGGCTGTACCTACCGCACGGCGCGCCTCTACTACAACGTCACCTACGTGCCGGACAACCGCGCCCGTAGGAGCGAGCGCTCGCGCCGCTAGCGCACCCCTGCGCGAGGGGCCGGCCCCGGTGGCCGCGCGGGCCGCGACGGGCATCGCCGGTTTCGGCGCGGAGGTCTATCATCGGGGTCGTGGGCCCCGAGGGGTGGATCTTCACGTTCGGCTTTCGCGTCATCTACGTGGTTCTGCTCGCCGTCTGGCTGATCTGGTTCTTCCGGCTGCGCGACGATGGCGAGGATCCACCCGAGGAGGGCGGTGAGGGCGGTGGAGAGGGCCGCGGGCCGACGCCGCTCGGCGGACCGGGCGGAGGGCTCCCCCTGCCGATCGGTCGCGTGCCCCAGAAGCAAAGGCGCCGGCGCGACGGCCACCGGCCGGCGCGCGCCGGCCGTTCACGGCGCGATCCGAACCTCCCCACGCTGCCGAGCCCGCTGCCGGCACGAGTACGCCTGCCGTCGGGAGCTCCCGCCAGGACCACCCGGCGCTGATCTGCCGGCGAGACGCGGGCGACGCGCGGGCCGGCTCCCCGAGCCCGCTCCGTACTCAGTGCTCCGTACTCAGCCGCAGACGGCCGGGTTGGCCTCGCACTCCCGCTCGAAACGCTCGGCAGGTGACCCGGCGGGGGGTGGGAGGTCGTTGTCCGGGCTGTCGGGCTCCGGGGCCGGGGGTGGGGCGGGGGCACCGCCGGAGCCGGGGGTCGTCGCCGGCGGCGGCGGGGGCGTCGTCTGGCGCTGCTCGCCGGGGACGGTGGTGGGTGCCGGCGCGGTCTCGCGCGGAGCCGTCTGCTCCGTGGTGGGGGCGGTTTCGGTATCTGTGTCGGACGCGCCCTCGTCGTCGCCACCGCAGCCCGCCGCCAGCGCGAGCGCGACCGCGGCGAGCGCCGGCAGGGACGCTCTCGGGATCAGCCCGCGCCGCCCGCGATGCGTCATCACACTCAACCCTCGAGCGCGGGCAGGCGGCGCCCGCAGTGCGGGCAGTCGTTCAGGTCCTTCTGGGCGAGTTGCTCGAGCGAGCAGCCGCAGAGGCGCAGGTTCTCGACCGCGTAGGGCAGCTCGCTGGGGGACGGCGCGAGCGGAATCAGCTTGCCGACGACCTCGAACGGCTCGCCCGTGCCCTCGTCGAGGTACACCTTGCCGGGCTCGACCTCGCGGATGACCTCGCGGTCGGTGCCGGCACGCAGGCGGTATCTCTGGCGCAGGCCCATCGAGCGGCAAGATACCAACCACGATGCGTGTCCTGATCTTCCACGGCTACCTGCTGCGCGGCACCGGCAGCAACATCTACACGGCGAGCCTCTGCCGGGCGCTCGCCGCGGGGGGTCACGAGGTGCACCTGCTGTGCCAGGAGCGGGCTGTTACGGACCTCGGCTTCGTCGACGCCGTCGGGCGCTGGGAGGGAGGCGAGCTGAGGGTCACCCCGCTCGGGGACGGTGCGTCGCGGGTGACCGTCTACAACCCGGAGATCGGGCGCACGCTGCCGCTCTACGTCGCCGACGCCTACGAGGGCTTCGACGCACGGCCGTTCGAGCAGGTCGACCCGCCGTCCGTCGAGCGCTACATCGACGCGAACGTAGCCGCCGTGAGGGACGTCGTCGCGCTCACCGCCCCCGATGTCGCGCTGGCGAACCACCTCGTGATGGGGCCGGCGATCCTCGCGCGCGCGCTCGCCGGCAGTGTGCCGTACGCGGTCAAGGTCCACGGCAGTGCGCTCGAGTACACGGTGCGCCCGCACCGGGAGCGCTTCCTCCCGTACGCGCTCGAGGGGCTCGCGCGCGCCTCCGGGGTGCTCGTCGGGTCGAGGCACACCGCCGAGAGCCTCTGGGAGGTCATCGGCGATCCCGGCCTGCCGGCGCGCACGCGGCTCGGCCCTCCCGGGGTCGACGTCGAGCGCTTCCGCCCGCGGGCGCGCTCCGAGCGGGCCGCCGCGCTCGACGCGCTGGCCGACCGGCTCGATGCCGACGCGCAGGCCGGGTGGGGTGGCGAGGACGGCGCGGGCGCGGCGCTGCGCGTGCTCGACCCCGTCGCCGACAGCCTCGTCGGCTACGTCGGCAAGCTGATCGTCTCCAAGGGCGTCGACCTGCTGGTCGCGGCCTGGCCGCTCGTGGTCGCCGCCGTGCCGAGCGCGCGCCTCTGCGTCGTCGGCTTCGGCACCTACCGCCGCGGGCTCGCCCGGATGGTGGAGGCGCTCGCCGCGGGCGACCTCGGCGCCCTGCGCGACCTGGCCGCCCGCGGCCGCGAGCTCGAGGGCGGACCGCGGGGCGAGCTCGCCCACCTGACCGCGTTCCTCGATGCGCTCGGCGGTGGGCGGCGCGCGTCCTATCTCGAGGCTGCGCCCGTCGCGGCGGCGCGGATCCATTTCACCGGCCGGCTCGAGCACGGCGACCTGCCCGCGGTGCTGCCCGCGTGGGAGGCGCTCGTCGTGCCGAGCACGTTCCCGGAGGCGTTCGGGATGGTCGCGGCCGAGGGCGCCGCCTGCGGCGCGCTGCCGCTGTCGGCGGCGCACTCGGGGCTCGCCGAGGTGACCGAGATGCTGGCCGGAGCGCTCGATCCGCCGCTCCGCGGGCTGCTGTCCTTCGAGCGCGGGCCGGGTGCGGTCGAGGAGATCGCGGCGAAGCTCGTCGCCTGGCTGACCCTCGAGCCGGCCGTGCGCGAGCGCGCCTCGCGCTCGCTCGCGGAGGCCGCCGGGAGCCGTTTCGGCTGGGAGAGCGTCGCCGTTGGCGTGCTCGCCGCGGCGCTCGGACGGCTCGATGAGTTGCCCCCGCCCTGACCGTCGACGCGGTGGCGACCCGACCCGGCCCGGCTTCGGGCCTCGGGTCCCGCGCGACGGCTCCGCCGCTCGGCTCCGGTATGGCTCGGGACGGGGGCCCCGAACGGTAATCTTCGCGCCCGTGAGGCAGAGTGCGCAAAGGCTCGCAGGGCTCGCGGGCGCTGCCGTGATCGTCGCGCTCGCTGCCGCGGGCTGCGGGCGAGAGCAGGAGCCGAACCTCGTCAACGGCAAGGAGCTGTTCATCGGCAAGGGGACCTGTGGCTCGTGCCACGTGCTGGAGCGAGCCGGCACCAAGGGCACCCAGGGCCCCAACCTCGATTCGGCGTTCGGGCCGGCGCGCGAAGCCGGCCTGGGGGAGGGGACCGTCGAGGGGGTCGTGCTCGAGCAGATCGGGCTCGTGCGCAGGAGCAGCATCATGCCGAAGGACCTCGTGACCGGCCAGGACGCGCGCGACGTGGCGGCCTACGTCGCGGAGGTCGCCGGCCAGCCGGGCGAGGACCGGGGCGCGCTCGCCAACGCCGGAGCGCCGAAGGTCTCGAACAAGCCGATCGTCGCCAAGGCGGGCACGCTCGAGATCCCCGCCGATCCGACCGGGGCGCTCGCCTACGCGAGCACGAAGGCGACGGCGAGCCCCGGCTCGATCGAGTTCGCGAGCGTCAACGAGTCGGCGGTCCCGCACAATATCGCGGTCAAGGACGCGAGCGGCAAGCTGCTCGGGGAGGGACCTGTGATCAAGAACGGCGCGACCTCCGAGTTCACGGCCGACCTCTCGGCCGGGAAGTACACGTTCTTCTGTACGGTGCCCGGCCACGAGGAGGGCGGCATGCTGGGCGAGCTGACGGTCAAGTAGCCGGCTGGGACGGGCTCCCGGCTCGGGGCCGGCGCGGCGCGCGTCAGGCGACGAGCGCCAGCAGCTCGTCGGCGATCAGCGGGGAGGCCGCGAGCAGCCCGGCTGGGTCCCCCTCGAGCTCGCGCAGCGCGCCACCCGCCTCGGTCACGATGAGGCTCCCGGCCGCCCAGTCCCACGGCTGCAGCCCGCGCTCGTAGTACCCGTCGAGCCGTCCGGCGGCGACCCAGCAGAGGTCGAGCGACGCGGCGCCGGCGCGGCGGATGTCGCGTACGCGGCCGATCACGCCGACCAGCCGCTCGGCCTGCGCGCGCCGCCGCTCCGCGTCGTAGCCGAAGCCGGTGGCGATCAGCGAGGCGCTCAGCCGCTGTGGCCGGTTGACCTCGATCGGCTCGTCGTCGAGCCAGGCGCCGAGACCGCGCACTGCTGAGAAGAGCTCGTCGCGGACGGGGTCGTACACGACGCCGACCGCCGCCCCCCGAGCGTCCTCCAGCGCGACGCTGACCCCCCAGGCGGGAAACGCGTAGAGGAAGTTGGTCGTGCCGTCGAGCGGGTCGACGACCCAGCGCCTGTCGCCCGCGCCCTCGGTGCGGGCCCCCTCTTCGGCCACGAGGCCGTCGTCGGGACGCTCGTCGGTGAGCAGGGCCCCGATCAGCGCCTCCGCGTCCCGGTCTGCGTCGGAGACCATGTCCGTGCGCGTCGACTTGCGCTCGACACCGCTCGCGGGGCGGCCGAGGCGCTCGAGCAGCAGCTCGCCCGCCGCGCGGGCGGCGCGCCTGGCAAGCTCGAGGTCGGCCTGGAGGCTCAGAGCGCCCGGGCGATCACGACGACGAGGATCACCAGGGCGGCGAGGGCGCCCACGCGCAGCAGGAACCTGAACGCCTCGGGCTCCGACCGCAGCGGGTTCAGCATCAGATCACGTAGATGACCGTGTAGACCACGATCCACATCACGTCGACGAAGTGCCAGTAGATCCCCGGGATCTCGATCCCGCGGTGCTCCTTCGCGGTGAAGTGGCCCCGGAACGCCCGCATCGTGGCGAAGAGGAGCAGCGTCAGCCCGACGAAGACGTGCACGCCGTGCAGGCCCGTGAGGCCGTAGAAGATCGAGCCTTGGGCGTTGTCGGCCGGGGCGAACCCGATGAAGACGTACTCGTTGATCTGGATGCAGAGGAACGTGAGGCCGAGCAGGAACGTGGTGAGCATGCCCGCCCGCAGCGCAGCGCGGTTCTCGTTGCGCGCGCCCTCGAGCGCCCAGTGCATCGTGAAGCTCGAGGAGATCAGGATCGCCGTGTTGACGCCCGCCACGATGACCGGCAGCTCCTCGCCCGCCGCCGGCCACGGCGAGTCGCCGGCGACCCGGACGAAGAAGTAGGCCGTGAAGAACGCCCCGAAGAGCATGATCTCCGAGATGATGAAAAGCAACATCCCGAGCAGGGACGCCTCGATGCGGGAGCTCTGGTTGGCCTCGGGCGGGCCGTGGTGATCGTGCTCGTCGCCGTGGGCGTGGGGGACGGCTACCGATGCCGACTCCATCAGGCCGACGCCTCTTCGTCGTCGTCGGTCGCGACTACGTGATGCACCGGCTTGGAGGTCGTCTCGCGGACGCGCTCGATCAGGTCCGCGCGCAGCCAGCCCGAGCGGGCCTCCGGGAAGGTGGATATGACCACCTCGTCGATGTCGTAGAAGTGCAGCGCGTTCTGGACCGCGGTGAACGGGTCGGGGTGCGCGACCTGGCCCATCGCCTCGATGCCCTCCTTGTCGAGCGCCTCGACCATCTGCGCGAGGCGGTCGGCCGCCCCGGGGTCGTCGTTCTGCTCGGGCTGCGGGCAGATCACGATGAAACGGTGGGGCCCGGCGGCGGCCAGCTCGGAGAGCTTCTCGACCAGGGCAGGACCGCCGACGGTCTGGTTTGCCACCACCAGCGTGCGGTTGACCTCGTCGCCGTCGGCCTCGAGGTCCACGACGACGTGCTCGACGGGCCTGCGCGTCGCCTGGCGCACGCGTGTGATCAGGTCCTGGCGCAACCACCCCGAGCGCGTCTCGGGGTGGGTGGAGATGATGATCTCGTCGAAGTCCTGCTCGCCGACGCTGTCCATGACCGCCGAGTAGGGATCGGGGTCGGCGACCTCTCCGGTCGCCTCGACCCCCGCCTCGCGCAGTTGCGCGATCGTCATCTGAAGCCTGTTCTCGGCCGCGCTGCGGACCGAGTCCTCGTAGATGACGTGGCCGTGCTTGGGCTCGTTCTGCGGGCAGATCACGTGCACGGCGACGGGGCCGGAGGCCGCGTGGCGCTTGACCGAGGCGATCAGCTCGCGGCCGACCACCGTCTCGTTGGCCACGACGAGGATGCGCTTGCCGTCGGTCATTCGGACGGCGGCGGGGCCCCGCCCCCACCCGCCGGGGCGGGTGTCGTCTTGGCGGGCTCGGGTGAGTCCTTGAAGACCGCGTGGACGGCGCCGGGGACGCCGTACTCGTACGGGCCGCCGACCACGGTCGGGATCTCGTCGAAGTTGAATATCGGGGGCGGCGAGGACACCTGCCACTCGATCGAGTGCGCCCGCCACGGGTTGGCAACCGCCTTCGGGCCGTTGCGCCAGCTCGTGATCATGTTGTAGAGGAAGACGAGGAACGAGAGCCCGAAGAGGAAGCTCGAGACCGAGATGATCGCGTTCCAGGTCGCGAACTCGTCGGCGTAGTCCGCGACGCGCCGCGGCATGCCGTCGACGCCGACCAGGTGCATCGGCCCGAAGGTGAGGTTGAAGAAGACGAACGAGAGCCAGAAGTGGAGCTTGCCGAGCGTCTCGTCGTACATCCGGCCCGTGATCTTCGGGAACCAGTGGTAGATCCCCGCGAAGATCGTGAAGACGCTGCCGCCGAAGAGCACGTAGTGGATGTGGGCGACGATGAAGTAGGTGTCCGAGACGTGGATGACCACCGGGATGATCCCGAGCATGATCCCGCTGATGCCGCCGAGGGTGAACATCGTGATGAAGCCGAGCGCGAACAGCATCGGCGTCGTGAGGTGGATCGCGCCCCGCCACAGCGTCGCCAGCCAGGAGAAGATCTTGATCCCGGTCGGGACCGCGATCAGCAGCGTCGTGGCCATCATCGGCACCCGCAGCCAGCCGGGCATCCCCGAGACGAACATGTGGTGGGCCCAGACCGTGAAGCCGAGGATCACGATCGCCACGAGCGAGAAGGCCATCATCCGGTAGCCGAAAATGGGCTTGCGCGCGTGGGTCGAGATCACCTCGCTGACGATCCCGAAGCCGGGCAGCATCATGATGTAGACCGCCGGGTGCGAGTAGAACCAGAAGACGTGCTGGTAGAGCAGCACGTCGCCGCCGCCGGCGGCGTCGAAGAAGTGGGTGCCGAGGCCGCGGTCGAGCAGCACGAAGAACTGCGAGCCGGCGATGAAGGGGGTCGCGATGACGACGAGCAGCGAGGTCGCGAAGTTCGCCCAGACCAGCAGCGGCATGCGCCAGAAGGTCATCCCCGGCGCGCGCATCGTGATGATCGTGACGAGGAAGTTCAGCCCCGTCGCGATCGAGGACGCTCCGGCGAACTGCACGCCGACGGTGAAGAACTGCTGGCCGAGCGGCGTCTCGGTCGAGAGCGGGGCATACGCCGTCCAGCCCGTCGCGAAGGCGCCCCCCTCGACGAAGAAGCTCGCCACCATCATCACTCCGGCCGTCGGCAGCAGCCAGAACGAGAGCGCGTTGAGGCGCGGGAACGCCATGTCGGGCGCGCCGATCATCAGCGGGATGACGAAGTTCGCGATCCCCGAGAAGACCGGGATGATGAACAGGAAGATCATCAGCGAGGCGTGCACCGAGAACAGCCCGTTGTAGGTGTTCGGGTCGACGAACTGCGTGCCCGGCTGGGCGAGCTCGGCGCGGATCAGCATCGCCGTCAGCCCGCCGATGATGAAGAAGACGAACGTCGTGACGATGTACTGGATCCCGATCACCTTGTGATCGGTGTTGACGCGGAAGTAGTCCTGCCAGCGTGTGGCGCCGTGGCCCGAGTGGTCCTCGGGCGTCGTCGGCGCGCCCGAGGCCCAGCGGAACCAGTAGTCGAAGCAGCCGATCCCCACGACGAAGGCGAGCGGCATCGTGACCAGCGCGACGGTGATGATCGCGTCCCAGTCGAACAGCGGGTCCCAGCTGTAGAGGCCGCGCACGAGCACGACGAGCGCGAGCGCGAAGGCGAAAGCGATCGGCTGCGACAGCATCACGCGATACCACCCGGGCGCCCGTAGCTTCGCGGCAAGCGTCACTTGGACTTCCCTCCGCTCACACCGAGAAGGTACTTGACGAGCGTGTCGATCTCCTCGTCGGAGAGGTCGTCCCCGTAGGAGGTCGGCATCGTGCCGGCGGGGAAGTCGGGCACGACGAAGGCGCCCGGGTCCACGATCGCGGTCCTGACGTACTCCTCGGGCGACTGCCCGTTCTGCTTGCCGAACCTGACCGCGTCCCCGGTCGCGAGGTCATCGAGCGCAGGGCCGATCTTCGCGTCGCTGCCCGCGTCGCCCAGCGTGTGGCAGGCGCCGCAGCCGCTGTCGGTGAAGATCGCCTTGCCCGCCGCCGCCGCGTCGCCCCCCGCGGCCGCGACCCCGCCGTCGCCGGCGCGCTGCCTGCGCTTGGCCACCCACTGCTCGAATTCGGCCGGTGGCACGACCCGCACGGCGCCGCGCATCGTCGAGTGGCCCAGCCCGCACAGCTCCGCGCAGACCACGTCGTAGTTGCCGAGCCGGTTGGGGGTCACGCGGATCTTCGTGGTCAGCCCCGGGACGGTGTCGGTCTTGAGCCTGAACTGCGGGACCCAGAAGGAGTGGATGACGTCCTCGGTCGTGACGCGGAACTCGACTCGACGGTCCTTCGGCAGCACGAGCTCGTTCGACTTGACCTTGCCCTGCCCGGGGTACTCGAAGCTCCAGACGAACTGCCGCCCGGTCACGTTCACGACCATCGTGTCCGGCTCCTTGGCCTCGATGTCGCTCAGGACCACGGCCGCGTAGATCGAGAGCGCAATCACGATCAGGAACGGGATCGTCACCCACACGACCTCGAGCTTGGTGTTGCCGTGGATCGGGGCGCCGTCGCTCGTGTCGCCCGGGTCCACCCGGAATGCGAAGACCGAGTAGAGCGCGACCGACATCACGAGCACGAAGATCGGCACCGAGAGGATCAGCAGCACGTCCCAGACCGTGTCGATGTCGGTCGCGGCGGTGGAGGCCTGCACCGGAAACCAGTCGATCGACAGCGCGATGGCGAGCCCCACGACCGTCGCGGTCCCGCTCAGGAGCGCGACGCCGAGAACGGGGCGCTTACGCAGGAGCCGGCGCATCGCTCTCCCGGGAGGCACTCACGGCGCGCGAGTCTATTTGACGCGGGCGACGAAGGCGACACCGCGGGCGACCTGCGCCACGGGGTTGGCGCGCAGGCGGTTGTGGCGCGGGAGGCTCCGGCGTCCGCCCGCTTCAGGCGGTCGGCCGCTCGGGCTCGGCGGCCGGGTCAGGCGGCGAGCCGCGCGGGCTCCGTCGCCTCCCGGAAGCTCGACGGCGGGGCGCCGTGGTGGCGGCGAAACGCCTTGGCGAACTGCGCCGCCTGGCGGTAGCCAACCCTGCTCGCCACGGCGTTGACGGGGACCGTGGTGGCTCGCAGGAGCTCGGCGGCGCGGTTCATCCGCACGCGCTGCAGGTAGGAGCGGAAGTTCGTCTCGCCCGCCTCGGCGAAGGCGCGCTGGAGCTGTCTGCGTGACGTGGCGACCCGGCGGGCGACGTCGTCGAGCGCCACCTTCTGGTCGTACTCGGCATCCAGGATCGCCGTCGCCTCGAGGAAGAGCGCACGACGGCGCTCGGCTGTGGCGGGACGCTTCGCTTCCGACAGCATCAGAAGCTTTCTACGCATCACCTGCCCGATCGGTTGCCCGGAGCGGGAAGAAAGGCTTTGCCGATTGCGCCTAATTGCCCCGGCGCCCGGGGCGGCTCAGTGCCCGTGGTCGAGCGGCAGCTCGGCCATCTCGGCGCGCGTCTGGCCGATCCAGCGGGCGATCGCGCCGATTGTGATCGCGAGCGCGAGGCCGAAGATCCACCAGTTGAGCACCACGCCGACGAGCACTCCCGTCACCGCGGCCGCGACTATCACCGGCAGGTAGGACGGGTCGGGGAGGTGGATCGCCTCGCCCGCGGGCGGAACATCCCCGTTCTGGAGCGGCTCGTCGTCCATCAGTAGATCAGGCCGACGAAGAACGAGAGCGCGAACACGACGAGCGCGAGCGCGCCCGCGATCAGCGCGGTGCGCAGGTTGCGGTTGGCCAGGCGACGATCCACGGCTGCCCGTTCTACCAGATCGGGCGGGGAGCGCGGACCCTCAGCCCGCGGCGGCGTGGGCCGCGAAGCGCCCGCCGGGCCAGGGCGCGCCGGCGTAGCGCTCGATCACCGGACCGGGCGGCGCCGGGACGCAGGCGAAGATGTCGGTCTCGACAACCGTGCCCGCGAAGAGCCGCGCGAACGGGTCCGCGCCGAACGCCTGCGGGTCGCGAGCTACGGTGACGGCGCCTGCGCAGCGGCTTCCGTCGAGCGCGAAGGTGGAGAGGCAGACGAGCGAGTCGCCGAGCAGGGGCACCCACCAGGCGAGCGCGTCGCGCCGCGCCTGCTGCACCTCGGGCTCGTCGTAGCGGAGCGCCGCGCCCGGGTCGGTGAGCGCGCACACGTGCGCGTAGGCGCCGCGGACCGGGGCACCGTCGAGGCAGCGCGGGTCGAGCCGTAGCTCCCTCCCGCTCGCGCCGGGGCCGGCGAGCAGCGCGCTGCCGTCGAAGCGGACCACGGCGAAGGGCGGTGGCGTGCTCAATCCCGCGGGTCCCAGTCGGGCCTGATCCGTCGCGTGATGTCGCGCATGTCGATGCGCAACTCCTCCATCGTCGCGCGCCCCCAGTACCAGTAGCCGTTGTAGGCGCGGTGGATCGTGAGGTCCGGGAGCAGCGTGAACGCCGCGGGCCGGTAGGGATCGTGGATCGTGTCGGTGTGCTCCTCGAGCCCGAGGCGGGGGAGCCAGGCCCGGCCGGCGTCCGAGAGGAAGGTGAAGCGGGCGCCGAGCCCGGCGCGGAAGGCGGCCTGGACCTCCGGCGGGTCGACCGTCACGACGGCGATCCGCGCGTAGGCGACCTCGAGCTCGTCTTGGAGTGCGGTCAGCTCGCGCATGTAGCGCTGCTCCTTGGGGCACCAGGGACCGCGCGCGGTGAAGAGCGCCAGCGGGTCGCCCCCGGCGAGCTCGGACAGGCGCCGCGGGCGACCGGTGTGGTCGGGCAGGTCGAGGTCGGGGAACCGTGCTCCCGCGGTCAGCTCCACGGAGTCAGAATATCCTGGCCGTTCCCGGCGACCCGGACCGTGCCTCGGCGAGGTGGCGGTTCCCGGCGACCGGGCTCCTGGCGACCGTGACCCACTCCTGTGACGGCGGATACCACCCACCTCTCCTGCACCGTCGCGGCGGCGGGCTGAGACGTGGGCGAGCTCGCCGCGTCAGCCGGCTGGGGGCTCGCCGTCGCCGCGAGCCTGGTGATCGGCGCGCTCGCAGGCGCGACGCTCAAGCTACCCGAGCGGGTGGCTGCCACGCTGACCGCCTTCGGCGGCGGGGTCCTGCTGGCGGCCGTGGCGCTCGAGCTGGTGCCCGAGGCGGACGCCGCCGCGGGCGCCGGCCTCACCGCGGCCGGCCTGCTCGCGGGGATGCTCGCCTACGTCGGCGCCGATGCCTGGCTCAGTCGCGACGAGGGGATGCGGGCCGTGCGCCGGTCGGGGCACGCGGCGGCCGCCGGCGGTGAGATGGAGATGGACTCCGGCGAGGCCGAGGTGGCGCGCGGCGAGTCGATCGCGGTCGGGCTCTTCATCGACGGCGTGCCCGAGTCGGTTGCCCTCGGACTGACGATCGCCGGCGAGGAGATCGGCCTCGCGCTGCTCGTCGGGATCCTCGTCGGGAACGTCGTCGAGGCCTACGGGGCGGCCCAGCCGATAGCCATGTGTGGCCGCAGCGGCCGCTTCGCCGTCACGCTGATGGCGGCGATCGGGCTCGCGCTCGCATTCGCCACCGTCGTGGGCGGTACCGTGCTCGCCGACGCGAGCAGCGAGCTGATCGGCACCGCGCAGGCGGTTGCCGCCGGAGCCGTGCTCGCGGTCGTCTCGATCGCGATCATCCCGCACGCCTTCGCGGAGGTCAGCAGGGGCGTGGCGCTCGCGACGGTGATCGGGTTCACCGGCGGGTTCCTGCTGGGTTGATCGGGGGCGTGCGCGGGCGGGGGCACGGGTCGCGTGCCGCGAGCCCCGCGCCCCGCGCCCCGCGCCGCGAGCGTCCCGCGCTGACGGTCCCGGGGATGAGCGTTGGACGTTCGCGCCGCGGTTGGGCGCTCGGCTCCTCAGCCGATTCGCGCTCGGGCCGGCCCCCGTCAGCGGCCGGGGCCGCGACCGGCGCAATGTCTGCCCGCTGCCGTCGCGGCGCTCAGGCGTGCGGGGCGTAACGGTGGTGGAGCATCAGGTCGTTCCCGTCCGGATCGTTGAAGAACGACATCAGGCAGACCCCGGTGTCCATCGTGTCGCCGAAGAACACCACGCCCTTCGCCTCGAGCCCAGAGCGGGCCGCGTCCATGTCCTCGACGTGCAGCGCGGGGTGGGCGTTCTTCTGCGGGGCGAACTCCATGCCGAACTTCGCGGGCTCTCAGATGCCGAAGCAGGTGTCGCCGAGCCACGCCTCGAAGCGCGAGTGCTCGTCGGGACGCAGCCCGAGGGTGTCGACGTAGAAGCTGCGCGCGCGCTCCGCGTCCTGCGACGGGATCCCGATGAAGTCGAGCCCTGTGACCATGGATTCCTCCTGTCGTCTTGGCTGGTCGGGCGAGCCTAACCGCATCGGCTCCGGCGAACTGGACCGAGCCCGCCTCGGCATGCAGCGCGGCGCCGGCTCGTGTGAGCGCGGGCTCACGACGCCTCGTACAGGACGACCACACGGCTTCGGTAGAGCCACACGGCTTCGAGCGCCACTCGCCCACGTAGCACCTCGACGAAGCGATCGAGCACCCTGCGCTCGTCGGCGCTCAGAGACGCATCGAGCAGGGACGGCATGGTCTCGACTGTACCGGCGCGCTACCCCGCCGGCTCGCCGCCGCTCACCCCGGGGCGGCCCCGAGCCTCACGTCGAGCGTGGCCGCGTCGCCCTCCAGGAAGCCGAGCAGCGCCTCGCCCTCCTCGGCGAGCGCGCTCTCCGCACGGCGCGGGAGCGGCTCGAACGGCTCGATCCGCAGCGTCGCCTTCGCCTTGCGGCGCTCAACCTTCCACATGCCGGCGACCACCCCGTCGCACAGGAAGGTCGCGCGCACGCGCAGGTTCTTGGTCACGACGGCGGGGCGGTGCTCGTCGGCGAGCACGCGCGTGCGGTCCGCGTGGGCGAGCACGAGGTTGTCGAAGTCGGGCAGGAACCGCGGCGGCGCGGGGGTGTCCTCGTCGGGCCGCGGGGCGTCCGGCAGGTCGAACAGCTCACGGCCGCGCTCGTCCTCGAAGCTGAGCAGCCGGTCGCGCAGGCCCTCCAGCACCGCCTTCGCTCCCTGAAGGCCCGACCACACCTGCGCGTCGGCGGCGGTAGCGGGCCCGAAGGCTGCGAGATAGCGCAGCACGAGCGCCTCCGGGTCGGCCGCGGCGAGCGGGCGGTCGAGCCACTCCTCGGCGAGCGTGAAGGCGGCCTTCGCCGGGAACCCCCACCGCTCCTGCTCGGGCACCATCACCAGCGGAAGGTGGGTGCGCACCGCGTAGCCGAGGGCGCGCTCGTCGACGTCGGGGAACCGCTCGGCGAGCAGCGCGCGAAGCTCGTCGAAGCGGCGCGGCCGCTCGTGCAGCAACGCCCGTCCCGCGGGCAGCACGGCGTCCAACTCGAGCCCTTCGGCGCGCGCCCCGAGGACCCGCAGCGCTCTGGTCATGACGGGGTCGAGCGTCGCGCGCAGCGCGGCGTAGTCATCCGCGCCGAGGAGGTGCAGCGTCGCGCGCAGCGCCGTCGCGCGGACGAGCTCGCGCGAGTGGAGCGCTTCGTGCAGGTCCCCGGGCTCGAAGCGCTCGAGCCGGGTCCACAGCCCCACGAACGGCGGGCGCGGCTCCTGCGCCTGCATGCCGCACAGCCGCTCGACCGCCACGACCGGCGCCGTGCTCTCGCGGTTCAGCAGCATCTGGCGCGCGAGCGTCGCGCGGTTCAGGTGCCGGGCGCTGAGCTTTGGCAACCGATCTCGACGGCCACCGTGGTCACGCGACACACCTTCGCTCACGGCTGCAGGAACTCGGTGAGCAGCCGCTCGAAGGTCGGGGCGGCATCTATGAACGGCCAGTGGCCGCTGCCCGGCAGCACGTGGACCTCCGCGCCGGGGAAGGCATCGCGCTGGCGCTCGGCATAGCTCGCGGGGAGGTAGGCGTCGTGCTCGCCCCAGATCACCAGCGCGCTTGCCTCGAGCGAGCGCAGCGGGCCCGTCAGCGCGGCACCGAGCAGAGCGGGGTCGTCGGTTGCGCGGTAGAGGCGCAGGACCGCGCGGCGGGTGCGGCGGTCGTAGTGGTCGTACATGGCGTCGAGGAAGGCTCGCGGCAGAGCGCCGGGCTCCCGCAGGTTGATCACCGCGCGAAAGCCGAACCGCGTCGAGGCGGCCTGGAAGAGCTCGCCTAGCACCGGCGTGCGCCAGATCCGCGCGAGCAGGTGCCAGCGGTAGCCGGGCAGGACTCCCGTGTCGATCAGCGTGACGCTCGCGACGGCGCCCGGGTTCGCCGCCGCCCACATCAGACCGATCGGGCCACCGAAGTCGTGCAGCACGAGATGGACGCGATCGAGCTCGAGCTTCGCGCGCGCCTGCTCGAGGAACTCCGCATAGGCCGGCACGGTGTGCTCGAAACCGGGCGCCGCCCGCGTCTGTCCGAAGTCGGGCAGGTCGAGCGCGATCGCGCGGGCGAAGGGAGCCACGGCCGCCATAGGCCCGCGCCAGTCGTCGGCCGAGCCCGGGTTGCCGTGGACGAAGAGCACGTGCTCGCCTCGCTCGCCGGCGCGCAGCAGGCGCAGGTCGACCTCACCCACCCGTGCCTGCTCGCGCACGACGACGGGCGCCGCCGTCATGCGGTTTCGACCGCCGCGGGCGAGCGCGCCGCGCGGCTGCGTCCGAGGGCGTGGCGTGCGTTCGCCGCGCCGCCGCGCGCGAGCACGCCGGGAGCCAGCAGCGCGGTCGGCTTGATCAGCCTGCTTCCGTAGGAGATCGCGACGTTCCCCAGGCGGGCGTCGCGCGCGGCCGCCGAGAACATCGTCCGCTCGACCATGTTCATGCGCCTCCCGCGGGCGTAGGAGTCGATCATCACCGAGTGCGTCCACAGCCGCCGGCGGCGCTCGCGCCGGTAGCGTCTCAGCCCGCGCTCCAGCGGCTCTGCCCCGGCGAGCGCGGGCGCGACGCTGTCCGCGAGCCACTCCCCGCTCTGAAGCGCCCAGCCGCAGCCGACGCCCCAGAGCGGGTCGCTCGCGAGCGCCGCGTCGCCGACCAGCGCGAGGCCGGGGCCCGTCGCGTCACGGTGCACCGTGGGGATGCTGAGCGAGCCGATCAGCGGCTCGGTGAGGCGTGAGTCGGCGATCGGCGGCGGGCTCGGCAGGTCGCCGAGGTACCTGCGCAGCGCCGCCTCGGGATCGCGCCGGAACTCAGGCAGCCTGTCGACCGTCGGCATGCAGCCGTAGACCGTCTGCCCGGCGTCGGTCGGGAACGTCCCCGCCCACTGGGGGTCGAGCATCCAGATCGTCGCGGCGGGCGCAGCGGCGGTCGGCGGGCCCTCGAAGTAGCCGGCGTATGCGAACCGGCCGAGCTCCGCGCTGCGGGTCCTGACGCCGGCGAGCCGGCCGACCTCGGAGTGGCGCCCGTCGGCGCCGATCGTGAGCCGGGCGCCGAGCCGCCGCCGCGTTCCGTCGGGGGCGACGGCCTCGACTCCGCCGACCGCCCCGTCGCGCTCCAGCACGCGGTCCACGCGGTGCCCGAGGATGAGCTCGACGCCGGCCTGCTCCGCGGCGGCGCTGCGGAGCAGCGGGTCGAGCAGCTCGCGGCGCAGGTTGACCGCCGCAGGTGGCGGCGAGTCGGGGAGCGGGCGGATCCAGCCCCAGCGCGTCAGCATCCGCATGCTCGAGCGTACGCCGCCCGCGGCGCCGATCGCGTCGAGCAGCTCGAGCCGCTCGAGCGTCGGGAGCGCGCACGACTGGATGTAGTGCGTGCAGGTGCGCTTGAACGCGGCCGGGTCGGGACGCTGCTCGACGAGCGCCACCCGCAGGCCCGCGCGCGCGAGGAACAGCGCCGCGCTGCAGCCGGCGAGGCTCGCCCCGACGATCACCGCGTCGAGATCATCGCCGGCGGAGGCGGCGGAGGCGGCGGCGACGCGGGTGCGCGGGCGCGACACCGTCTACCTCGAGCCGGCCCCGGTCACGGCCTGCTCGTCGCCCCGGTCGCGCCGCCGGTGCGTCATCCCCGGCCGCCGGCCCGGTCGATCAGCTCGTAGGCGACGCCGGTCGTGGCCGCGTAGACGGCGTGGTGAAAGGCGTCGATCGGGACCTCCTGTGCTCCCCAGGAGGTCGCCGGAGGGGCGATCCCAAGCGCGGGGAGCATCAGACATCGCGGCGGTCCCGGCGAGGCCCGCCGCGAGTCCCTTGCCGATCGCGGTCGACAGCGAGTTGATCGTCCTCATCGGTCGAATCGTAGTTGTGTCGCGCATCGTCCCGTTCTGGCGACCCGAGTGGGGGCAAAGTCGGGACGGCACCGAAAAGTCACCCTTCACCGATCGCCTGGAAGTCGCGGGCGGCGGCACGCTTCTCGGCTCGGAGAGCGGCTCCTCTACGCGATCCGCGACGGAGCCGAGCCCGGCCGGCCCGCCGGGCTCAGGCCTGCGGGCGTGCCATCAGCGCCGCGCCGATCGCCCCGCCGAGGTCTCCCAGCGCGGCCACCGAGACCGACGGGGGGCGCTCGGGCACGAACAGGTGGGGCGCCATCGCGCGCTCGATCCGCTCCGCGTAGGGCGCGCCGAGCCGGGTTCCGAGGCCGCCGCCGATCACGACCGTCTCGACGTCGAGCAGGTTGACCGCCGACGCGATCCCGGCACCGAGCGCCTTCACCGCGCGCTCGATCAGCTTCACCGCGAGCGGGTCCTCCCGCTTCAGCGCGCGCGCCCAGATGCCGCTCTGAAGGCGCGTGCGCTCGCGCTTCTCCATGATCCGGAAGAGGTCCGTCTGCTCGCCCCGGTCCGCGAGTCGGCGCGCGCGGGCCTCCATCGCCCCGCGCCCCGCATACGCCTCGAGGCAGCCGCGCCGGCCGCACGGACAGCGCGCCCCTCCCTGCTTGACGACCATGTGGCCGATCTCGCCGGCTGCTCCGCGGCCGAGCCAGGGGCTGCCGTCGAGCACCAGCCCGCCGCCGACCCCGGTGCCCCAGAAGACCCCCAGCAGCGAGGACGAGTCGCGGCCGGCGCCGAGCGCGAACTCGGCCTCGATCGCGACCTGGACGTCGTTGCCGAGCACGACTCTCGTTCCGAGCGCAGCCTCCAAAGTGGGCCCGAGCGCGAAGGCCTCCTCCCAGTCGGGCAGGTTGCGTGCGCTGCGGACGGTGCCGGCGGCGGCGTCGACCGCTCCGGGTGAGCCGACCCCCGCCCCCGTGAGCGAATCGGTTTCGATGCCCGCCTGCTCCGAGGCGGCGCGCAGCGTTGCGGCGATCTCGTCGGCCACCGCCGGCGGCCCGCCCGCCGTCGGGGTCGCCCGCCGCGCCTCACCGAGGACCTCGTCCTTGCCGCCGAGGACCACCGCCTGGATCTTCGTCCCGCCGAGATCGACGCCGCCCCGCAGCCCGCTCATGGCGCCAGAGGGTAGCCCCGTCCCGCCTCGAGCGGTCGGTGCCGGCGGCGGCGGGGTTGCATCGAGACGCCGAAGCTGACGAGAATGGCGCGTGGCCACGGTGCTCGGGATCGACGTCGGAGGGACCAAGGTGGCTGCCGCGGCGGTCGCGGACGGGCGCGCGCGGCACGGCGTCGAGCACCCGACGGTGCTCGACGGTCCCGACGCGCTGCTCGACGGCATCGAGGTCGCCGTCGAGGAGGTCACGCGGCGCGCGGGCGTGCCCGAGGCGATCGGGATCGGCGTCCCGTCACAGGTCGACTTCGCGACGGGCACCGTGCGCGCGAGCGTGAACATCCCGCTCGCCGGGCTGCCCCTGCGCGCCGAGCTCGGAAGGCGCTTCGGCGTGCCCGTCTTCGTCGACAACGACGCCAACTGCGCGGCTCTCGCAGAGGCCCGGGTCGTGCCCGACGCGCCGGCGCGTCACCTGGTGATGCTGACGCTCGGCACCGGGGTGGGAGGCGGAGTGATCGTCGACGGCCGGATCTTCCGTGGGGCGACGGGCCTCGGCGCCGAGCTCGGCCACCTGGTGATAGACGCGAGCAGCGCCGGCGACGCGCCCGCGGGGGAGTTCCCGCGCCCCGGCTCGCTCGAGTGGATCTGCAGCGGGAGCGGGCTCGAGCGAGAGGCCACGAGACGCGGGCGCGAGCAGCCGGCGACCGGGCTTGGCCGCGTGCTCGCCGAGCGCGGACGGGTCTCCGGTCGCGACGCCGACGACCTCGCCCGCGGCGGCGACGGCTCGGCGCTCAAGCTCTTCGCCTGGCACGGACGTCACCTCGGGATCGGGATCGCGAGCGTCGTCAACGCGTTCGAGCCCGAGTACGTCGTGATCGGCGGGGGGCTCTCGCGGGCCGCCGACCTCTTCCTCGACACGGCGCGCGCCGAGGCGGCAGAGTGGGCGCTGCCGGCGCTGTGGGAGCGGGTCTCGCTGCGGCTGGCGGGCGCAGGCGCCGACGCGGGGGTCATCGGCGCAGGCCTGCTGGCGGCGCAGGAGCTCGCGCGATCCCGCGATGCTTCATAGTTGCCCGTCCCTCGGGGCCGCCCGGCGCCGACCGGGAGCGTGACGTGATGACAAGAGAAGGAGATCGATGACGACTACGACGGACACGCGGGCGCTCGACGAGCTCTGCATCAACACCATTCGCACGCTCTCCATCGACGCGGTGCAGGCGGCGAACTCCGGCCACCCGGGAGCGCCGATGGCGCTCGCCCCCGTCGCCTACCAGCTCTACGGGCGCACGATGAACCACAACCCGGCGAACCCGGACTGGTTCGACCGCGACCGCTTCGTGCTCTCCGCCGGCCACGCCTCGATGCTGCTCTACTCGATCCTCCACCTGAGCGGCTACGGGCTGAGCATGGAGGATCTCAAGAACTTCCGCCAGCTTCTGAGCCCGACCGCGGGGCACCCCGAGTACGAGGCCGAGGGCACCCCCGGCGTCGAGGTCACCACCGGGCCGCTCGGCCAGGGACTGTCGAACGCGATCGGCTTCGCGCTCGCCGAGCGCATGCTCGCGGCGCGCTTCAACCGCGAGGGCCACGAGATCATCGACCACCACACCTATGCGATCGCCAGCGACGGCGACATCCAGGAGGGGGTCACCTCGGAGGCGTGCTCGCTCGCCGGTCACCTCGGGCTCGGCCGCCTGATCACCTTCTACGACGACAACAAGATCCAGCTCGCCAGCGAGACCTCGGTGGTCTTCAGCGAGGACGTCGCGGCGCGCTACGAGGCCTACGGCTGGCACGTTCAGAACCTCGAGGAGGACATCGGGCTCGAGCGGCTCGAGCAGGCGATCGCCTCAGCGAAGGCAGAGCCCGACCGCCCGTCGCTGATCCTGCTGCGCACGCACATCGGCTTCGGGTCGCCGAACAAGCAGGACACCAGCGGCGCGCACGGCTCCCCGCTCGGCGACGACGAGGTCCGCCTGACCAAGGAGGCCTACGGCTGGGATCCCGACGCGCAGTTCCTCGTCCCGGACGAGGCGGCGGCCCGGTTCGGGGAGATCGCCGAACGCGGCCGCGCGGCCGAGGCCGAGTGGGGGGAGCGAGCGGACGCATACCGCGCCGCGCACCCCGACCTGTGGGCGGAGCTCTCGCTGCACATCGACCGCGCCTTGCCCGACGGCTGGGATGAGGGGCGGCCGACGTTCAGCCCCGAGGACGACCCCGTCGCGACGCGCAAGGCATCCGCGGAGGTGATCCAGTGGGCCGCCGCCGCCGTCCCGACGCTCGTGAGCGGCTCCGCCGATCTCGAGGGCTCGACCCTCTCGCCGATCGATGACGGCGGCTCAGTCGCTCCCGGCGACTTCGCGGGGCGCAACGTCCACTACGGCGTGCGCGAGCACGCGATGGGCGCGATCGTCAACGGCCTCAACCTGCACGGCATTCGTGCCTACGGGTCCACGTTCTTCAACTTCCTCGACTACATGAAGCCCGCGGTGCGGTTGGCGGCCCTGATGCACGTCCCGGTCATCCACGTCTACACGCACGACTCGATCGGGCTCGGTGAGGACGGCCCGACCCACCAGCCGATCGAGCAGCTCGCGTCGCTGCGCGCGACCCCCAACGTCAACGTCGTGCGGCCGGCGGACGCGAACGAGACCTCGCTCGGCTGGAAGTTCGCGCTCGAGCAGTCGGACGGACCGTGCGCGCTCGTGCTCAGCCGCCAGGGGCTTCCGATCCTCGATCCGGCGGCGATCCCCGACGACGCCGTCGAGCGTGGCGCCTACGTGCTGAGCGACCCGTCGGGCGACCCGGACCTGATCCTGATCGGGACCGGCTCGGAGGTGTCGATCTGCGTCGACGCGGCCGCGGCGCTCGAGGCCGACGGCGTCGCGACGCGCGTCGTCAGCATGCCGTGCTTCGACCGCTTCATCGAGCAGGACGACGAGTACCGAGAGTCGGTGCTCCCCGCCTCCTGCCGCGCGCGCGTCTCGGTCGAGGCGGGCGCGACGCTCGGCTGGGAGCGCTGGGTCACCGAGGACGGGGAGTCGATCGGCATGCACGGCTTCGGTGCTTCGGGGCCGGCGAAGGAGCTCTTCCGGCACTTCGGCTTCACGCCCGAGCACGTCGCCGAGGTCGGCCGCAAGGTCGTCGACCGGCTCGCGACACCGGCCTGAGGGCGCGCCCGCCGCGAGTCTTTCACCGGATGCCCGTGTCCGCCTGCCAGAGTTGGGGCCCTGCACACGACGCGTGAAGGAGGAACGGATGGGCCAGACGGCAGGAGTGAACGAGCGGCTCGCGGCTCTGACCGCGGCGGGTACGAGCGTCTGGCTCGATCAGATCCGCCGCAGCCTGATCGAGCGGGGTGAGCTGAAGCGGCTCGTCGACGAGGAGTCGCTGCGCGGGGTCACGTCCAACCCCGCCATCTTCGAGAAGGCGATCCTCGGCTCTGATGACTACGACGCCGACATCGCCCGGCTCGCGGGGGAGGGGCTCGACGCGCGGGAGATCTACCTCTGCCTCGCGATCACCGATGTGCAGATGGCGTGCGACGTGCTGCGGGGAGTCTGGGAGCGCGCCGGCGGCGCCGACGGCTTCGTCTCGCTCGAGGTGGAGCCCTCGCTCGCGTTCGACACCGAGGCGACGCTGAGGCAGGCGCGCGAGCTCTGGGGGCGCGTCGATCGCCCCAACGTGATGATCAAGATCCCCGCCACCGACGAGGGGCTGCCCGCGATCGAGAACGCGATCGCGGAGGGCATCAACGTGAACGTCACGCTGCTGTTCAGGGTCGAGTCCTACGAGGCGGTGGCCGAGCGCTACATCCGCGGCCAGGAGCGGCGCAAGCAGGCCGGGGAGGACCTCGGCGTGCACTCGGTGGCGAGCTTCTTCGTCTCGCGCGTGGACACGGAGGTGGACAGGCGCCTGTCGGAGCTTGGCCGCGAGGACCTGCAGGGCACGGCGGCCGTCGCCAACGGGCGCGCCGCCTACATGAGCTTCAAGCGCATCTTCGGCGGCGAGCGCTTCGCGCAGCTCGCCGCGGCCGGCGCGCCCGTGCAGCGCCCGCTGTGGGCCTCCACGGGGGTCAAGAATCCCGCCTACCCCGAGACGAAGTACGTCGATGAGCTGGTCGCGCCGCAGACGGTCAACACGATGCCGATGGCGACGTTGCTCGCGGCCGCCGAGCGGCTCGAGGTCTCGGACGCCACCGCGGACGTCGATCCCGGGCCGCAGCTCGAGGCGCTGGCGGGCGCCGGCATCGACATGGCCGACGTGACGGCGCAGCTGCTGCGCGAGGGCATCGAGGCGTTCGTGCAGCCTTTCGACAAGCTGATCGCGGGGGTGGAGTCGAGCAAGGAGGCGGCGCTCACCGGCCGCCCGGCGGCGATCGAGGCGACGCTCCCGGACGAGCTCGAGGCGGCCGTCGCAGAGCGCGTGCGCCGCGCCGGCGAGGATGGGGTCGCGGCGAGGGTCTGGCGCAAGGACGAGACGCTCTGGGGCGAGCCCGGAGCGGCCGAGATCGGCAACCGGCTCGGCTGGCTCACGATCACCGAGCCGATGCTCGAGCACGCGGGCGAGCTGGTCGAGCTCGTCCGGCAGGTCAGGTCCGAGGGATACACCGACGCGGTCCTGCTGGGCATGGGCGGCTCCAGCCTCGGGCCCGAGGTCATCCGGCGCAGCTTCGGCGAGCTCCCCGACGGGCTCACCCTGCACGTGCTCGACTCGACCGACCCGGCCGCGGTGCTCGAGCTCGAGCGCGGGCTCGACCTCGCGAAGACGCTCTTCGTCGTCTCGTCCAAGTCGGGCGGGACGGTCGAGACGCTCTCCCACCTGCGCTACTTCCACGAGCGCTCGGACGGCGACGGCCGCCGGTTCGTCGCCGTCACCGACCCCGGCAGCGGTCTGGCCGACATCGCGCGCGAGCGGGGCTTCCGGCGGGTGTTCGAGAACGACCCCGACATCGGCGGCCGCTACTCGGTGCTCTCCTACTTCGGACTCGTCCCCGCGGCGCTGATGGGCGTGAACGTGGAGGCGCTGCTGCACAGCGCCCAGGAGGCCGAGCAGGCGTGCAACAGCTTCGACTCGAGCAGCTCCAACACGGGCCTCTGGCTGGGGCTCGCCCTCGGTGCGCTCGCCCTGCGAGGCCGCGACAAGCTGACCTTCGTGGCCGACGAGCCGATCGCGAGCTTCGGGCTCTGGATCGAGCAGCTCGTCGCGGAGTCGACCGGCAAGCACGGACAGGGGATCCTGCCGGTGGTGGGCGAGCCGATCGGCGCTCCCGAGACCTACGGCGAGGACCGCGTGTTCGTCCATCTGCGCAACTCCGAGGCGCCGGACGAGGCGCTCGACGCACGCGTGAAGGCGCTCGCGAGCGCGGGTCACGCGGTGATCAGGCTGTCGAACCGGGGCGCAGCCGACCTCGGCCGCTCGTTCTTCTTCGCGGAGTTCGCGACCGCGGTTGCGGGCTGGGTGCTCGCCATCAACCCGTTCGACCAGCCGGACGTGCAGGAGGCCAAGGAGAACACCGCGAGGGTGCTCGCCGCGGCCGATCCGCCTCGCCTCGAGGACGCCGACGACGGCGCCCTGCGGGCGCTGCTCGAGCAGGCGGCGCCTCCCCGCTACGTGGCGATCCTCGGCTACGTGCAGCCCTCCGCGGCGTTCGACGCGGCGGCCTCCGAGCTGCGCACGGCGATCCGCGACGCGACGCTGGCGGCGACGACGTTCGGCTACGGGCCGCGCTACCTGCACTCGACGGGCCAGCTCCACAAGGGCGGGCCCGCGACGGGCCTCTTCCTCGAGCTGGTGCACGACGCCGGGGAGGATGCCGTCATCCCCGGAGCGGGCTACACCTTCTCCCAGCTCAAGGGCGCGCAGGCCACCGGGGACCTCCTGACCCTGCGCGACCACGGGCTGACGGCGCTGCGCGTCCGGCTCGCGGGCGAGCCGGCCGCGGCGCTGCGGGCCCTGACCGCGAAGATCGCCGCGATGCTGGCGGGCGAGGAGATCTGAGGCGCGACCGCCGGTAGCGGGCGGAGCGGCCGGCCGTTCCCTTCCCTACACCCCGGCGTGGGCGAGGCTCGGAATCCTCTCGGTCGCCACGCTCTTGCGCAGATAGCAGAACCAGGTCACCGCGGCGAACACGACGTAGAAGCCGAGGAAGACCCACAGCGCCGACACCGACCAGTCGGCGTTCGCGGCCGCCACCGCCACCTTCTCCGCGGGCGTCTCGGCCGCCTTCACCGCGGCGGAGACCCCGAGGCTCGCCTGGCGGATCACGACGAGCACGAGGAAGCCCCCGAAGGCCCCGATCGCCCCGGTGATCCCGAGCACCGCCGCCGCGCGGCGCTTGAACTCGACGGCGGTCTGCTTCACGTCGAGACCCTGCTCGCCGGCCTCCTTGCGCCCGAGGACCGCGAAGATCGACGGGATCATCCTGTAGGTCGAGCCGTTGCCGATGCCGGAGAGCAGGAAGATGACCATGTAGGAGGCGAAGAAGAGCAAGAAGCTCCGCTCCTGGACGCCGACGATCGCGACCGCCGTGAACGCCGCCATCCCGACGAACACGGCGAGGGTCACCCTCGCGCCGCCGATGCGGTCCGAGAGCCAGCCGCCGAGCGGGCGCGAGACCGACCCGATCAGCGCGCCCACGAAGCCGAGCCCCGCGAGGTAGGTGGCGATGAACGCGTGCCCGGCGAGGAACTCCGGGAAGGTGTTCTTGATCACCAGCGGCAGCGCGAACGAGAAGCCGATGAACGAGCCGAAGGTGCCGATGTAGAGGAAGGACATGATCCACGTCTGGCTGTAGCGCAGCGATGCGACGTAGGACTTGGTGTCGGCCTTCGCCTGGCGCAGGCTGTCCATGTAGAGCCATGCGCCGATCGCCGCGATCGCGATGAACGGCATCCACATCAGCCCCGCGTAGGCGAGATGCACCTCGTGACCGGGCAGCTTGACCGCCGCCGCGGGCACGCCGATGATGATCACCAGCGGCACCAGGAGCTGGGCGACCGCCACGCCGAGGTTGCCACCCGCGGCGTTGAGCCCGAGCGCGAAGCCCTTCCTGCCCTCGGGGTAGAAGAACGAGATGTTGGCCATCGAGGAGGAGAAGTTGCCGCCCCCGACCCCGGCCGTCGCGGCGCAGCCGAGCAGCACCCAGAGCTGGGTGTCGTGGCTCTGGGCGGCGAGCCATCCGCTCGGCACGACGGTGGCGAGCAGCACCGCCGGAATGAACAGCAGCGACGCGCTGATCGTCGTCCACATCCGTCCGCCGAACCTCGGCACCGCGAAGGTGTAGGGGATCCGCAGGAACGAGCCGATCAGGTTCGGCACAGCCACGAGCAGGAACAGCTCGGATATCGACAGCGTGATGCCGATGTTCGCGAGGTTCAGCACGACGATCGTCCACAGCACCCAGATGCTGAAGCCGAGGTTCTCGGCGAGGATCGAGAAGATCAGGTTCTTCTTTGCGATCTTCCTGCCCGAGCGCTCCCAGAAGGCTTCGTCGTCCGGATCCCATTGCTCGATCCAGCGGCCTCTGGTCAGCAGCGGCGAGGTGTCGTCGGGCGCCTGTGGGCCACCCGGGCGTGCGACTGCGGTGCTCATGTCTCCTCCGAATGGGCGCGCGCGGCGATCTCTGTGGTCACGCGTGCCAACCTTCCAGGGCGCCGTTTCAGCCCCGTGAGCGAACGATGTCCGCTGCGTGAAGGGTTTGTTGCCGGCGTGTGTTCTGGCGCGGGGCGGTCGACGCCTTACGGCCGCTTCAGCGGCGCGGGCGAACCGCGCGCAGGTACACGTCGCGCGAACGGCCGGCGCGGTTGCGCGTGTCCGCGCGCGAGGTCATCCGCAGGCGGTGCAGCGCCGGGCGCCGCAGCGCGACCTTCACGCTGAACCTGCCGCCCCTCGCTCGCATGGGCACGCGCGCGACCGTGTGGAAGTCGCCGTCGGAGCCCTCGCGGGCGATGACGAGCACGAGGCTCGTGCGCTGCGGCCGGATGCTTCCGCGCACGGTGAAGCTCCGCCGCGCGAGCGCGCGCCTGGGCGCCTGCACGCCGATGCGCGGCGCGACCGCGACGGCCAGGGAGGGCGATGCGACGAGGGCGCCGCCGGGCAGGCGCGCCACCGCGCGCAGCCGGCGCGTGTACTGCGTGGCAAGCT
>JBPCKX010000117.1:0-8096 GCA_051003875.1 Thermoleophilaceae bacterium
AACGAGCAGGACGAGGCGGCCTACACACAGCCGCTGATGGCGGAGCGAATCGCCAGGCAGCCGACCGTGCGCGAGCGCTTCGCCGCCACGCTCGTGGCCGCCGGCGCGATCTCGCAGGAGGAGGCCGACGGGCTGCTCGCCCGCGCGAACGCCGGCATGCGCGCCGCCCACGATGCGCTGCGCCGTTCCTTCGGCGAGACGATACCGCCGAAGACGAGACGCGAGCGGGTCCGGGCCGGCGGTGAAACGCTGGTCGTCACCGCCGTCGAGGAGGACATCCTGCGCCGGGTGAACGCCGGCCTCCAGGTCGTGCCGGAGGGCTTCACCGTGCATCCGAAGCTGGCGCGGCAGCTCGAGCGCCGAGCGGCGTCCGTCGACGAGGGCGGCATCGACTGGGGCCATGCGGAGGCGCTCGCCTTCGGCAGCCTGCTCCTTGACGGGATCCCGATCAGGCTGACGGGCCAGGATTCGGAGCGCGGAACCTTCTCGCACCGCCACGCCGTGCTGCACGACGTCGACACGGGGGAGACCTACACGCCGATCCGGCATCTCGACGGTGTGCGCGCGGCGTTCGAAGTGTTCAACTCACCCCTGTCGGAGGGCGCCGCGCTCGGCTTCGAGTACGGCTACTCGGTCGCGGCCGGAGAGGCGCTCGTCCTCTGGGAGGCGCAGTTCGGCGACTTCGTCAACAGCGCCCAGGTGATCGTCGACCAGTTCATCGTCGCGGGCGTCTCGAAGTGGAAGCAGACCTCGCGCCTGACGCTGCTCCTGCCGCACGGCTACGAGGGCAACGGGCTCGAGCACTCGAGCGCACGGCTCGAATGCTTCCTCCAGCTTGCCGCGCAGGAGAACATCCGAGTCGTGAACTGCACCACCGCGGGGCAGTATTTTCACGTCCTGCGACGCCAGGCGCTCGATCCGAACGGACGCACGCTCGTCGTTCTGACGCCGAAGGGCCTGCTGCGCCTGGCCGATGCGACGTCCGCGCTCGCCGATCTGACGCAGGGCTCCTTCCGACCGCTCCTCGACGATCCTCGGGTCGAGGAGCGGCAAAGGATCCGGAGGCTCGTGCTCTGCTCGGGCAAGGTCTACTACGACATCTCCGGTCATGAGCAGCGCCCGCAGGCGCAGCACATCGCCGTCGCGCGGTCTGAGCTGCTCTACCCGTTCCCCGAGGATGAGCTGCGCGACCTGCTCGACAGCTACCCGAGCCTGGAGCAGGTGACCTGGGTGCAGGAGGAGCCGCGCAACATGGGCGCGCGCGCGTTCATCCGCCGCCGGATCGCCGCAATCCTGCCCGAGCACCTGCACTACTCCTACGTCGGCCGCCAGCTACGCGCGGCCACCGGCGAGGGATACGCGGCGGCGCACAGGAAGGAGCAGGCACGGATCGTGCGGGTCGCGCTCGACCTCGAGCCCGACCTGCTCGCGCCCGACGCCTCCGCCGAGCGCCCGCAGCTCTGAGCGGGGCTCGGCGCTGAGCGGCAACGAGGGCGCTCTCGGCAAGCTCCTCTGATGAAGGCAGCCATGACCGCGGGGCCACATCCGTCTACCCGGCCACTCCATCAGTCGGTGCGACCGGAGCAGTGTCAGCGCTTCTCGCGCTGCCCGGCCGCCATCCGGCCCGCCAGGCTGCGCGCGCCGAGCTTGCGCGAGATGCGGGCGAGCGTGGAGGGGGCGAGGCCGGCGACCCAGCCGCCCGCCCGCACCGACAGGGGCGCGACGTCGATCTCGGCCCGGCCGTTCTCGGTGCCCTGCACGACCGCGGCGGCGACCTGCTGTGGCGTGCGCGTGCCGAGCCAGGGCGGGAGGTCGACGTCCGCGTCGTGGAACATGCCCGCGTCCCTGATGAAGCCGGGGAGCACGGTCGTGACCCCCACCCCGCTGCCGATCAGGTCCTCACGCAGGCCGAAGGCAAAGCCGCGCAGGCCGAACTTCGTGCTCGAGTAGAGCGAGGAGCCCGGGCTCGCGACCTTGCCCGCCATCGAGGAGATGAAGACCAGGTGGCCCTGGCCGCGCTCCACCATCCCCGGCGCGAGTGCACGTGCGAGTTGCATCGGGGCGCGCAGGTTTACGTCGAGCGCACGGTCGATCTCGCCGGGCTCGAAGTCGAGCAGGGGTCCGCTGCCCGGCAGCGCCGCGTTGGCGACGAGCAGGTCGACGTCGCCGGCCTCTGCGGCCAGCCGCGACACATCGGCCGCGTCGGCCAGGTCGGCCGAGATCGTCTCGACGCGGGCGCCGAGCTCGTCGCTCAGCCGCGCGAGCACATCCGCGCGGCGCGCGGACAGCACCACCGTCGCCCCGCGGCCGTGGAGCTCGCGCGCGATCGCCTCGCCGATCCCCCCGGACGCGCCCGTCACGAGCGCCCTGCAGCCGTCGAGCGTGAGTCCCAAGTGGCGGTCGCGCCGGCGCTAGCCCGCAGGCAGCGTGGCGTCCAGCACGACGTCGACGTCGTCGCGCACCTTGAGCGCGCCCATCAGGCCCTTGTACGGCTTGATCCCCCACTCGCTCTGCGTCAGCGAGACGCTGCCGGCGACCTTGCCGTCCGGGGCGATCTCGACCTGGAAGCTCGCCGGGCGCGTCTGGCCGCCCATCGCGACGTCGCCGCTGATCGAGGCGGGAGCGCCGCCGTTGACGCTCGTCGAGCGGAAGCTGATCGCCTCGCCCTTCAGGACCTTGTCGTCGATGCTCTTCTCGATGTCGGCGCGGTCCTTGTCGGTCAACGGCTTGGCGCCGCCCTCACCGCCTCTCACCTTGAGCGAGCGGGGGTCGGCGTCGAGCTCGACGGAAACGACCCCGGCATCGCCGACCTCGACCGTCGCCCTCCAGCTCGCGACCTCGAGGTCGAGGTCGTGGCCGACCTTGGCGGCCATCCCCTCGCGGTAGGTCTTCACCTTCAGGGTCGCGACTTCAGGTCCGAGCGTATGTGTGCCTGGCTGCATATCGGCCGAGCAGACTAGCCTGAAGCCGCGAGCGATGTCGCGAGCCGGCTGTCAGGCGATCAGCGCGCGGCGCAGCGCGATCGCGACGGCCTGCACGCGTCCGCCCGCCTCGAGCTTCTCGATCGCGCGGCCGAGGTCGTTCTTGACCGTCCCCGCCGAGAGGCTGATCCTGCCGGCGACCTCCTCGGTGTGCAGGCCCTCTGCGAGCAGCTGGAGGATCTCGCGCTCGCGCTCGGAGAGCGGCGTGCCGGTGCGTCCCTGGCTCATCAGCAGCGTCGGCGAGAGCGACGGGTCCACGAACGCCTCACCCTGCGAGACGGTCTCGATCGCCCGGATGAGATCGTCGGGCGGCGACCCCTTCATCACGTAGCCGCGCACACCGGCGGCGATCGCGTCGCAGAGCAGGCCGCGGTCCCCGTAGGCGGAGTAGGCGATCTTCTCGACATCGGGAGCGTGCTCGGCGATCGCGCGCAGGAGCGAAATGCCGTCCATGCCCGGCAGCCGCAGATCGACGATGACGACGTCGGGCGCGTGCTGGTCGATCGCGTCGATCGCGTCCTCGCCGCGGCCGATCGACGCCACGAGCTCGATCCCGTCGGCTCCGCCCAGCAGGCGCGCGAGACCCTCCCGTACCGCGGGATGATCGTCGACGGCCACGCATCTGGTTATCCCGGCCATGCCCATACATGCTATATGCATCCTGCACGTAGGTGGGAAAACTTTCCCCGCCGCGCGGCGATTGCACGCTCGCTCGCGTGCTTGACTCCTTGGCGGCGAGTCTGGTCTCCTCGCCGGGCGCGATCCAGCTCCCCGGACGGACTGTGTGTGCTGAGTCGGTGACTAACAGCCCCGGCTGACGGGTAAGCAACCCCGTGACCAACCCCGTGACCGGAGCGCCGCCGCCATCCGACCGTGCCCGCGAAGCGGGGCCGGTCCCGCCGCAACGGACGGCCACGGTCGAAGCTGCGACCGTCTACCGCGCCGTGCTGCTCGCGGCCGGGCTCGTGATCGGGGGGCTGCTGCTCGAGCAGCTCGCGACGCTCGCGATCGGCGTTCTCGTCACCGTGATCCTCGCGATTCCGGCCTCCGCGGTCGCCACGCGGCTCGAGCTCCTGGGCATTCCTCGGCAGATCGGGGCGCTCGCGGGCCTGCTCGCGATCGTCGCCCTCTTCGTCGGCGTGCTCGCGCTCGTGATCCCGCCGATCGTCGATCAGGCGAACGCCTTCACCGACGACCTGCCGCGCCTGGCCGACGACGCGGTCGAGCGGGTCGCCTCCGTGGTCGGGGCCAAGCCCGCGCGCGTCGGCGACGAGGCGCAGGCGTTCCTCGAGCGCTACGCCGACGAGCCGCAGCGGCTGATCGGCCCGATCACGTCGCTCGGCACGAGCGTGCTGACCCTGCTGGCCGGAATCGTCTTCGTCCTCATCACCGCGTACTACATGGCGATGAGCCCGCAGCCGCTCGTGCGCGGCGGGCTGCGGCTGTTCAGGCCCGAGCGGCGCGAACAGGCGGCGCACGTCATGGATCGCCTGCGCGCCGCCTGGGTCGGCTGGCTGCAGGGCGTCGCGATCGACATGCTCGTCTCCGGGGTCCTGCTCTACATCGGGCTGCGCCTCGCGGGCGTCGAGTTCGCGCTGCTGTTCGCGGCGTTCTCGGCGATCCTCGTGGTGGTGCCCTACTTCGGGGCCTTCCTCGGCGGGATCCCACCCGTCCTCTTCGCGCTCGCCGACTCGCCCGGCAAGGCGCTGATCGTCTTCGGGATCTACCTGCTCGTCCAGCAGGTCGAGGGAAACCTGATCGTCCCGCTCGTGATGGCACGGCGGGTGAAGCTCCACCCCGCCGTGATCGCGATCGGCGTGCTGAGCGTCGGCAAGCTGCTCGGCGCCGCCGGCCTGCTCGTGTCCGTGCCGATCATCTCAACCGTCGTGATCCTCACCGAGGAGCTGTGGGTGAAGCCGCGCGAGCGCAGGCACGCCGCGCTGCTGGAGCTGCCGCCATCCGGCCGAGCGGGGTTGGAAACGTCGCCGGACGGGTAAGCACGGGGCAGAGAGATCGCGACCTGGGGCGATCGACGGGCGGCGCTGTTCGCCGGCCTGTGGTTCGCCCTGCCGCTCGGCCGTCGCGCCGGCACCGGCGCGAAGCGCGCCCCTCGGGAACAGACCCTTAGTCGACCTCGGGCGTGACCTGAGCGTAGGTGAGCAGCGCCACGATCAGCACGCCCCCGACGATGTTGCCGAGCGTGGCCGCGAGCAGCCACCCGAGCAGGGCGCCGATCCCGACGCCGCCCTCGATGGCCGCCGCGAACACGTCGACGGCGCTCGCGACGGAGTGGTCGAAGGCGCCGAGTCCGAGCAGGAAGGTCAGCGACCAGATGACGAGCACCTGTCCGATCGTCGCCTCGGCGGCTTCGACGAGCCAGGCCACCAGCGCGAGCAGCCAGCCCGCGATCACCGCGCTCGCGAAGACCGCGCCGAACGACCCGGCGACGGCCTCCTCGCCGAGCATCGTCAGCTCGTGGCCCACGTCCGCGGGGAGCGCGCCCCCCTTCGTCATCAGCAGGGCGAAGAGCAGCCCCCCGATCAGGTTGGCGGTGAAGACGATCGCCCACAGCCGGGCGGTGGGGCCGACGTAGCGCCGCTCCTCGAGTGAGGCGACGACGGGATAGAGGGTGTTCTCGGTGAAGAGCTGCGCCCTTCCGACGATCACCGCGACGAACCCGATCGGATACACGAGCGCGGCGACGAACTTCGCGGCGCCGCCGTCGATGCTCGCCGTGGTCAGCGCCATCGCGAGCGGCGAGGCTCCGATCGTGAAGCCGGCGAACAGCGCCGAGAACGCGAGCGAGCGCGCGGGGCGCTGGAGCTCATGCTCGGCATCCTCCCTGACGCGCGCGTAGATGACCTGGGCGTTCGCGCGCGTCGGATGGCCGGAGTCGGCCGGGGTCGCGTCGGCGCCGGCGGGCCCCTTGTCCGGATCGGTCACCGGCCGATGGTACCCGCGCCGCGTGGGCCCCCGGCAGCTCGACCGACCGGTTGAGGCGCCACCGATTCGGGTAACGCCGGGATCGAACCCCTACTCAGGGAGGGGCACATGAACAGGAGGGGCACATGAGCGCGAGCACTCCGGACGATCTACTGCACAAGTACCTTGCCGACGCCCACGCGATCGAGGAGCAGGCGCTCGTCCAGCTACGGCGAGCACCGGAGATCTCCGCCGACCCGGAGCTGGGCGCCGTCTTCGACCAGCACCTGCGCGAGACCGAGTCGCACGAACGACTCGTGCGCGAGCGCCTCGACGCCCACGGGGCGGCGCCCGGTGCGGTGAAGGAGGCCGTGATGAAGGCAGGCGGGGTGGGCTTTGCGCTCTTCGCGGCGGTCCAGCCCGACAGCCCCGGCAAGCTGGTGACTCACGCGTACGCCTACGAGGCGCTCGAGCAGGCCGCATACGAGCTGCTGATGCGGGTCGCCGACCAGGCCGGGGATCCCGACACCGTGGCCGCCGCCCGTCGCATCCTCGGCGAGGAACGCGAGATGGCGGGCCGGCTCGAGGGATGCTTCGAGCACGCCGCCACGCTGTCGGTGGCGCAGGACGGCGGGGACCCGAAAAAGCGGGTCGCGACCTACCTTTCCGACGCCCACGCGCTCGAGGGCCAGTCGGTCGAGCTGCTGGCGCGAGCCTCGACGATCGCGGGCGGGCCGGAGCTCGAGCGGCTGTACGAGACGCACCTCGAGCAGACCCGCGGCCACCAGGAGCTGCTGGCCGGGCGCCTCGACGCGCTCGGCGACTCCCCCTCGCTGCTCAAGGACGCGGCGATGAGGCTCGGCGGGCTGAGCTGGAGCCTCTTCTTCGAGGCGCAGCCGGACACGCCCGGGAAGCTCGTCGCGTTCTCGTTCGCGCTCGAGCACCTCGAGATCGCCGGCTACGAGCAGCTCGGACACGTCGCGTGGCAGGCCGGAGACGACGAGACGCTCACCACCGTGGCGGGCATCCTCGAGGACGAGCGCGAAATGGCCGGGCGCCTGGAGGCGGCCTTCGACGACGCCGCGGCTGCGTCGCTCGCGACGCAGGGGGCGGCCGGGTAGACCGCCGCCGGCGTTACTCGTGCGGTCCGCGCTCCTTGCCGTCCTCGGGCGGGGCGCCGTCGTGGCTGTGGGGATCGTCCTGGGTCGTGGGAAGCGAGGGCGAGCGCGGCAGGTCCTCCTTCGGGTCGCGGCCCTCGTAGCCGCCGGCGCCGGTCTCGCCCTCCGGACCCGTCTCGATGCCGTCCTCGGCGGGGTCGGGCGTAAGCGTCTCCTCGCGGTCGGGCTCCTTGCCCTCGTGGTCTTCATGCGCGAAATCGAGCTGGCTCATCGTCTTTCCTCCTTGATCGGCTGGCTGGGTCCAAGACCGGGTCGCTTGGTCGCACGTCCGGGTGCTACCCGCGCCCGCCGCCTCCGAAGCGAACGGGCCCCGAAGCGGGCGGGATCGCCGGCTCGGGCTCGGGCGGCTCCTCGGGTATCTCGGGCTCGCGCGACGGCGTACCG
Source organism: Thermoleophilaceae bacterium (assembly GCA_051003875.1). Classification (GTDB taxonomy): domain Bacteria; phylum Actinomycetota; class Thermoleophilia; order Solirubrobacterales; family Thermoleophilaceae; genus JAAYBF01. The sequence continues at coordinate 7,466 of JBPCKX010000117.1, forward strand.
GGCACGTCGGGCCCGCCCGGATCGGGCTGGCGCGGTGGCGAGGGCTCGGGGACCGCCGGGCCGGGCGCGGGAGTCGGCGGCGGCGCGGGCTCGGGCACCGGCGCGGGCGGCGTTGCCGGACCCGGTGCGGGTGGCGCGGGCGGGGCGGGCTGGGGAATCTCCATACAGTCCCTTACCCACTCTGCCCACATCTCGACCATCGACGCCGGCTTGGCCGCGACGAAACTTCCCCATCCGGACGGGGTTTCCATCGCCTGATTGGCAGGCCCGCCGGTAGGCAGCCCACACGAGCGGCCGGGCGCCAAGTCTGCTTCGCGAGAGCGCAGCGACTCAGCTACGTTGCGAGGCATCGGACTGCAAGCATTCATCCCGATCGCACAGAACAACCCGCCGCCGATCGAGCAGACGCGCACCTGCGGCCTCGATCCCTCCGCCATCTGCGAGAACGTGCTCGACCTGACCGGCAGCGAGCTGCTGGCCGAGATCGCCGAGTGGGCGGCGGGACCGCTGCTGCGGATCCTCGTGATCGTCGTGGGAGCGCTCGTGCTCGGGCGGATCGTGCGGAGGTTCATCAAGCGCGCGCTGCGCGCGGCCGCCAGCGACCGGACCCAGTCGAGGCTCCGCGCCGCGC
>JBPCKX010000118.1:0-12208 GCA_051003875.1 Thermoleophilaceae bacterium
CGACCTCGAGGCCCAGCTCGCGCTCGAGGCCGCCACGCAACACGAGCTCGCCCGCAGCGGGGACTTCGGCGAGGGCGTCGCGGCGTTCGCCGCCAAGCGCGAGCCGCGCTTCCGCGGCGCGTAGCCGCCGGCGGCTCGGCGGCGCGGCAGACGCCCGCCAACGGCGACCGGACCTGCACAGGCATGCGCATGCTACGGTACACACATGCTCACCCGCCGCCTGCAGGTCCTCATCGACGAGGATCGCTACGAGCGCCTCCAGCGTGAGGCGGCGAACGCCGGTGCGCCGGTCGGGGAGCTGGTGCGCCGCGCGATCGACCGCGAGTACCCGGGCGCGACGGGCGACCGCGCCGCAGCCGCCGACTACCTGCTCGGCCTCCCGATGGCAGCCGGCCCCGAGCCCGACTGGGAGGATCAGAAGACAGCGCTGGTCGACGAGCTCGACCGGCGGCTGCATCCCGACCGATGACGCGGTTCCTCTTCGACACCGGCGTCTTCGTGTACGCCGTCGGAGCGCTTCACCCCTACCGCGACCCCTGTCGGGAGGTGATCAGGCGCGCGCGAAAGGGAGAGCTGCGCGGCGAGGCGAGCGCCGACCTGCTGCAGGAGCTCGCCCACCAGCGCTTTCGCAGGACGGGCGACCGCGATCAGGCCGTCGAGACGGCAAAGGCCGTCGCCGCCCTGTGCCGCCTGCACGAGCTGCGTCCCCGGGACGCCGTGCGTGGACTCGAGCTCTACCGCTCTCACGAGCGCCTGGGCGCCCGGGACGCCGTCTTCGCCGCCGTGGCGCTGGGTCGCGAGATCGGCGCCATCCTCTCGACCGATCGCGCCTTCGACGTCGTCGCGGGACTCGAGCGCGTCGACCCGGCCGACACCCGCGCGGTCGACGCCCTGGCGAGCTGACTCGGCCGTCCGTGTCGGCGCCGTGACGCGTGTGCAGCGTAGCATTGAGGAGCATCAAATGCTACGCTGCAGTAATGGGGCGAGAAGTCTCCGTCAGGGAGTTGCGCAACCACACCGCCGACGTCGTCGCCGCGGTACGGGACGGTGAGCGTCTGTCGCTCACCGTCAACCGCACGCCCGTGGCGGACATCGTCCCCCATGTCGGAGCTCGTAGCCCGTGGGTTCCGGCGGCGACGCTGCGCCGGCTCGTCGCAGAGGCCGGTGCCGACGGAGCCCTCCTCGACGACCTCTTCGACGTGCGCGACTCGCTGCTCGAGGAGCCGTGAAGCGAGCCATTGCCGACACCTCGGTGTTCATCGCGCGCGAGGCCGGTCGTCCGGTCCGGGACCTGCCGGAGGAGATCGCGGTATCCGTCGTCACGGCGGCCGAGCTCGAGCTCGGCGTCCTGCGTGCACGCAACCCGGCGGTCCGAGCGACGCGACTCGCAACGCTCTCGCGAGTGCGAGCCGAGTGCCCCCTACTACCCGTCGACGACGCGACCGCATCGTGCTTCGCGCGGATCGCCGAGGAGGAGCTGCGGCGCGGTCGAAAGCTCCGCCGACACGACACCTGGATCGCGGCGACCGCACTGCGCCACCAAGCCGCCGTCCTAACGCAGGACGCCGACTTCACGAGCTTCAGCTCGATAGAGGTCCTGCGCGTCTGACCAAGGCCCGCTGCGGGTCACACGGCCTAGCGCACCGCGAACCGACTCGCCGCGATCGAGCAGCGAGCACAGAGGCCGCAGCTGACGAAAAGCTTTGCGGTTGACGGCCGCCGCGGAAGGTGCGAGACCGGCGCCCGTGGCAACCGCCACGACCCCTTGATCGAGCGCGATCCGCAGCTCGCGGCCGCCGAGCAGGCGATCGCCGACGCCCGCGGCGGCAACGGCAGCGTCGTCTTCTTCGCGGGCAGTGCCGGGGCGGGCAAGACCCACCTGCTCGACGCGATCCACTCGGCCGCCCGGGGGACGGTCCTGCGCGCTCGTGGCCACGTCTCGGAGACGACGCTCGCGTATGGCCTCGTGCGCCAGCTCTTCGACGACCTGCTCGACGAGCTCTCGCCGCCCGAGCACGAGCGCCTGTTCGGGGGCCCGGCGGGGGCCGCCCTGCCGCTGCTGGGGCGAGGCGGGCCGCCGGGCGGGGGCGTCGTCGACCCCGACCTCGCCGCGCGTCACGGGGTGTGGAAGCTGCTGCAGGCGCTCGCCTGTCCGTGGTCCTTGCGTCGAGGGAAGGGCCCATGGCTGATGGTACGCCTGCGGGGAAGCGGGGCGCTGAGGTAGTGCCGGACGGGGCATGCCACGGACACGGAAGCAGGGCCCGGCTCTCAGTCTTGAGCCCTACCTCACGCAGATCACATAGGCGCCGGCCTGAGACGCGGGGGTCGGAGCGGAGTTCCGGTACGTGGCCCTCCATGCGGTGGCCGGCCCCGAAGTTGGAACCGGATAGGTCTCCAGGAGGTAGGAGCTGCTGAAATACGACCCGACGCCGCCTGTATCAGCTCCGCCCGCGACGGCAGTCTCGCCGGCCTGACACTCGGCGAGGGGAAGGTCCCTGCTGCTATCCGCCGGAATGGCGACCTCGGTCCCCCGGCGTACGACGGCGCTCGCGAACGCCCCGGGCTCGCCCGGCGGTCCCTGCGGCCCCGCCGGTCCCTTGGGGCCCGGCGGACCCGCCCGCGCGGCCCGCGGCGATGATCTGCTGGGCGGTCAGCCCGCCGAGCAGGTCGGCGCCTACCGCGGCCAAGACCTTGCCGATCTTCTCGGACTCGAGCACCTGCTCCTTGACGGCGTTCCCGCCGACGCGCTCGATCTTGATGTCGGTCCCGTCGAGCGAGCGGCGGCGCAGCTCGCGGGCGGTGATCGCGCTCTTTGAGATGTCGCGGCCGCGGATCGTGTTGTCCCTGATCTCACGGCTGCCGATCGACCCCGTCGCGACGGCGTAGGAGACGCCCCCCGTCGAGGCGAACAGCGCGATAAGCGCGACGATCATCGCCGGCGACGGGCGCCGCGCGGCAAGCCTGCTCGTGATGCTTGACTTGTCCTTGATGGTGTTCCTTTCGTCTGCGGTGCGAATCGGATTTCGTTGAGCCGGCGCGACCGTCGGCGGCGAGTCTCACGGGCCGCGCGCGGCATCACGAGGCCCAGACCACATCGCGAACCCCCGTGCGGCCGAGAGGGCCGGCCGTCCGCAGGCGCGCCCGCGGCGCTCCCGGCGCGCGCGACGGCTCGGTCGAGCGCCGCGCGAACCCCGATCCACCCCGCGAAGGTCACCGGCCCGCTCCCCTGCTCGCTGAGCTCGCCCTCGATCGTCTGATCGCGGACGCGCAGCTCGAGGCGCAGCGCAGGAACTCGTCATCGCGGCTCACCCCGCGTGGGCCCTCGCGGTCGGGCAGCGCTCCTGGCGCCCGGATGACCGGGCCGGCGCCGGCGGCGATCGGATGGGTGGCGATAGCTGGCCTGGCGAGCCGGGCGTCGTGGATCTCGATGGGCGGACGCCTGATCGCCGTGGGCATGTTGACGGTGGTGGTCGAGAGGCGCGCAAGTGGCGCCCATGGCACAGTCGCTCTCACCGGATCACGCGCTTCAGCAGCGACGGCGCGCGGTCTCCCCGCAGCTGCCGCGAGCCCTTGTAGCTGGCGTTGACCCGCACCAGCAGGCGCCTGCGGCGCGCTCTGACCGAGCGCTTGAGCTTTCCCACCCGAAATCGGAACACCGTCCTGTACGTGCAGCTTCGCTGGATCTGGAAGACGTGGCGGGCTCTCCTGGCACCGGTGCGCGCGCCCACCGCGGCCCGGCCCGAGCACGGACGTCCCCGGGTTCCGACCAGCCGACCGGTCACCCGGACGATCACCCGGCGGCCCCTCTGGCGGGCGTTGACACCGGGCCGGGCGAAGATCGGCCGCGGCCTGCCGTCACCGCCGGAGGGTGGCTCGACGGAGGGCGGCTCGACCGAGGGCGTGTCGACCGGCGGCGGCTCGACCGGGGGCGGAAGCGGTTCGCGGTCGAACACCGCGACCGCGCTGCTCGTGGTGGACGCGACGTAGGCGCTCCTTCCGTCGGGGCTGACCGTGACGGAGGCGGCGGCCGAGCGCGTTCCCGTCCGTGCAGATGGAGGGAAAGGCGGTGCCCGGATCTTGGAGACATCCCGCGGCGCCAACCCGCGAGCCGGACGGCGCCTCGACCCTGGAGCCGGACGGCCCCCGGAGCCCCGACCCACTGGCGACCGCCAGGTCCGACACGCTCAGCGCCGCGGCCCCCAGTCGAGCGAGTTCGCGGAGAAGCAGCCGCAGGCGGAGTCGGCGAACAGGCGCTGGATGCGCCTCAGCGCCCGACCCCTTGGACCCACGCGGTAGATCCCGGCCCGTCCTCGAAAGCGCAGGAACGCGATCCGCCGGCCGTTTGGCGACCAGCTCGGGCTCAGCCCGCCGCGGTCGGTGACGCGGTTGAGCCCGCCGCCGCGAGCGCCGACGGTGTAGACCTGCGAGCGCCGCACGAAGGCGATCTTCGACGCATGCGGCGAGAAGCTCGGGTCGAGGCCCTCCCTGCCGGTGAGCCGGCGAACGCGCTCGCCGTCGGGGTGGACCGTCCAGAGCCTGCGGGCGCGCTCGTAGGCGATCAGCCCGCCGTCGCCCACGGGACGGGTGCCCCAAGTCGGCGCGCGCTCGCTCACGCCGGGCGTGTCGGTCAGCTGGCGCGGCGCCCCGACCTCGACAGGGGCGACGAAGAGGTCGGTCTTGCCCGTCCGCGAGCCGTCGGCGGCGAACACGATCTCCCTCCCGTCGGGCGACCACGCGGGCGAGCCCGCGCCGGGCGGCAGCCCGGCCAGCGCGCGCAGCCCGCTGCCGTCGGCGGCGGCGACGCCGATCCCGTTCCCGAGACGAAACGCCAGCCGCTCGCCGTCGGGAGAGACGACCGGATCGGAGAAGCTGAGGCAGTCGTAGCAGGAGGGGAGCCCGACATCCCCCGGTCGGCCGTCCGGAGTGATCGATCTGACGTCGAAGACGTCGGCCTCGATGTCGCGAGCGAAGTACTGGCTGCCGATGACCAACGGACCGTTTCGGCCGGGGAATGCGGCGTGGACGACCGCGGGGATCAGCGCGACGACGACGAACGCCAGCACACCTGCGAGGAGACCCCTCTTCATCGGCTTTCGGCACTTCATCGTCGCTCCTTGGTTGGTGGGTGGTCGCCCGAGCGTCCCAGTATCCGCCACCCCGACCTGCTCGGCATCGTGGACCCACCACGAACTTTGGCCGGGAGCGCCTGCTCGCCCCGAGCAGCGGCCTGCGCGCCCGACCCGGACGGCCCGGGCGGACCGGCCCGCGCGAGCCCTCGCGGCAGCCGCCACGAAGTCCCCCAGCGCCTCCCGAGGACGGGGTGCGGGGATATGATGCGCGCGCCTTGGCCGCATCGAGCAACGGACATCGCAGCCGACTCGCACTGCTCGCCCTGGTGGCGGTGCTGGTGGCCGTGCTCGCCCTCGCACCCTCGGCCTTCGCGGATGCCTTCACCCCCGAGTCGGGCGGCTCGCCGAACGCCGACGACATCGACTCGCTCTACAAGATCACGCTCTACGTCGGGATCCTGATCTTCCTGATCGTCGAGGGCGCGCTGATCTGGACGCTCGTGCGCCACCGCGCGCGGCGCGGCGGCCCGGAGCCCGCGCAGATCCGCGGCAACACGCCGCTCGAGCTCGGCTGGACCGCCGGGGCCGCGGTGATCCTCGTCGTGCTCGCGGTCGTGACCTTCGTCTTCCTCGGCGACATCCAGAACCCGCCCGCCTCCGATCCCGGCGGGCTCGCCTCAGACGTGCAGGTCGCCTCGATCGGCCAGCCCAAGCCGCCCGGGGACGCGGAGACGCTCGAGATCGCCGTCAACGGGCAGCAGTACCTCTGGCGCTACGACTATCCCGGCGAGGACATCTACAGCTACTACGAGCTCGTCGTCCCGATCAAGACGACCGTGACGCTCAAGATCACCTCGTCCGACGTGGCGCACTCGTGGTGGATCCCGAAGCTCGGCGGCAAGGCCGACGCGCTGCCGGGGCACACGAACGAGACCTGGTTCAAGATCCCCGAGCCCGGCGTCTACGAGGGCCAGTGCGCGGAGCTGTGCGGGTCGAACCACGCCGACATGCGGGCGGCGGTGCGCGCGGTGACGCCGGAGGCCTACGAGCGCTACCTGGCCACGAGAAAAGCCGACATCAGGCGCGCCCAGACCGACCTCGCCGTCCAGAGGCGACAGCGTGGCGAGCAGTAGCGCCGGGGCGATGAGCCGGCTCGTGCGGCCCGAGGTGGTCCTGCACGGCCTCTCAGAGCCGCCCAAGGGCTGGCTCGCCTGGCTGACGACGACCGATCACAAGCGGATCGGGATCATGTACCTGTTCGTCACCTTCCTCTTCTTCATCCTGGGTGGCGTCGAGGCGCTGATCATGCGCTTGCAGCTCGCCGTGCCCGACGGCACGGCGGTCTCCGCGGAGACCTACAACGGGCTCGTCTCGATGCACGGCACCACGATGATCTTCCTCTTCGTGGTGCCGGTCTTCGCGGGCTTCGCCAACTACTTCGTGCCGCTGATGATCGGTGCGCGGGACATGGCCTTCCCGCGCCTCAACGCGCTCTCGCTGTGGCTGCTGGTCTTCGGAGGGATCGCCTTCTACGCGAGCCTCTTCTTCGAGCCGCCGACGGCGGGCTGGACCTCCTACGCGCCGCTCTCAGACGACGCCTACCTGCCCAGCGGCGGCGTCGACGCGTGGATCTTCCTGATCCACCTCACCGGCCTCTCCTCGATCCTCGGCGCGATCAACTTCGTCGCGACGATCCACAACATGCGCGCCAAGGGCATGGGCTGGGGGCGCATGCCGCTGTTCATCTGGTCGATCCTCGTCTACAGCTACCTGCTGATCATCGCGCTGCCGGCGATCGCCGCCGCGGTCACGATGCTGCTGACCGACCGCCACTTCGGGACCGACTTCTTCGACCCGACCGGCGGTGGCGACCCGATGCTCTGGCAGCACCTGTTCTGGTTCTTCGGGCACCCCGAGGTCTACATCATGATCCTGCCCGCCTTCGGGATCATCTCGGAGATCCTGCCGGTCTTCTCGCGCAAGCCGATCTTCGGCTACAAGGCGATCGCCGCCGCGACCGTCGCGATCGCGTTCATGGCGCTGCTCGTGTGGGCACACCACATGTTCACGACGCCGACGGCGACGGTCGTGCTGATCTTCTTCATGCTCTCGTCGTTCGCGATCGCGGTCCCGACCGGGATCAAGATCTTCAACTGGATCGCGACGCTGTGGCGCGGCTCGATCGTCTTCAAGACGCCGCTCTACTTCGCCGCGGCGCTGCCGGCGCTGTTCGTCGTCGGGGGGATCTCCGGCGTGATGCTCGCCGTCTTCCCGGTCGACTGGCAGCTCCACGACACCTACTTCATCGTCGCCCACCTGCACTACGTGCTCTTCGGGGGGTCGGTCTTCGGGATCTTCGCGGGCCTCTACTACTGGTTCCCGAAGATGTCCGGGCGGATGCTCTCCGAGGGCCTCGGAAAGCTCTCCTTCTGGGTCATGTTCGTCGGCTTCAACCTCACCTTCCTGGTCCAGCACTCCGCCGGTCTCTCGGGCATGCCGCGGCGCGTCTACGACTACCCCGAGTCGGCCGGCTGGTGGGGCTACAACCTGGCCTCGACGATCGGCTCGTTCATGCTCGGGATCGGCGTCCTGATCACCGTCGTCAACGTGATCCGCTCGATCAAGCGGGGCAAGGCGTCGGGCAACGACCCGTGGCAGGCCAACACGCTCGAATGGTTCACGCAGTCACCGCCGCCGGAGAACAACTTCGACGTCGTCCCGCGCGTGCGGTCGGCCGAGCCGATGAAGGACATTCGGCGCGAGGTCATGCGAGCCGGCGAACCCGAGGGCACCGTCGCGCAGCCGGTGTCATCGGGCACGTGAGCTCCCCCACCACGGGCTTCCGGCGCCTCGCGCTCGGCACCGCGCTCGCGACCTACGCGCTGATCCTCGTCGGCGGGGTGGTGCGGGTGTCGGACTCCGGCCTCGGCTGCGGACCCGCCGGCTCCGGGCTCAACGGGTGGCCCTTCTGTAACGGCGACGTCGTCCCCGGCCTCAACCTCAATTCGATCATCGAGTACAGCCACCGCTCGCTGGCGGGGATCGTCGGCATCCTGATGATCTCCCTGGCGGTGCTCGCGTTCCGCCGCCACCGCGCCCAGCGCGGGCTCGTGCGGGCGACGGTCGCCGCCGTGGTGCTCGTGATCGCCCAGGGCCTGCTCGGTGCCGCGACGGTTGAGAAGGACCTCGACGAGACGCTCGTCGCCTCGCACCTCGGACTGGCGATGGGCCTGCTGGCGCTGACCGCCTACATCTGGCGCGCCTCCAAGCCCGAGAACGTCGGCGCGCCCGCCGCCGACGGGGGTCCCCGCTTCAGGGTCCTTTCGATCGCCGCCGGCGGCCTCATCCTCTGCACGATCGTCGCGGGCGGCTACATGGCCGGGACGCAGAACTACGGCCGCGCCGACTACCAGCTCGGCGACGGCGCCCACCACGCCTGCGGCAAGGAGTTCCCGACCTGCAACGGCGACTTCCTGCCCTTCGGCCAGGCGCGGCTGGTCGACATCCACCTGACCCACCGCGTCTTCATGTACCTCGCCTCGATCCTCGTGATCGCGCTGATCGTGCTCGCGCTGCGCCGGCGCCCGAGTGCCGGCGTGGTGCGCAACGCGCGCATCGCGGCGGGCCTGCTCGCCGCTCAGATCCTCGTCGGCGCGCTGAACGTCTGGCTCGACGAGTACGAGGCGATGATCCTGCTCCACCTGGCGCTCGGCACGCTGCTGTGGGTTACGCTCGTCGGCCTCACGCTGCAGCTCTACCGCGTACGCGCCCCGATGCAATCACCGGCGGGTGCCTCCAGCGCCGAGGCGCTGACCGCATGAGCCCACCGGCCACCCACACGATCCCGGCCGCAGCGCCGGGCGTGCGCCAACTCGTCGCCGACTACGTCGAGATGACCAAGCCGAAGGTCCAGTCGCTGCTGCTGTTCACGACGGTCGCGGCGATGCTGATCGCGGGCGACCCCTCGCTCTCGCTCGTGGCGCTCACCTGCATCGGCGGCTACCTCTCGGCCGGCGGGGCGGGCGCCGTCAACCACTGGTATGACCGCGACATCGACGCGAGCATGAAGCGCACCGCCGACCGGCCGGTCGCCTCGGGCCGGGTCGCGCCCACCGCCGCGCTCGCCTACGGGCTCGTGCTCGCCGCGCTCGCGTGCGCCGTGCTGGCGATCGGGGTCAACCCGCTCGCGGCCGCGCTCTCGCTGTCGGGATTCCTCGGCTACACGCTCGTCTACACGGTCTGGCTCAAGCGCACGACGCCGCAGAACATCGTCATCGGCGGGGCGGCCGGGGCCGTGCCGCCGCTGGTCGGCTGGGCGGCGGTCACCGGCGGGCTGAGCTGGACCGCGCTCTACCTCTTCGCGATCGTCTTCTACTGGACCCCGCCCCACTTCTGGGCGCTCTCGCTGCTGATGAAGGACGACTACGCGAAGGCGGGCGTCCCGATGCTGCCCGTCGTGCGCGGCGAGCGCGAGACGCGCAAGCAGATCCTGCTCTACTCGCTGCTCCTCTACGCGGTCAGCCAGCTCCCGTTCTGCGCCGGCGGCTTCGGGGGCGTCTACCTCGCCGCCTCGGTCACGCTCGGGGGCGTCTTCATCGCCGGCGCGGTCCGCCTCTACCGCCGCGCGGACCGCCGCGCGGCGCTCTGGCTCTACCTGTACTCGCTCGCCTACCTCGCGCTGCTGTTCGCCGCGATGGTGGCCGACGTGCGGCTCTGATCTGCGCCCGGGCGGCACGGGTGCTCGGCCACTCTCCCCACCAGGGTCGAGGCCACGAGTCTGCCGGAGCAAGCGGTGGGCGGCCATCGGCGCGCCCCGGCCGGCTAACCGCACGCACCCGCCGGCAGCCCCGGACGTCGAGCGCATCTTTGCCGTCCTAGCCGAGCACGGCGTCGACTACGTGGTGATCGGGGGGCTGGCGGTCCAGACACATGGCCACCTGCGCACAACCTTCGACGTCGACATCTATCCGGACCCAACGCCTGAGAACCTGACGAAGCTTGCAGCGGCGCTGAACGCACTGGATGCGCGGGTCCTCAATCCCGGTAGCGAAGGGGTGACGATCTCGGCGACCATGCTGCCCCGCGCAACCCGCTGCCAGCTCGATTCTCACCACGGAGCGATCGATGTCCTCCACGACCCGCCCGGCGCGCCGCCCTACGAGCTCCTGCAACGGGACGCGCTCCGCGTCACGCTCGCCGACACCGAGGTCAAGATCGCCGGCCTCGACGACCTGATCAGCATGAAGCGCGCGAGCGCACGCCCGGTTGATCTCGACGACCTGGCCGCGTTGACCGAGCGTAAGCTCGTTGACTGAGATGGTCAAGGATCCCTGGACAGACCCAGATCCGCAGCCCGGCGACTTCGACGCCGAGATCGACCGTGCCCAGCCCGGCCAGATCGATCTCCACGAGGGCAACCCCGGCGCAAAGCTGACGATCCTCGTCAGCGTCGAGGGTGACGACGCCAAGCGCCTCGAGCGGATCGCCACCGAGCGCGGCCAACGGCCCGGCGAGGTCGTCTCCCAGCTCCTGCGCGGCGCCTGAGCGCGTCGCGGCCGGAAAGCGCAGCCCCGCCCGTCCGATCCGCGAGCCCCTCACGCACGAAGGCGACCCGGGCCCAACGAAGGGCCCGGGCCGCCAACCTCCCCGTGCGGCGGGAGAGCTCCGGGGGGCGCGAGCCCCCCGGCCCCATCCGCCGTTACCGGACCGCGAACCCGAAGCCCGAGACGTTGAACGGCAGGTCGATCGGGATCAGCGAGAACGGGAACCCGTTGCCGAACATGCCCTGGAGCACGCCCAGGCCGGGCAGCCCGCCGAGGCCGAGCCCGCCGATGCCGCCCGAGCCGGAGCCCGGTCCACCGCCGCCCGCGGTCGGCGGAGCGCCGCCGAAGAGCCCGGTGAGCAGGTCCGAGACCAGCTTGGTGACGAACTGCAGCTGCTCGGTCACGAGCGCCAGCGCCGAGCCCACGATCGACCCCGCGGGTCCGGGCAGGATGCCGAGAATCCCGTCGAGCCGCCCGATCGCGTCCGAGATCGCGCCCGTCGCGAGCTCGAGCGCCTGGGTCAGGATCGCCGCCACGTCCGTCGGCAGCGATACGTCGCCGAGCACTCCTGCGATCTGCGCGGCCTCGTCCTGGCCATCGCTCGAGAGCAGCGCGATCACCCTGGCGATGTACGGCCTCGCCTGCGGGGGAACCTGGTCGAGCAGCGCCGTGAGCTGCTCGATGACCCGCTCGCGGATCACGATGCACGCCCTGACCGCCTTGGCGATCGCCACCTGCGGATCGCCGCCGACGTCGCCGACGATCGCCGACAGCTCGTCCGTGCACTCGTTCGCGACCGATCCGACCATCCGTACCGAGCGCCCATACCGTCTCGCCCGGGCGGGGGTGCCCGTGGCGCGGCCGAGCCTGCGAACCTGGCGCTGAGCCCGGCGCATGCTCCGACGAACCTTGCGCAGCTCCCTCGCGGCTGCGTAGTCGCGGTCTCGGTTGGCGAGCGAGACGACCCGGTCGACCGATCTGTCGGCCTGCTTCACCTGCGTGCGGACCTTCGAGATCGGCTTTGCCTCTGCCGTTGCGGGGATCGCGACAAGGGTCGCCATCAGAGCTCCCGCAGCAATCCTGGTGGTGAGTTTCATCTTTGCCTCCTCGGGCAACTGGGCCGCCTCCGACAGGAGGCCCCTGGTTTTGCGCGCCCGCCTCGCGACGGGTTTGCCGTTTGTCTGAGGCGATGCCTCGCGGATATAACGCCGCGGGACACCTCTTGTCAGGACCTATCTCCGCTGGGCGGAGGGAAAGAGGTTGCTCATCAGGTCCTGGACACCCCGCATCGCCTGGTCGTAGATCTGGGCGCCGAACTGCGCGCTCGCCTGGGCGCGGCGCATCGCGTCGGTGTACTGCTGGGGCCAGGACTGGGCGGGGAGCGCGGCGGGGGCGCGGACGGGCTGGGGCACCGGCGCGGGAGCGCTCGGAACGCGCGGCGTGGGCGCCGGGGCGCTGACCGGGATCGCCACCGGCACACGTGGCACGCGCGGAGCCGGGACGGGCCGGCGGCCCGGGGCTCGCCTGCCGACCGGCGCAGGGGGCGCGGGAGGAAGGGCGACCGTGCGCGGCGCGGGGCGAGGAGCGCCTCGAAGC
>JBPCKX010000119.1:0-8742 GCA_051003875.1 Thermoleophilaceae bacterium
TGACCGACCCGGCGCAGTCGCAGCGCACCGAGCAGCTCGACGTGATGGTCGAGCTGCTCACGGGGCTGGACGCGAACGGGGGCGACGCTCCCCGCGACTTCTACAACTCGCTCTGCGAGGCGGTCTGCCGGCTCACCTCGATGGAGCGCGTCGTGCTCGTGCTCTACGACGACACGCGCAAGCTGGTGGTGCCCGCGGGCAGTCACGGGATCGAGCCCGACCTGCTCGCGAACGTCTTCGGCACCCTCGAGGAGACTCCGATCGCTCAGCGCGCGCTCACCGAGGACTCGGTCGTGACGGCTTCCGAGGAGCTCGAGCAGGAGGTACCGGAACGCTATGCGCGGGCGCTCGGCGCGACGACGCTCACCTGCACACCGGTGTCGGCCGGCGGTAGCTGGCTCGGGGTGGTCTTCGCCGATCGGGGCGGAGGCCACTTCGAGCTGACCGACTCCGAGCGGCGTCTGATGTGGAGGCTCGGCAAGACCGCCGCGCTCGCTGCGAGCGCGCGCATCGCCACCACCCAGCAGGCGCGCGCGCGGCTGCTCGCGCAGCGGATCGACTTCGCCCGCGAAGTCCACGAGCGGGTCATGCAGCGTCTGTTCGGCGTCTCGCTCGTGCTGGGGGCCGAGCGCGACCTGACGCGCGAGCAGCGACGCCGCGCCGGCGAGGAGATCCAGGCGGCCGTCGGCGACCTGCGCAGCGCGATGGCACGCTCGATCGCGAGCGTCTCGGCCCCGGAGACCGGAGCCAAGCTGCGCGGAGAGCTGCAGCGGCTCGGCAGCCACTACGACGGCGCGTCGCTCGAGATCGCCTGGGAGCGCGAGAGCGAGGTTCCCGAGGATCTCGAGCCGCTCGCCCAGTCGGTCCTGGCAGAGGCCCTGCGCAACGCGCACAAGCACGCCGAGCCGACACGGGTGCAGGTCACGGTCGGGGGCGACCCGGGCCTCTTCACCCTCGAGGTCCGCAATGACGGGGTCGGTCGCTCGGGACGCGGCCAGGGTGCGGGAATGGGGCTGCGCCTCGCCGCGTTCGATGCGCTCCAGCGGGGCGGCGTGGTCGAGTTCGGGACCGCGCAGACGGGGGTCTGGCGGGTTCGGCTGGTCGTCCCCGTCCCGGAGCGCGAGTGACGGGCGGGCGGCGGCTGCGCGTGCTGGTGGTCGACGATCACGACGTCGTGCACTGGGGCTTTCGCCTCCTGCTCGCCGATCAGCCCTGGGTCGAGCGTTGCCTGACCGCGCGCGACGAGGCCAAGGCGCGCGAGCTCGCGCGGCGCTACGAGCCGCACGTCGCGCTCGTCGACCTCTTCCTGGGCGAGCAGTCGGGTGCCGAGCTGTGCGAGACCCTGCGGCGCGAGTCACCGCGCACGCGGGTCCTGCTGATCTCGGGCGCCGGCTGGATCTCGCCGCAGGCGGCGCGCGTGGCGGGGGCGTCGGGGTTCGTGTCCAAGGACTGGGGCGCGGACGAGGTGGCGGCCGCGATCCGCACCGTCGGGAGCGGCGGCACGGTCTTCGCGGCCGGTCCCGAGGAGCCCTCCTCGCCGCTCTCGCGGCGCGAGCGCGAGGTGCTCGGCCTGCTCGCCTCCGGTGCGACCAACCGCGAGATCGCGGGCGAGCTCCACCTCTCGCCCCACACGGTGAAGGAGCACACCGGCAACCTCTACCGCAAGCTTGGGGTGCGCAACCGCGCCGAGGCCGTCCAGCGCGCGGAGCGGCTGGGGCTCACCTGACCTGAGTCCATCAGCGGCCGCCGCGGAACCGCTCCGATCGACGTAGGCGCGGTCGTGGTACGCCGCGCGCGATAATCGTTTCGCATGCTGCTCGCGATCGACGTCGGCAACACCCAGACGCACATCGGGCTCTTCCGCTCGCAGGACTCGCTCGAGCACTGGCGCGTCCACACCGCGCGCACCGCCACCGCGGACGAGCTGGCGATCGTCCTGAGCGCGCTGCTCGAGCTGCGCGACCTGCGGCTTTCGGACGTCGACGCGGTGATCGTCTCGTGCGTCGTGCCCGCCCTCTCCCAGCAGTACGAGGAGATGCGCCTGCGCTACCTCGACGGGCGCGGCGCGCTGATCGGGCCGGAACTGAGCACCGGGATGCCGATCCGGATCGACAACCCGCGCGAGCTGGGCGCCGACCGGCTCGTGAACGCCGTCGCCGCGTACGAGCGCACCGGGGGGGCCTGTATCGCGGTCGACTTCGGCACCGCCGTCAACTACGACGTCGTCTCGGCGGCGGGCGAGTACCTCGGCGGCGTGATCGCGCCCGGGATCGAGGTGTCGCTCGAGGCGCTCAGCCAGCGCGCGGCGGCGCTGCCGAAGGTGAGCCTCGGGCCGCCGCGCGCGGCGATCGGCCGGAGCACGCTCGAGGCGATCAAGTCAGGCGTCGTGTTCGGCTACGCGGGCCAGGTCGACGGGCTGCTCGGCAGGCTGCGGGAGGAGCTCGGCGAGGAGGCTACGGCGATCGCCACGGGCGGCGCCGCCGCGGCGATCGTCCCCCACTGCGAGCAGGTCGACGACGTCGACGACCTGCTCACGCTGCGTGGCCTGCGCCTGGTCTGGGAGCGCAACAGCGACGCGTAGCTACCGTCCCAGGGCGAATGTTCACCGCCAACGTCCTCGCGCCGCTGATCTCGATCGAGGAGTGGACGCTCGAGGCGCTCCACTCGATCGGGCTGGGGTGGGGGCTCGCGATCGTCGGCCTGACGCTGCTGGTGCGGCTCTGCACGGTGCCGCTCGTCGTGCGCCAGTTCCGCTCCCAGCGCGAGCTGCGCGAGCACATGCCCGAGATGAAGCGCCTGCAGGAGCGCCACAAGGGCGACAAGCCACGCCTGCAGCGCGAGATGCAGGCCTACTACCGCGAGCACGGCATCAACCCGCTCAGCGCGTTCGCGCCGCTGGTGGTCCAGATCCCGGTCTTCATCTCGCTCTACTACCTGATGCGCACCGACGTCGAGAGCGGCCTCTTCGGCGACGCCGGCTTCCTCTTCGTCCCCCACCTGACCGACAAGCCGCACGGGGCCGTGCTCGTCGCGCTGATCACGGCCTACCTTGCCTCGCAGCTGGCCGGCAGCCTGATCGCCTCGCGCGCGCTCGCGGGTGGCCAGCGCGGGGTGATGCTGGCTCTGCCGCTGATCTTCGCCGGCGTCGTCGCCCGCTTCCCGGCCGGGCTCGCGGTCTACTGGATCACGACGAGCCTCTGGACCCTCGGGCAGCAGCTCTGCCTCTGGCGGCTCACGCCGGCGCCGGTCGTCGCGGGCGCACCGCTCGAGGGCGCGCCCTCGACCGCACCAGCGCCGCCGCCCGGGCGTGCGCGGGCCAGGAGGAAGCGCAAGCACGGGCGCCGGCGCTGAGGAGCGCGACAATGTGCGCGATGAGCGAGCTCACCGAACCCTGGACGCTCGGCGGCCACCGGATCGCCAACCGCCTCGTGCTCGCCCCGCTGGCGGGGATCGGGAACTGGTTCGTGCGCCTGCAGGCAAAGCGCCACGGGGCCGGCCTGGTGGTATCGGAGATGGTCTCGAGCTTCGGGCTCAAGCACGGAAACGAGCGCACGGTGCGCGAGTTCCTGCGCATCCACCCCGACGAGCACCCCGTCTCGATCCAGCTCTTCGGGCACGACGCCGAGGTGATGCGCGAGGCGGCCGCGATCGTGGCCGCCGCGGGCGCGGACATGATCGACATCAACATGGGCTGCCCCGTGCGCAAGGTGTGCAAGACCGGCGCGGGGGCGGCGCTGCTCGACGACCCCGATCGCGCCGTCGCGATCGCGCGCGCGGCGAGTGAGGGCGGCGGGCTCCCCGTCACGGTCAAGCTGCGGCCGGGGCAGCGCCCGGGAGAGCGCGACGGGATCGTTCTGGCGCGGCGCCTCGCCGAGGAGGCGGGCGTGGCAGGCATCGGCTTTCACCCGCGGCACGCCTCCCAGCAGCACAGCGGCAAGCCGGACTACGCGCTCGCGGCCGACCTCGTCGCCGCGCTCGAGGTGCCCGTCGTCGTGTCGGGCGGGCTGCTCTCCGACGAGCGTGCGCTCGAGGCGCTCGAGCGCAGTGGCGCGGCCGCCGTGATGCTGGCGCGGGGCTCGCTCGGGAACCCCTGGCGCTTCGAGCGCCTGCTCGGTCTGCGCGTCGGCGAGCCCGACCTGCTCGAGGTCCTCGAGGAGCTGGACTGGGTCATCGCGCGCTGTGAGGAGCACCTCGGCGCCGACCGGGCCGGCCGCTACCTGCGCAAGTTCTACCCCTGGTACGCCGATCGGCTGGAGCTTTCCAAGCCCGTCAGGCAGCGGCTGGTGGGCGCTCCCACGACCGCCTGCGCGCGCGGCGTGGTGGCGGAGTTGCGCGCGGCGGCGCCCGCAGCCGCGTCCGCCTGAGCGACCGCCGCCGGGTCGCGCCGCCTGAGCGCCCGCCGCGACGGTTGCTACACTGCCGCGTCCCTCCGAGGCCGTTCGCGATCGCCCCGGGGGTTTATCTATGCCACGAGAGACGCTTCTGACACCCGAGGGCCTGGAAGATCTGAAGCTGAAGATCGACCATCTCTCCACCGCGCGCCGGCGCGAGGTCGCCGATCGCATCAAGGAGGCGCGCGAGTTCGGGGACATCTCGGAGAACTCCGAGTACGACGACGCCAAGAACGAGCAGGCGATGCTCGAGAAGCAGATCGCCGACCTCGCGGACAAGCTCCGCAACGCGCGCGTGATCGACGCGACCGACGTCAGCACCGAGGCGGTCGCGGTCGGCGTCACCGTCCACGTCAAGGACCAGAAGACCGAGAAGTCGAGCAAGTTCAAGATCGTCGGGTCGGCGGAGGCCGACCCCTCCAGCCAAAAGCTCTCCAACGAGTCGCCCGTCGGCAAGGCGCTGATCGGGCACAAGCGAGGCGAGACGGTGTCGGTCCCCGTGCCCCGCGGGCCGGCGCGCAAGCTCAAGATCACCAAGATCGAAGCGGCCGGACGCCCGGGGTGGCGCCGGCCCGCCGGCGCCGCGGAGCCCCGTAGGGTTCGAGCCCATGGACGACGAGCGCGACGCCATCGACCGGGACACCGAGCACGACGGCGGTGATCGCGACCCCCGCGCCGTCGACGGCGACCGCCGGGCGAAGCTCGAGCGCCTGCGCGAGCGGGGCGTCGAGCCCTTTCCGCACTCCTACCGGGGCGTCGGTCCGATCGAATCGATCCGCGTGGCGCACGGATCGCTCGCCGACGGCGAGGAGACCGCGTCCGCCTATCGCGTGGCCGGCCGGCTCGCCGCCCGCCGGGGTCACGGCAGGGCGGCCTTCCTCGACGTGGTCGACCGGTCGGGACGGATCCAGGTCCACGCGCGGCTCGACGTGCTCGGGGAGGAGTCGCTCGAGCTGCTCCTGGCGCTCGACCTTGGCGACCTCGTCGGCATCGACGGGACCGCCTTCAAGTCCCGCCGTGGGGAGCTGTCGCTGAAGGTGACCGCCTGGACGCTGCTGGCGAAGTCGCTGCGCGCGCCGCCCGAGAAGTTCCACGGGCTCGAGGACGTCGAGACCCGCTACCGCTGCCGCGAGCTCGACCTGATCGCCAACGAGGAGGTCCGGGCGCTCTTCCTCCTGCGCGCGGCGGTGCTGGCCGCGGTGCGCCGCCGGCTCGAGGCGCGCGGCTTCCTCGAGGTCGAGACGCCGGTGCTGCAGCCGCTCTACGGCGGCGCCCTGGCGCGTCCCTTTACGACCCACCACAACGCGCTCGGCCGCGACCTCTACCTGCGGATCGCCACCGAGCTCTACCTCAAGCGCCTGATCGTCGGGGGGCTCGAGCGCGTCTACGAGCTGGGCAAGGACTTCCGCAACGAGGGGCTCTCGCCGAAGCACAACCCGGAGTTCACGATGCTCGAGCTCTACGAGGCCTACGCCGACTACGACGACATCGCGGCAGAGCTCGAGCAGCTCGTCGCCTACGTGGCGGACGAGGTCGGCTACGCGGGTGCGATCGACTTCGCGAGCACCCCGTGGCGGCGGGTCACGCTGCGCGACGCGATCCTCGAGCAGACGGGCGTCGACGTGCTTGCGGAGCGCGACGTCGCGAGCCGGGTCGCGGCGGCCGCCGCGCAGGGCATCGAGCTCGACCCCTCGGAGACCTGGCCCAGAATGGTCGACGAGCTGCTCTCCAAGCACGTGGAGCCGACGCTGACGCAGCCCACGTTCGTGCTCGACTACCCGGTCGAGCTGTCGCCGTTCGCGAAGGAGCACCGCTCCGAGCCGGGGCTCGTCGAGCGCTTCGAGTGCTTTGCTGGGGGAATGGAGTTCGCGAACGCCTTCACGGAGCTGAACGACCCCGACGAGCAGCGCATGCGCTTCGAGCAGCAAGGGCTCCTGACCGCCGCCGGCGAGGAGGAGGCGCAGCCCTACGACGAGGACTTCGTGCGCGCGCTCGAGCACGGGATGCCGCCGACCGGCGGGGTCGGCGTCGGGATAGACCGACTGGTGATGCTGCTCGCGGGGCGGCGGTCGATTCGCGAGGTCGTGCTCTTCCCGGCCATGCGCTGACCCGCAGCCGGGCCGCGGGGCCGTCCACGCGGCGTTGTTAGACTTGCCGCAGGCCGGGTATCTCGGCCGGTGACCTCATCCAGTTGGGCCGTCGTGCCGAACAGATGGGAAAGGAACCGGACGAGCACCCGTCCAGAGAGACCCCGACACAAGAGGATCGCAAGCAGTGTTCGAGCGCTTCACAGAACGGGCCCGGCAGGTCGTCGTCCTCGCACAGGAGGAGGCCCGCAACCTGAAGCACAACTACATCGGTACCGAGCACATCCTGCTCGGGCTGCTGCGTGAGGAGGAGGGCCTCGCCGCCCGGGTGCTGGAGTCGCTCGACATCACGGTCGAGCGCGTGCGCGCCCAGGTGGTGCGGATCGTCGGCTCCGGCGAGGAGGTCACCTCGGGGCAGATCCCGTTCACCCCGCGCGCGAAGAAGGTGCTCGAGCTGGCCCTGCGCGAGGCGCTCTCGCTCGGTCACAACTACATCGGCACCGAGCACATCCTGCTCGGCCTGGTGCGCGAGAACGAGGGCGTCGCCGCCCGCATCCTGCTCGACTTCGACGCCGATTCCGAGAAGATCCGCAACGAGGTCATCCGGATGCTGTCCGGCCCCGGTGGCCGCCGCGCCGGGGGCGCCCAGGCGGGCCCCCCGGGGGAGGGCAAGAAAAGCTCGAAGCTGCTCGACCAGTTCGGCCGCAACCTCACGAAGCTGGCCTCGGAGTCGAAGCTCGACCCCGTCGTCGGGCGGGAGACCGAGATCGAGCGGATCATGCAGATCCTCTCGCGTCGGCAGAAGAACAACCCCGTCCTGATCGGCGAGCCTGGCGTGGGCAAGACCGCCGTGGTCGAGGGCCTCGCGCAGCGGATCACCTCCGGCGAGGTGCCCGAGCTGCTGAAGAACAAGCAGATCTACACGCTCGACCTGGCCGCGCTGGTGGCCGGCTCCAAGTACCGCGGTGAGTTCGAGGAGCGCCTCAAGAAGGTGATGAAGGAGATCACCCAGCGGGGAGACATCATTCTCTTCATCGACGAGCTGCACAACCTCGTCGGTGCCGGCGCGGCCGAGGGCGCGATCGACGCCGCCTCGATCCTCAAGCCGGCGCTCGCGCGCGGCGAGCTGCAGACCATCGGCGCGACGACGCTCGACGAGTACCGCAAGTACCTCGAGCGCGACTCGGCGCTCGAGCGACGGTTCCAGCAGGTCAAGGTCGACCAGCCCTCGCCGGAGGAGTCCGTGCAGATCCTCAAGGGACTGCGCGAACGCTACGAGACCCACCACCGGGTCGGCATCACCGACGATGCGCTGGAGGCCGCGGCCGAGCTGGCCGACCGCTACATCTCCGACCGCTTCCTGCCCGACAAGGCGATCGACCTGATCGACGAGGCGGCCGCGCGCGCTCGGATCAAGTCGATGACGGCTCCGCCCGTCTACCGCGAGCTCGAGGAGGAGATCGAGACGACGCGGCGCGACAAGGAGGCGGCGATCGAGGCGCAGGAGTTCGAGAACGCCGCCAACCTGCGCGACAAGGAGCGCCAGCTCACCAACAAGAAGAAGGATCTCGAGGACCAGTGGCGCTCGGGCGAGTCGGGTGAGCGGCCGGAGATCGGCGAGGAGGAGATCGCCGACATCGTCTCGATGTGGACCGGCATCCCCGTCGTCAAGCTGACCGAGGCCGAGACCCAGAAGCTGATCCGGATGGAGGATGAGCTCCACAAGCGCGTCATCGGCCAGCACGCCGCGATCGAGGCGGTGTCGAAGTCGATCCGGCGCTCGCGCGCCGGCATGAAGGACCCGAAGCGGCCGACCGGATCGTTCATCTTCCTCGGTCCCTCGGGGGTCGGCAAGACCGAGCTCGGTCGTACGCTCGCCGAGTTCCTGTTCGGCGACGAGGACGCGATGGTGCGGATCGACATGTCCGAGTACATGGAGAAGCACTCCGTCTCGCGGCTCGTCGGCTCGCCCCCGGGCTACATCGGCTACGACGAGGGCGGCCAGCTCACCGAGGCGGTGCGGCGCAAGCCCTACAGCGTGCTGCTGCTCGACGAGATCGAGAAGGCACACCCGGACGTGTTCAACATCCTGTTGCAGGTGCTCGAGGACGGCCGGCTGACCGACAGCCAGGGCCGCACGGTCGACTTCCGCAACGCGATCGTGATCATGACCTCGAACGTCGGCGCGAAGGAGATCGCCCGCAACACCGGCGTCGGCTTCACCGTCGGCGACGAGACGGGCGTCAGCTACGACGACATGAAGA
>JBPCKX010000120.1:0-4606 GCA_051003875.1 Thermoleophilaceae bacterium
GTTCTCGACCAGCGTCACCTCCAGCCCCTCGTGTTCGAGGAACCGCTTCAGCAGCGCGAAGACGACGAACGGGCGCGCGTTCCCGACGTGCACGCGCGCGTAGACGGTCGGCCCGCAGACGTAGATCCCCACCTTGCCCGGCTCGCGCGGATCGAGCCTGACACGGCCGCCGCTGAGCGTGTCGTGAAGTCGGATCTCGCGCACGGAGCGGAGGCTATGGCACCGAGCCGGACGGGCAGGCTCAGCTGAGGCACTCGTCGCAGCCGTTGATCGCCAACAAGATGTAGAAGAGCACGATGGGGACCAGAATCGTGAGTGCGGCATTCCCGATCATCGCGGCGAGTGCTCCGAAAGTACCGACCCCGTAGCGCGGCGACAGCACTATCAGAAGTACCAGCTCGACCAGTGCAAGCACCGCGAGCACCGCCGCCACCGGGACCAAGGGCGCACCCGCCGAGGCCAGGAAGAACGTGACCGCCAGGTTGAGCGCGGGAAGCCCGAGCAGAGCAATCAGCCAGAACGATCTCGGGCGGTGCGCCCTGCGAACGTGGAGCGGTCGGGTTGAGGTGTGCGGCGGGATCATGGACTCTCCTTGTTGACCATCGGTCAGTACAATCCCCACTTCAGCGGTCAGGGTTTCCGCGTCACCGTCGCGCTCGCCAGCGCCGCCAGCCCCTCCCCGCGCCCCAAGAACCCCATCCCCTCGTTGGTGGTGAACTTGACGTTCACGTCGGCGGCGGCGATCCCGATGGCCTCGGCCAGCCGGGCGCGCATGGCATCGCGGTGAGGCGCCAGCTTCGGTGCCTCGGAGATCACAGTCGAGTCGACGTTCACGACCGCCCATTCACCATCCTCGAGCAGGCCGCACACCTCGCGGAGCAACCCGATCGAATCGGCATCGCGCCAGCGCTCGTCGGTGTCGGGGAAGAGCAGCCCGATGTCGCCCAGGCCGGCCGCGCCGAGCAGCGCATCGATCACCGCGTGCGTGAGCACGTCGGCGTCGGAGTGGCCGACCGGGCCGCGCTCGGCCCCGGGAACCTCGACCCCGCCGAGCACGAGGCGCCGCCCGGGCTCGAGGCGGTGCGAGTCGTAGCCGATCCCCGTGCGCGCGCTCAAGGCGCCAACGCTACCCGAGCGGGCAGCGTGCCCCGGGGCGGCCGCGCGGCCGGGGCTACCCGAGCGGCTCGAGCCGGCGGCGGCGATGCGCGAACACGGCCAGCTCGGTCACGCCGAGCTCGGCGAGCCAGGCGACGGCGCGCTCGTACTCGTGGCCGACGTCGCCGGGGACGTGGGCGTCGCTCGACAGGGCGACCGGCCGCCCGACCTCGAGGCACAGCTCGAGGAAGCCCCGGGCGGGGTAGATCTCGCCGACGGGCTTGCGCAGGCCGGCGGTGGAGACCTCGATCGCGATGTCGGAGTCGGCGATCCCGTCCAGCGCGAGCTCGTAGAAGCGGCGCAGGTCCCCGCCGGGGTGCGGCGCAGACCCTCCCCAGACCTTGACCAGGTCGGGGTGCGCGAGGATGTCGAACATCCCTGACCGCGCGGCCTCCCCGAGCGTCTCGAAGTAGCGACGCCAGACCTGCTCGGGATCGGACGAGCGCCAGATGTCCCACGGCCCGCCGCGCATGTCGACGGCCTGCTCGCGCAGGAAGTGGACCGAGCCGACGACGTAGTCCCAGTCGCGCGCGTCGAGCAGGTTCGCCATGCGGTCCTCGCCGCCCACCACGAAGTCCGCCTCGATGCCGAGCCGGAGGTCCGTCTGCTCGCGGACGAAGGCGCAGTAGGCGTCGATGTCGTCCGTGGCAGCCTGCCGCCAGAATGGGTGCGTCCAGACCTCGAGCGCCTGCGCGAACCGGTAGACGTGCTCTGAGACGCCGAGCTCCTCGATCCCCCGCTCGGAGGCGGTCTCGCGGTAGCGCTCGGCGTTCGCCCCGGTGAAGTGGCGCGCGGCCGGCGAGTCGTCTTCGTCGGGGCGCAGGTGCACATGGTAGTCGGTCAGCACGGGGGCTCAGCCGATCACTGCACGGGGCGCGCCGGGGTGCGCGCGCGCAGGAGCGCCTCCGCGACGCGCAGGTCGAGCGGCGTCGTCACCTTCAGGTTCTCGGGCGAGGACTCGACGACGCCGACAGTCCCGCCCGCCGCCTCGAGCAGCGAGGCGTCGTCGGTGGCGGCGGCGAGCGTCGCGCCGTCCACCGCGAGCGCCCGGCGCAGTGCCGCGGCATGGAACACCTGCGGAGTCTGGACGGCCCAGAGCGCCGAGCGTTCGAGCGTGCGCAGCACCCGCCCGGCGCCGTCGGCCTGCTTGATCGTGTCCGTGACCCTCGCCGCAGCGATCACGCCGTCGAACGGCCCGCCGGCGAGCGCCGCCAGGCAGCGCTCCACGAGCTCGCGCGTGAGCAGCGGGCGGGCCGCATCGTGCACGACCGCAACCTCTGCCTCGGGAGCGGCCTCCAGCGCAGAGCGCACCGACGCGGAGCGCGAGTCGCCGCCCCTGACCCGATCCGGCGGCGCCTCCTCGCCCGCCGGTACCGCGACCACGACCCGGTCACAGGCCGAGGCGAGCACCTCGACGCTCCAGTCGAGCAGCGCGCGCCCCGCGACGGGCACGAACGCCTTCGGACGGCCCGACCCGAGGCGCTCGCCGCTGCCCCCGGCGGGCACGATCGCGACGACCGTCCCCAAGGGAACCGCTCCCGCCGCTGCGCTCTAGGCAGTCGCCGCGGCGCCGTTGCGCCCGACGTGCGCGTCCTCGATCAGAGAGTCGAGGTGATCCTCGGACTCGTCCTCCTCCATCTCGAGCGCGTACATCAGCTCGGAGGCGAGGATCTTCTTGGCACGGGTGTACATCTGCTTCTCGCCCGTCGAGAGACCCTTCTCGGACTCGCGGATGGCGAGGTTGCGAACGACCTCGGCGAGCTCGAACACGTCCCCGGTCTTGATCTTCTCGCGGTTGTGCTTGAAGCGCCGGTTCCAGTTCTTCGGCATCTGGCTGACGTCGTCGCGCAGGACCGAGAGCACCTTCGCGACGGCCTCCTCGCCGATCACCCTCCGGAGCCCGGCCCGGCCCGCGTTCTCGCACGGGACCATCACCGTCATGTCGTTGTGGAGGATCTGGATCGTCAGGTACTGGCGCCGCTCGCCCAGCACCTCCTTCTTCTCCTTCTTGAGGACCTTGCCCGCCCCGTGGTGTGGGTAGACGACGTGGTCCCCGACCTCGTACTCGATGTGGGGAACCTCACGGGTGATCTCGAGGTCCGCGAAATCTTGCTCAATCGACGTCTCTGAAATGACGGCCTCCTAGTTCGACCCGGCGGCGCGGCTGCCGGCGGGTGCTGATTCAGGTTTGCAGATATCGGTCCACGAGGTTGATCTCCTGCAGGCGCCTGAGACCCTCGCGGATGTCCTTGGCCCGCATTTCCCCGACCCCTTCGGTCACCTCGAGCTCCCCGTCGCCGGCGGCCAGGATCTCGTCGAGGCCGGCGAACTCGCCGACGATCGACTGCACCACCAGCCGCGGTAGGCGCGGGATGCGCCCGAGGATGCGGTGCCCGCGCGGTGCGACGTGGTGGTCGAGTGTGTTCAGCTTGCGGTCGTGACCGAGCAGCTCGGCGAGCGTGCCGAAGTCGAGCAGGTCGTGGTGGGGCAGCCGCGCGAGCGAGTCGAGCAGGTTCGCGAAGCCCTCCTCCGTCACATCGACGATGTAGTCCTGCACGAGCGCGGACTTGTCCGCCGCGACCCCGACCATCGTCTCCTCGAGCTGCATCTCGATCAGGCGCCCCTCGGCGCCGAGCTCGACGATGTAGCGCTCGACTTCGACGGCCATCCGCGTGACCAGCTCGTTGCGCTGGAGCACCGTCAGCACGTCGTGGAGGGTGACGCCTCCCTCGAACTCGAGCGCTGTGAGGCGCGTCGAGACCTTGTCGAGCCGCGTGCGGTACTTGTCGAGCGTGGCGAGCGCCTGGTTGGCCTTCGCGAGCACGACCGGGATCTCCTCGAGGACGTACTTCGCGCCGTCGACGTAGAGCGAGACGACGCTGCGCGCCTGGGAGATCGCGATCACGAGCGCGTCGGTCTGCTTTGCCACGCGCTCGGCGGTGCGGTGGCGAGTTCCGGTCTCGAGCGAGAGGATCGTCGGGTCGGGCATCATCTGGACGTTCGCCCAACCGATCTTGGCGCCGTTCGAGGAGAGCGTGATCGCGCCGTCCATCTTGGCGAGCTGGAACAGCGTCGCGGGGGTGTAGTCGACGCCGATCTTGAGCCCGCCCGAGTACAGGAACGACAGCTCCTCGCTGTCCCCGATGCAGATCAGCGCGCCCGTGCGGGCCTGGACGATCGCGTCGACGCCCTCGCGTACCGCCGTCCCCGGCGCGATCATCTCCAGTGCCCTGACGAGCCTGGGTTCCTGGCGAGCTTCGAGCTCGGCGACGTCATCCCCGGCGTAAGGCACCCTGGAAGTGTACGACAAACGAGCCGGAAATGCCCTCTTTTCGGCTCAGCAGTGCGGAATTCCGGCCTCGCGGGCCGCGATGGGCCTACGCGGCGCGGGCGCCAGCCGACGCGGCGCGGGCGCGCGGCTGCGCGGCGTCGCCGAGGCCGGCGCGCAGCG
>JBPCKX010000121.1:0-11245 GCA_051003875.1 Thermoleophilaceae bacterium
GTCAGATCGCTGCGTTGGCAGCCAGCCTCTGCATCGGTGTCGCGGTGATTGCCGTCGCCCAAGGTCCCTCGGACGGTCCTCCGGGACCGGAGCGCTTGGGAACTGTGGCCAAGACGAGCGAGCAGCAAGAGCAGTCTCTCTCCATCCTGCGACGTGCACGCGTTGCGACGGACCGCCTTCCACCGGAGCTGGTCGCCAGGCTCAGCGAGACGCCCTTCGGGGCCAACGGCGCCCTCTCGCGGCGTGCCTTCTCGCGCGGGGAGGAGTCCGTGTTCGTGATACCCGCCAACGAAAGGGTCTGTCTGGCCATGGACGAGGCCAAGGGCGCCACGATCACCTGCCCGCCCGATCGCGCCGTGGCCGACGGATCGAGCGTGGGAACCACGTCGTTCGCGAGTCAGGTGGCGGTGTACGGCCTCGTTCCCGATGGGGTGGACGCGGTCAGCGTGCGGCTCGCGACGGGAGAGCAGGTTACGAGCGAGACGGCGGGCAATGCGTACCTCGTACACGTTCAGGGCGAGCCCCGGAGCCTCGCGTTCGAAGGGCCAAGCGGCCGGGTAGAGGCGCCGATCGCGGCCGTGGACGGTCCGATTCGCGCTGCGCCCCAGCCGTTGCCCTAGTCGATAGCCGCCGCTCGCGTGGGGCGCTCCGTTGGGAGTGCAGCTCGCCATCCCGAGGGGCGGCTGGAGCGCGCTGCGGCTCGAGCGCCCGGCCACCCGCGGCTCGCCTGTGCCCTCCGCTCTGGGCTGCAAGGCTACGTATACTTGTACGTAACCGCCACCGCTGTGAAAGTGAGGAGAGATGGAGAGCTTCGGCATTCGAGACCTGCAGCGGCGTTCGAGCGAGATCGTCGAGCAGGTCGAGAAGTCCGGGCGTCCCGCGCTCGTGACCCGCTACGGGAAGCTCGCGGCGATCCTGATGCCGATCGACTCCGAGGCATTCGAGGATTACATCCTCACGAATGCCCCCGAGTTCGTGGCGAGCAGGGAGGACGCGGAGGAGGATCTGCGCGAGGACCGCACGCGCCCCGCCCACGAGGTCTTCGCGGAGATCGAAGGCGAGGAAGGCGCCGCTCGGGCGCAGGCGTCCTGACCCGAGCGTGGCGCAGCCAATCCGGGTCGAGCTCAGCCGCCGCGCCGAGCGCGATCTGCGAAGACTCAGCCCACGCGACCGACGCAAACTGGAGCAGGCGCTTACCGAAACACTGGCCCGGGAGCCGCTCCCGGAGAACGCGGACGACCGCGCCCTCGTCGGCGGCGCGCCCTGGCGGCGGTTGCGAGTCGGGGAGCTGCGCATCATCTACCGCGCGCTCCAGCCGGGCGAGCTCGCCGGAGGTGACAGCACACGCTACATCCAGCGGATCGTGCACCGCGGCGACCTCGAGCGGGCCGTAGGAACGCTTCCCGACCCTTGACGCGATGACCGCGAACGCTGTTACGCGCTTCTCCGCGCAACGCCGTCGTGCGGGGCGCCTCACGATCGGGTGTCAATCAATCATCGTCTGGACGAGCGATGTCTCACCGCTCGATCGCCATGGCCCACTCAGTGACAACTACACTGCCTCACGCACGACCAGCTTCACGAGCGCCGAAAAGTCGAGGTAGACCAAGGGTTCAGCGCTCGAGGGTGCGCGCCGCGGCGAGCGCTTCGCTCGGTAATGGTGTGTGAGGGGCGGGCTCGAGCGGATCGCCGAGCGCGAGCAGGTCGCCCGCCCCGCGCTCCAGACGGCCGCCGGCTCGCAGCTGCGCGACCTCGCCCTCGCTGGGCACCGGGACGAGCCAGGCAACGGCCTGCCCGCGGTTGGTGATCTCGATGGTCTCGCCTCGCTCGACCTCCCGCAGGTAGCGGCTCGCCTGCCGGCGTAGCTCGCGGATCCCCGCGGAACGCATGGTCATGCGTATAGCACGATGTGCGGACGATCGGTGTGGTCTGGCGGACGCTGGAGGGCTCTGTCGCGGCGGGAGGCGCTCGCGCCGACGTTCACGTCGAGCCGACGGTGGATCACGGAGAGCGAGATCGGCTCGCGGCATCCGGCTGCGCGGGTTCTAATGCGCATCAGCATGATAACCTTCTCAGCGGTATGGGAGTCATGCTCCAGATCAAGGACCTGCCGGAGGAGACGCACCGCCTGTTGAAGTCGCGCGCCGCTCTGGCGGGCGTCAGCTTGACCGAGTACGCCCGGCGTACGCTCGAGGAGGCTGCGGCGCGCCCCTCCCGTGAGGAGTTGCGCGAGCGGCTTGCCGGCCGCGAGCCGCTCGCCACGGGTGAGTCGACGGCCGAGGCGCTGAGCCGGATTCGGGACGATCTCCGCTGATGGTCGTCGACGCGAGCGCGTTGATCGACGTGCTCGTGCCGCCGGAGCCCAGCGTCCGGGACTTCCTCTGCGAGTACCTCCCCGGCGCGGCGTTGCCGTGGATCGCCCCCGACGTTCTCACCTTCGAGGTCCTCGCCGTCGCGCGCCGTCGCGCGCTCCGCGGAGAGTGGCCGGAGCCGGCCGCGACGGCGGCGGTCCGGGAGGCGCTCGAGTTCCCCCTGGAGCTGGTGCCGATGCGGCCGCTGGCCGCCGGAGCGTGGATGCGCCGTCATTCGGTGACCGCAGCGGACGCGCTCTACCTCGAGCTGGCCGTCGCGACCGCCGAGCCCTTCCTGACCACGGACCGTCGCCTCGCGCGTGCCGCGGGAGCAGCGGGAGTCGACGTCATCTGCCCACCGTGACCTAGCCGACCACCACGCAGGGACTCCCGAAGCGCCTGAACTCGTCGTCCCGGGTGTAGACGGTGAGGGCGTTCGCTTCGGCGGTCGCGGCGATGATCGCGTCTCGGACCCTGAGCCTTTCGCCGGTTCGCTGCCTGCGGCGCTTCGCGTCGGCCATGTAACGGCCGAGGACACGTGCGGCGGATGTATCGAGCGACAGTGAGGAGAAGCGCGCCTCCACCTCGGCGAGCAGGGCGACCCGCGCCTCCCTCTCGGCCTCGGTTGCCGCAACGAGCACGCCCTTGTGCAGCTCCGCGATCGTCATGGAGGAAATCGCGCACTGCTCCGGAAGGTCGATGCCCTCCCCGGGGGGATCCACGACGAAGGAGGTGTCGAGCAGAGCGCTGCTCATAGCTCGTCGAGGTATCCCAGCTCTCCGGCATCCGCGTGGAGCTCGGCGCGCAGTTGCGGGCTCGCGAGCGGTCGCAGTGCGCGGAGTGCCGCGCCCGTCTGGACGAAGCGGCGCGCTCGGGCATCCAGGGGGACGATGTCGACCACCGGGCGACCTCTGACCGTGACGCGGATCGTCTCCCCGGCCTCGACTTCGCGCAGCACGCGACCGACATCGTTGCGGAGCTCGCGTTGGGGGATCGTGCGCATCCTCTTCTCCATTACTGCTACACCGTAGCAGTAGCTCTGCACCCGCTCTCGCGCGGCGCGCCCTGCGTCACCGCCGCCCCCCGCCCTGCGAGACGACGCCCGCGACCTCCTGCCACCAGGCTCGGGCCTGCTCGCTGCGGGCGCGGCGGATGCGCTCGCGGCTGTAGCGCAGGAGCTGGGATGCGCCGCCGATCGCCACGATGCCCTCGCCCGTGACGGCCATGCGTCCGTCCGCCAGCACCAGCAGCGCGCCGCGCAGCTCGCGCCGGGTGCGCAGGACGCGCAGCACCGCGACCTGCTCGATCTCGTCCGGTGCGGCGGGGTCGCCCTGGTCCTCGCGCCAGGGCTTGACCGAGAAGATCGGCGCGCGCCCGCGCGGGACGGGGATCTCCGGCTCGGGCTGGTCGATCGGCCCGTTGTGCCAGCGCTCGAATAGCTGCTCGACCTCGGCGTGGGCCGACTCGCGCACGAGGATGTGGAGGCGGTCGCCCGGCGCGATCTCTGTCGAGCCGCGCGGCAGCAGCGCCTCGTCGGCGCGCACGATCACGCTTACGAGGGCGTCGCGGGGGAGCATCAGCCGGCTTACGACGCGGCCCGCGATCGCGTCCGCCTCGTCCACGCGGAACTCGACCACCTCGGCCCCCAGCGCGCGGATCGTGCCCACCTCGTGCAGCGGCGGCGACAGCGCGGGCTCGTTGGTCGTGAGGCCGAGTGCCCGCGCGAGCGCGTTGAACGTCGCGCCCTGGATCAGTGTCGAGGTGAGCACGACGAAGAAGACGATGTCGAAGTAGGCCCCGGCGTCCTCGACCCCCTCGATCACCGGGAACGTGGCGAGCACGATCGGGATCGCCCCGCGCAGCCCGGCCCACCCCACGAGCGTCGACTCGCGCACGCTGAACCCGGCGGGCAGCAGCGAGACGAGCGCGGCGACGGGCCGGGCGAGCAGCATCAGCACCGCGGCAACGAGCAGCGCCTCGCCCGCGATGTCCGGCAGGTCCGCGGGGCTGACGAACAGCCCGAGCGTTACGAAGAGCGCGATCTGGCTGACCCAGGCGAGCCCGTCGTGGAAGTCGACGACCGTCCGGCGCGCCGGGATCCGCGCGCTCCCGAGCGCCAGCCCGGCGAGGTAGACCGACACGAAGCCCGAACCGTGCAGCGTGTCGGCGCCGCCGTAGGCGACCGCCGCGCATGCGATCGAGGCGACCGGGTAGAGGCCGGTGGTCGCGAACTGCGCGCGGCGCAGGGCAATCACCGAGATCGCCCCGACCCCGAGCCCGACGACCGTGCCGATGCCGAGCTCCCCGATCAGCAGGAGCGCCATGTCCGTGGCGCCGTAGCCGGGCTGCTGGATCGCCTCGATGAACCCGAGCACGAGCACGACCGCGACAGCGTCGTTGAAGCCCGACTCGCCCTCGAGTGTCTGCGCGAGCCGGCGCTCGAGGCTCGACCCGCGCAGGACCGAGAAGATCGCGGCGCTGTCGGTCGCGGCGACGATCGAGCCGAGCAGCAGGCCCTGGAGCAGCGGGAGGTCCAGCAGCCACGAGGCCGCGAGGCCGACGATCCCGGCGGTGACCGCCGTGCCGAGCGTCGCGAGCGTCAGGCTCGGGACGATCACCGGCCTGATCTGGCGCCAGCCGGCGGCGAGGCCGCCCTCGAAGAGGATCAGCGCGAGCGCGACGACCCCGACCGTTCGCGCCAGCTCGACATCGCTCGACCTGACCCCGAAGTCGATCAGCCCCAGCCCGTCGGAGCCGATCGCCATCCCGACGCCGAGGAACAGCAGCAGGCCCGGCACGCGCAGGCGCCCGGCGAGCAGCGAGGCGCTTATGCCGAGCGCGAGCAGCCCGCCCGCGACGAGGATCAGGGCGCCGTCGGCCACGCCTCACCGCCCCGAAGGTGTCCCGTGACGGTGGAAGTGAGAGCTTTCGGCGTCTTCATGCGGCTTACACTTCACCCTATGGCTCTGCTGGAGGAGGTGAGGTCCGATGTCACGGTCGCGCTCAAGGCCGGCGACCGCGAGCGCGCGAGCGCGCTTCGGCTCGTGGTCTCAGAGCTCCAGCGTGCCGTCAAGGACGGCTCGAAGGACGACGAGGTCCAGGTCCTCCAGCGCGAGCGCAAGCGGCGGCTCGAGTCCGCGACGGCCTACCGCGATGCCGGGCGCGAGGAGCTCGCGGAGGCCGAGGAGCGCGAGGCGGAGCTGATCGAGGGGTACCTGCCGGCGCAGCTTTCCGACGAGGAGCTGCACGCGATCGTGAGCGACGCGGTGGCCGAGACGGGCGCGAGCTCCGCGAAGGAGATGGGGCGCGTGATGGCGATCGTGATGCCGCGCGTGCAGGGCCGCGCCGACGGGCGGCGCGTCGGCGACGCCGTCAGGGAGCTGCTGACTCCGTAGCGGATGGCGCGCAAGCGGCTCGAGCTCTCCAACGACGTCGCGGCCGAGCTGGCGGGCGCCAACGACCTGATCATGCGCACGCTCGAGCAGCACCTCGACTGCGAGGTCTACCTGCGCGGCAACGTGCTCACGCTCGACGGCTCCGACGCCGACGTCGCGATGGGGGAGACCGTCGTGCGCGAGCTGACCGACCTCGTCGTCCAGGGGCACGAGGTGGCCCCCGGCACGATCGAGGCGATCGGGACCGCACTCGACCGCCACGAGAGCCCGAGCCGCATCCTCGAGGACGTCGTCTGGCGCCACCGCGGCCTCAAGGTCGCGCCGAAGACGGTCAACCAGAAGCGCTACGTCGACGCGATCCGCGACCACACGATCTCGGTCGGGATCGGCCCCGCCGGGACCGGCAAGTCCTTCCTGGCCGTGGCGATGGCCGTCGCAGCGCTGCAGCGCCGCGAGGTAAAGCGGATCGTGCTGACCCGTCCCGCGGTCGAGGCCGGCGAGCGGCTCGGCTTCCTCCCCGGCGACCTGATGGCGAAGGTCGACCCCTACCTGCGCCCGCTGTTCGACGCGCTCTACGACATGCTGGAGCCGGAGAAGGTCAACCAGCACCTCGAGCGGGGCGTGATCGAGGTCGCGCCGCTCGCCTTCATGCGGGGCCGCGCCCAGCCTCGGTCGACCCCGGTGCTCACTCCGTCGGGCTTCCGGCCAATCGGGAGTCTCCGCGTCGGTGCCCTCGTGACGGGATCCGACGGGCTACCCACGCCGGTTCTCGGGGTGTACCCCCAGGGTCGCAAGCAGGTTTTCCGGCTCCGGACGCAGGACGGCTGCTCGACGCTCTGTTGCGCGGAGCATCTCTGGCAGGTCACCACGCCGGCCGATCGCAGGCGCGGCAGGTCGCCGCGCGTCCTGCAGACGCGCTCGATGATCGGGCGCCTGCGTAGCGCTCACCAGCATCGCTTCGAGCTGCCCCTCTTGAGCGCCCCCGTGGAGTTCCCATCCCGACGCGTTCCGATGGACGCGTATGCGCTCGGCCTCCTGCTGGGCGATGGCTGCCTGACGACTACGACGTCCCCCAGCTTCAGCACGGGGGACCCCGAGCTCGCGATCGCGGTCGAGGATGCGCTCGAGGGCATCGAGCTGGTCCCCAAGAACGACGTGGACTACGTCCCGAGACATACGGCCGGCCGGCGTGGCGGGGTCATCGTCGCCAATCCCGTCACCTCTACGCTCCGGGAGCTCGGTCTTGCCGGGACGCGCTCAGGCACGAAGTTCGTGCCTGAGCCCTACCTCTACAACAGCTCGGATGTGCGCGTCGCGTTGCTCCAGGGCCTGCTGGACAGTGATGGCGGTCCGGTGGCCCAGCGCGACCGAACGTGTCGGATCATGTACGCCACCTGTTCCGCGCGTCTCGCGGATGATGTTGCCTTCCTCGTTCGTTCGCTGGGAGGCGTGGTCTACTCACGTATACGCCCCGCAGCCGGGCGCCCTCCGGGCCGCGCCAGGGGCCGAGCCGTGCACCACCGCCAGGACGCGTTCGTCATCGACATTCGCCTGCCCAGCGGGATCGAGCCCTTCAGGCTGGAGCGCAAGCGCGCGCGCTTCCGGGAATCCGGGGGCGGCCGGCCGATGCGCTTCGTGCACGCGATCGAGCCCGCGGGCGAGGCCGAGACGGTCTGCATCCAGGTCGCCGCTGCCGACTCGCTGTACGTCACTGACGACTTCCTGCTCACGCACAACACCCTGAATGACGCCTTCATCATCGTCGACGAGGCGCAGAACACGACCGCGGAGCAGATGAAGATGGTGCTCACGCGGCTCGGCTTCGGCTCCAGGATGGTCGTGACGGGCGACGTCACCCAGGTCGACCTGCCGCGCGAGCAGCGCTCCGGGCTGCTCGTCATCGGCGAGATCCTCGCCGAGGTCGAAGGCATCGCCTTCGTCCGCTTCGGGGGCGAGGATGTCGTGCGCCACAAGCTCGTGCAGCGGATAGTCGCCGCCTACACCGAGCACGCCGAGCGCGCCGCCGGGACGCCGGGCCTGCGCCCGGCGCGGAAGAAGGCCTGATCGAAGTCGAGCTGATCGAGGTGGAGGTGATCGGCGACGACTCCGTGCTGGGGCCCGCCGCCCGCGCCGCCCTCGCGGGCGCCGGCGTGAGCGACGGGCACCTCGCCGTCGAGCTGGTCGAGCCCGACCGCATCCGCGACCTGAACCGTCTGCACCGGGGGATCGACCGGCCCACCGACGTGCTGTCGTTCCCGGTCGACGGGTCGGCCTCGGCTCCCGGGCCGCGCGAGCTCGGCGACGTCGTGATCTGCCCCGGGCACACGCGCGACATCGCGGAGGCGGTCGTGCACGGCGTGCTCCACCTCTGCGGCTACGACCACGAGACGGACGCCGGCGAGATGCTGGCGCTCCAGGCACGCGTGATGGCGTCGCTGCGGTGAGCGGCGGGGAGAGTGCCGGGCGATCTGCCCCCTCCGGTGAGCAGCGGGCGACCCGCAGCGGCTTCGTCGCGCTCGCGGGACGACCGAACGCGGGCAAGTCGACGCTCGTCAACCACGTCGTCGGCGAGAAGGTGGCGATCGTCTCCGACAAGCCCCAGACGACCAGGCGCGCGGTGCGCGGGATCGCGACCGGCCCCGACTCCCAGCTCGTGCTGGTCGATCTACCCGGCGTCCAGCGTCCCCGCGACCCGATGACCGAGCGGATGCAGCACTCGGTCGAGCGCGGGCTCGCCGACGCCGACGCCGTGCTCTTCCTCCTCAACGGCGAGCAGGAGGTCGGCAAGGGCGACCGCTTCATCGCCCGCGCGATCCGTACCTCCGGGCGCGCGGCGGTCGTGGCGGTGAACAAGGTCGACCGGCTCAGCCGGCGGCGCACGCTCGATGCGCTGATGGCCGCCGCCGACCTCGGCATCGACGGCGAGGTGTTCCCGATCAGCGCGCGCACCGGGGCGGGGATGCCGGAGCTCACCGAGCATCTCGTCGCGCTGCTGCCGGAGGGACCGTTCCTGTACCCGGTCGAGGACCGCAGCGACCTCCCCGAGCGCGTCCAGCTCGCCGAGCTGATCCGCGAGCAGGTCCTGCTGCGCACCCGCGACGAGCTGCCCCACGCCGTCGAGGTCGACCTTGGCGAGCTGACCGAGCGCGATGACGGGCTGCTCGAGCTGGAGGCGTGGCTGTGGGCCGAGGGGGAGTCCCAGAAGGCGATCCTGATCGGTGCCGGCGGCAGCATGGTGAAGGCGATCGGGACCGCGGCGCGCAAGGAGATCGAGGCGGCGGTGGGACGCCGCGTGCACCTCGAGCTGCGCGTGCGCGTGCGCAGGGCGTGGCGGCGCGACGACGGGCTGCTGGACCGGCTGGGGATCGAGTGAGGCTCGGGGGCTCAGCCACGCTTCGGCGTGCGGCCGCAGGTCGGCGGCGGACCCTCGCCAGGCAGCCGCGAACACCCGGGACCCTCGGCCGCGCTGCCTGTGTTTCTTACTCGGTCGGGCGGGCGGGGCCGGAGCGCACGATGGCCAGGGCGCACCCGGACGGGGAGCGGCCGCTCCCCGTCCAGGTCACGATCGCGCTAGAGATGAGGGCGAGCGCGGCGGCTTGGGTGCTTTGGCGGTCCAGGCCGTGGAGGCGGATGCGGCCTTCGTTGCCGTAGAAGACGGCGTCCTCGAGGGCGTTGATGCTCTCGCCCTTGTTGAGCTGGCGGTGGATGCCGCGTCGCTGCGGTGGCTGGGTGAGGTAGCCGAGGATGAACTCGGTCTTGACGAGCCGCTCATAGTCTTGAAGCGCGGCGGCGAGTGTGCTGCGGCGCTGTTGGGCGTGCAGCCGGGAGACGAGCAGGCTCGCCGTCACCGTGCCGCGGAGCAACGATCCGGTGAGCCGGAGCAGCTCGTCCCATTGGGAGGCGATCAGGCCGCGCTGGATGCGGTGGGATGTTGAGCGCCGCCTAGTTTCGGCACGCGTGGGGGCGTTCGCGCTGTTGAGGGCCGGCATGACGGTGGCGGGGTTGGCAGGCTTCGCGCGTTCGTAAACGTGCGAGAGCCCTCCCGCCGGCTTGGTGGTTGGGGCGGGAGGGCTCTCTGGATGCCGGAGGTGGCACCTATGTTGATGGTATGCGCCGAGGAGGCGCGGGTCGAGGCTGAGCTTGTCGGCGGGTTGTTGGTGTGCTCGTCGTGTGGCGGGACGTTGGGGCCGTGGGGGTATGCGCGGGAGCGGGTGGTGCGGTGCGCGGCCGGGGATCGCTGGTTGCGTCCGCGGCGGGCGTGTCGCTGATGTGTCCGTCGTGCCAGAGCCTGGTGTCGGCGAGTCGGGCGAGCCTGGGTGCGAAGCGGAGCCCGAGGAGGTCGAACAGCGCGAAGATGATGTCGCTGCGGTGCTGTGGATCCGGATCGGTAGCTGGCCGACGATCGCAGATCGGGTCGCGCAGACGGTCGTGGCCATGCATCTGGAGCCTCTGGTGGAGCCACGGGTTCACCCGGACTCCTTATTCTCCTCCGATTCTGACCCTTCGCGTCACCGCTGCGCCTGGGCGTCGCGCGGCTTTTGGACCGCGAGCCCTCCGGGCAACGGAACCTGTGAGCGCGCGCCACCCTTCGCCAGGTGATCGAGCTACGAAACCTCTCGCCAGCCACGTTGCACGGCACGGCTACAGCTCGAGGACGATCTGCAGAGCGTCCTCGACACTTCGCATCTCCGACGCGGTGAGGATGCCGATCATGCCGTCCAAGCGCTGCGAGTCGACGGTCCGGATCTGCTCGCACAGCACCAGCGTGCGCTGTCCCGCGACAACGACCTCGGGACGAAAGGTCGCCGCGCGAGCCGACGTCGATGTCGGAACGACAACGACCGTGTTCAGCAACCACGTCGCTCTGCACGATGATCGCGTTGCGCCCGCCCGATTGCTCATGTCCGGCCCGACGGCCGAGGCGAACGCCGCAGATGGCACCGCGCGTCAGCTCGGCCAAGGCGCCTCGAGCTCATCGAAGTCCCGCCGTGCCTCGTCGCGCGCACGTCGGTCCTCAGGATCGGCGGCCAGGCGTGCGACCTCGGCTCGCAGCGTCGACCGTCGCCGCCGTCGGTCAGCGACCTCAGCAAGAGCGGCGCGGACGACTCCCGACTCAGTACCACCATCACGGAGCAGCAGCTCGAGTAGCGCGAGCGTTCTTGCCAAAAGCCCTGCCCCACGGTCGGTCAGCGGCGCAACGCGGCCGCCAGGCCGGTGCGCGCGCCAATGCCGAGTTTGCGGTAGGTGTGCGTCAGGTGGGTCTCGACCGTTCGCCGAGATACGAACAGTGCCTGGGCGATCTCGCGGTTGCTCGCGCCCTCGGCCGCCAGGCGCGCGACGTTCAGCTCGGCGGCGGTGAGCGCGTCGGGGCCCGAGTGCGCCGGGCGGCGTGGGCGCATGCCGCACGCGCGCAGCTCGCGCCGGGCGCGCGTTGCCAGCATCGTCGCTTCGCAGCGCGTGCCGGCCTCCAGGCCCCGGAGTAGCGGATCGCGTGCGTCG
>JBPCKX010000122.1:0-10719 GCA_051003875.1 Thermoleophilaceae bacterium
GGCGAGGAACGCCGGCCAGGCGGCCTCATACGCGCGGTCGGCAACGCTCTCGATCGACTCGCACGGCTCCTCGCTACGGGCCAGCCCGAAGGCGATCCCGTAGATGCACCCCCATGCGCGCATCCCGGCCTCAAGGTCCGTCGCCAGGTAGTCGTGTCTGCACGGCTGCCTTCCGGCGGCGCTGATCGGCCCCTGGCCGGTGTCGTCGTGCCTGATGATCGCCCGGACCTTCTCCTGGAGGCTCATCGTGATCGTCTGCATGCTGCTCCTCTCGGTAGAGAGGCACCGGAGGGGACGGCCGACGGGAGACGCGGATATCGTCCGCGACGCGCCGAAGGTGCTGCTCCCTTCGGTGCCACGGGGTCGGCCGTTCATGCGGCGCGGCCCCACTTTTGTTGGTCGGCGCCATCCTACGCCGCGCTGCGGGGGACCGCAACCGGGACCGCCCCGTCGTCTTTGTGAGCGCGACTGAAACAGGCGGACCACCTGGCGTCAATAATTGTGGCTCCCGGGAGCCACAATTCGCCCTCCGGTGAGCGGTCGCTCCGGCCGCTGAAGTTCCTTTCCCGCGAGGGCGGCGGTCCTGAGCGGCCCCCTCAGAAAACGGCGTGGAGCCGCTCTGCGCGACAGTTGCGCGACAGTCGATACACGATTCGGGGCGGTTGAGGGCGGTCCCCCAGCGGTCGGAACCCGCATGCTAGAGCCAATTCGGGCTCTGCGGTGGGGTGGGCGGATGATGTACTACATCTGAGGGCGGGGCCGCTGGGGCGTCGTCGGCGCGCGGCCTCTGCGGGCGTCCGATGCCGCACGCGGGCGTGTCCCAAGCCGGCGACATCGCGCCAGGTGGGTGGCGTTCCGCGGACAAGTGAGGCCATCCGACGCCGAAACTGCTTCACTTCGGTAGGTGCGAACGATCCTCACCCGCTCCATGCTGCTGACGGCGTTGCTTTCGGTCGCGCTCGTCGCGCCGGCGACGGCTCCCGCCGCGGAGAAGGCCTCCGCGTCGCGAGCGGCCGACGGCGCCCGCGCCCCCCTGGCGAGCGCGGCGGCGCGGTGTCGGGGCTCGATCCGCCTCGGCGGCCGCCGCTACGCCTTCTGGCGCCACCGCGTGCGCTGCGGCGCGGCGCGGCGGGCGGTCCGGCGGCTGTTCGCCTCGCGCGGACGGCGCGGTAGTCCGCGTGGCTTCCGCTGCCGGTCGAGAAGCAGGTTCAGGAAGACCGGCGCCTGCTCGACCAGGGGCCTGGGGCGCTACTTCGGCTTCTCGCGCTGAGGCCGCCCGAGCCGGGTGACACGCGCTCCCGTCAGCGGGGGGCGCTCTCGTCGCGACGCACCTCCTTCGCCGCCCAGTCGCAGGCGTGGCGGAGCGCCTCCTCCGGAGTGCTGCCGCGAAGCTGGTCCCTGCGGTGACCGCTCTGAGCCCGCGCCACGTACTCGCCGTCGTCGAGCTTCTCTACGACGATGGTCACCTTTGCCTCGGTCCGTCTCGACCAGCTCATCTCGTGTGAGCCCCTTTCCGGTAGACATCCCCCGCGTGAGCCACCGCGCCAGTATTGCTCGCCCGCTGCTCGGGCCGCCCGGCGGGGGGGTCTGAGCGTTGCCCGACGGCGCGACCACCCCGCTCCTCTCACTCGACCACGAGGAGCTCGTCATCCGCCGTGGCCGGCGCTCGGGCGCCTATACGATCGTCGCGGTCCACTCGACCGTACGCGGGCCCGCGCTCGGGGGCTGCCGGATGTGGCGCTACCAGAGCTCCGCCGACGGCGCGCGCGACGCGTTGCGGCTCTCACGCGCGATGACGTTCAAGGCCGCCGCGGCGGACATCGCGCTCGGCGGCGGCAAGGGAGTCATCTGCGCCGATCCCGGCCCGCCCCCGTCGGGCCGCCGGCGCCGGGACGTGCTGCTCGACTACGCCGACACCGTCAACGCGCTCGACGGCCGCTACGTGACAGCGGAGGACGTCGGCACGAGCGCGCGAGACATGGCCGTGATCGCCGGCGGCACGCCGCATGTGAGGGGGCTGAGCCGCTCGAAGGGCGGCAGCGGCGACCCGAGCCCGTACACGGCGATCGGGGTGGACGCCGCAATCCGCGCGTGTTGCGAGCGCGCCTTCGGGTCGGGGGGCCTCGAGGGGCGCACCATCGCGGTGATCGGGGCCGGGCGGGTCGGCTCACGACTCGCCAAGCGACTCGCCAAGGCGGGCGCGAAGCTCCTCGTGGCCGACATCGACGAGTCCAAGCGTGAGCTGGTCGAGGGCCTGCCCGGCGCCCGCTGGGTCGATCCGAGCAGCGCGCTGCTGGCCGAGGTCGACGTCGTCGCCCCCTGCGCGCTCGGCGGGGCGGTCGACCAGGTCACCGCCGCCCACCTGCGCTGCCGGGTGCTGTGCGGCGCGGCCAACAACCAGCTCGCGCACGACGGGCTCGCCGAGGACCTGCGTGCGCGCGGGATCCTCTACGGCCCGGACTTCATCGCCAACGCCGGCGGGCTGATCAACATCGCGGTCGAGATCGAGGGCTATGACGCGGGCCGGGCCAGGCGGCGGGTGGCGCAGGTCGGCGACACCATGCGCGAGGTGCTCGATCGCGCCGAGGCGGAGGACGTCACGCCGTTCGAGGCCGCCTATACGCTCGCGCGCGCGCGGCTGGGGGGCTGAGCGGCCGCCAGGTCGTTGATCTAGTCTCGCGCAATGACCACGAGGGTTGGCGGTGCGGTATCGCGCGATCTCGCCGGCATCGTCGGCGGTACCCCGATGGTGCGTCTGGACAAGCTGGCGGCCGGCTGCGGCGCCGAGCTGGTCGCGAAGCTGGAGGTCTACAACCCGGCCGGCAGCGTGAAGGACCGGATCGGCGTGGCGATGATCG
Source organism: Thermoleophilaceae bacterium (assembly GCA_051003875.1). Classification (GTDB taxonomy): domain Bacteria; phylum Actinomycetota; class Thermoleophilia; order Solirubrobacterales; family Thermoleophilaceae; genus JAAYBF01. The sequence continues at coordinate 2,859 of JBPCKX010000122.1, forward strand.
AGACGGCTGAGGCGGAAGGGCGGATCGAGCCGGGGCGCACGACGATCGTCGAGGCCACCTCGGGCAACACCGGCATCGCGCTTGCCTTCGTCTGCGCCGCACGCGGATATGACCTCGTGCTCGCGATGCCGCAGGGGCTGAGCCGCGAACGCGAGGGGCTCCTGCGCCTCTACGGCGCCGAGGTCGAGATCACGGAGTCGCTGGGGGGGATGAACGAGGCGGTCGACGCGGCGCGGCGAATCGCGGCCGAGCGCGGGGAAGCGTTCATTCCCGACCAGTTCTCGAACCCCGCCAACCCCGAGGTCCACCGCCGCACGACGGCCGAGGAGATCTGGCGCGACATGGAGGGCAGGGTGGATGCGCTCGTGGCGGGCGTCGGCACCGGGGGCACGATCACCGGCTGTGGCGAGCGGCTCAAGGAGCGGAACCCCGAGCTGCTGGTCGTGGCGGTCGAGCCGCGCGGCTCGGCGGTCATCTCCGGCGGCCCGCCCGGCCCGCACAAGATCCAGGGCATCGGCGCGGGCTTCCTGCCCGACGTGTTCAATCGCGAGATCGTCGACGAGGTGATCCCGGTGACCGACACGGACGCGATCGAGACCGCGCGGCTGTGCACCCGGCGCGAGGGCGTGCTGGCGGGGATCTCGTGCGGGGCCGCGCTGAGCGCGGCGATCGAACTCGGATCGCGGCCCCGGATGCGCGGCAAGCGGATCGCCGTGATCATGCCCGACTCCGGCGAGCGCTACGTGAGCACCCCGTTCTTCGCGCCATGACGCGGGCCCGCGGCGCCGGTGCGGCAGAATAGGGCGATGATCGGGCTCGGAACCCTGACGCGCGTCGCGCGCGAGCTGAGTGAGGATCTGACGGCCGCGCAGGAGCGCGACCCCGCGGCCCGCAACGTCGGCCGCTCGGAGATCCTGCTGACCTACGGCGGCGTCCAGGCGCTGCTGGCGCACCGCGTCGCCCACGCCCTGCACACGGCGGGGGTGCCGTTCGTGCCGCGCCTGCTCGCCAATGCCACGCGGGTGACGACGGGCGTCGAGATCCACCCCGCCGCCCGGGTCGGTGACGCGCTCTTCATCGATCACGGCGCGGGCGTCGTGATCGGCGAGACGGCAGAGATCGGGGACAACGTCACCCTCTACCAGGGTGTCACGCTCGGCGGCACGGGATTCCAGCGCGGCAAGCGCCATCCGACGGTCGGCGACGATGTCGTCGTCGGGTCGGGCGCGAAGCTGCTCGGGCCGATCGAGGTCGGGCCATGCGCGAAGATCGGTGCCAACTCCGTCGTCGTCCACGACGTCCCCGCCGACTCGACCGTCGTCGGCAACCCCGGCCATCCCGTGCGGGTCAACGGCAAGCGCCCCGAGGGTCCCGACGCCGACTGGGCGCACCTCCCCGATCCCGTCGCCGACGCCCTGCGGGGGCTCTCCGCGCAGGTCGACGAGCTCGAGGGCATCGTCGCCGATCTGACCGGCAAGCGCCCCGAGGGGGCCGAGGTCCGCCCGCTGCGCCGCGGCGGCGGCAACGATCCGGCGGGGGGGTAGGGAGTGCGGGCGCACCTGCCAGACGCCGCGCGCATGGTCTGCCTGGCGCCGGCGCTCGCGGCGGCGGCGCTGCTCCCGTCGGCGACACTGCTCCCCGCGGGTGCCGGCGCAGCGAAGGGAGACCTCGTGGTCGCCGACTTCAACGCCTTCGGCGGCTCCGGGGGCCTGATCCGCGTCGACGCGGCGACGGGAGCGCGGACGACGCTGTCGGGGCCGTTCGCGCCCCCGGGCGGTCCCGCGTTCCTGAACCCCGCCGACGTCGAGGTCGAGCCCGGCGGGCGGCTCGTCGTGGCGGAGGCCTCAAGCTTCGATGACCCGGCGGACGTCAACGCGCGGCTGATCCGCGTCGATCCCGTGACGGGCGCTCGCACCACGCTCTCCGCCAACGACGCGCCCTTCGGCGAGCCGACCTTCTCCGATCCGAGCGGGCTCGCGATCGCCCCGGACGGGTCCATCTTCGTCGCCGAGCGCGACGGCTTCGACGACGGGGACGGCGGCATGGGGGGCGGGGGCGTGATCAGGGTGGATCCGGTCACGGGCGCCCGCACGAGCGTGTCCTCGAACGCGCAGCCTGCCGGCGGGCCGGCGTTCGTGGAGCCGTCCGGCATCGCGCTCGCGCCCGACGGCAGCCTGCTCGTCGCCGACGAGAACGCCTTCGACGGCTCCGGGGCGGTGATCCGCGTTGACCCGGCGACGGGCGCCCGTATGACCGTCTCGGCCAACGGGGCGCCGGCGGGCGGACCCAGCTTCGACCAGCCGGTCGGGATCGCGATCGAGGCGGACGGGGACCTGCTCGTGACCGACGAGGACGGCTTCGGCGGCACGGGCGGCGTGATCCGCGTCGACGTTGCGACCGGAGCCCGCTCGACGGTCTCGGTGAATGGCGCCCCGGCGGGCGAGCCGGACTTCGCGCAGCCGTACGGGAGCGTGCTGGACCCGGCGGGCGACCTGCTGGTCGCCGACTTCGACGCCTTCGGAGGGGAGGGCGGCGTGATCGGAGTCGACCCCGCGACGGGTGCGCGCAGTCCGGTCTCGGCGAACGGGGTGCCCCCGGGCGGCCCGGACTTCTTCGACCCGCTAGCGGTCGCGCTGTTGCCGGCACCCGCGCCGCCCCTGCCCGCGCCGACCCCGCCCCAGCTCGCGCCCCCCGCGCCCCGGGTCGACCGGACGGCACCGGTCATCCGCGCGGCCGCGGTCAGGCCGCGCCGGTTCGTCGTGGGGCCTGTAATGGGTCGGGTGCGGCCCCGCGCGGGGCGAGCCGTTCCCGCCCGGTCGACCGCCCGGCGTCGCGGCCGGCGAGCGCGGCGGGGGACGAGCTTTCGCTACCGGCTCTCGGAACCCGCGCGCGTGAGGTTCGCGATCGCGCGGCTGGTGCGCGGCTACAGGGTGGGGGGGAGGTGCCGCCGGCAGCGCCGCTCGAGCTCCCGGCGCCGTCCGTGCAGACGCGTGGTCAGGGTCGGCGGCTTCTCGCAGCGCGGTCAGGCAGGGCGCAACCGGCGGAGGTTCGGCGGCAGGCTCCGCGGCCGCCGCCTGCGGCCCGGCATCTACCGTGCAACCCTCCGTGCGCGCGACGTGGCGGGCAACCGCTCACGCCCGCGGCGGGTGGGCTTCCGGGTGCTGAGGCGCTGAGAACGTGCCTTGAGAGCAAGCTTTACGCGAGTCGCCGGCGACAGGACCTCCGCCACCAGATCCGGCACCACCTCGAGCGCACCGTCGCCCACGGGAGGGCGGCGCCCTGCCCGCCACCAGGCGATGTTCCGGTCCTGCCAGGAGCGCAGCGCAAAGAGAGCTCTCCCTGGATCGACGCGGCATGGCCGCCGGTGGGCGGAATCACGACGGCCTCGCCGTCGATGAGCTCGATGGCGAGTTGCCGGCCCGCGGCCGACTCCAGGGCGACGAACTCCTCGGGCGCGATCCGTGGATGGGCGACGGCGGCCACCCGAGGAAGACTACCCAGCCGATTGGGATCCCGATGGTTGGATATCAGCCATGTCTGATACGCTGGATCAGCAGTGGCTGATACCGCTCATCTTCTGGCACCGTTCGCGCTACCGCAGCAGCTCACGGAGACCGATCTGGTCGCCAAGTACTTCAAGGTTCTCTCCGACGCGACCAGGGTGCGCATCCTGGAGCTCCTCGAGGAGCGCGGCGAGCTCTCGGTCAGCCAGCTCGTAGCGGCGCTTGGGCAGTCGCAGCCGAGGGTCTCCAACCACCTGGGGTGTCTGCGCTGGTGCGGGTTCGTGATCACCCGTCGTGAGCACCCGAGCGTGCGTTACCGCGTCGCGGATGAGCGGGTGCTGCGGGTTCTCGCGCTCGGGCGCGAGCTGCTGGCCGATAACGCCAAGCACGTTGCAGCCTGCAGGCGCGTCGACGGGAAGGGATGCTGATGGCCGACAACCGTCAACCGAAGACCCGGGGCAGCAACGGCGCGAAGACAGGGCTCGCGGCCGTCGGCATCGCGGTGCTGGCGGTCGTGTGCTGCGCCGTCCTGCCCCTCCTGGCAGTCGTGGCCTCCAGCGTTGCGTTGGGGACCGTCGTCGGTGTCGGTGCGAGCGTCGTCGCCTTCGTGGGCCTGACGGTGCTGGTCGTGCTGCGCACACGCCGTCGTCGCGCCTGCGCACCACCTGCTTCTGCGCCGCGACCGGGAGGCTCGAGGTGAGCACCGAGCTGCGGATCGTCGGGATGACCTGCTCGGACTGCGCGCGCCGCGTCGCGAGCGCGCTGACGGCCGCTGGTGCCTGCGACGTACAGGTCGACTGGTGCGCCGGGCGCGCGACGGTTGAGCTCGACGGCGTCTCCACGGCCGACCTCGCGCACGCGCTCGACGAGACCAAGTACCGCGTCGAACGCGTCATCCAGCCGAGTGGCGTCGCGGGCGCACATGACGAGGCATATGAGTACGACCTGGCCATCGTCGGCTCGGGTGGCGGTGCGTTCGCGGCCGCGATAGCTGCGCGCGGACGCGAGTTGCGCGTGGTCATGATCGAACGCAGTTATGTGGGTGGGACGTGCGTGAACGTCGGCTGCATTCCCTCCAAGGCCCTGCTGGCGGCTGCGGAGTCACGCCACCGCGCGGCGCACGGCCGGTTTCCGGGCATCACCACGGACGCCGGGAGCGTGGACATGGTGCAGCTGGTCGCCGCCAAGGACGACATCGTCGGCGGGCTGCGTCAGAGCAAGTACATCGACCTCGCCGACGAGTACGGCTTCGAGCTCCTCGAGGGCGACGCCCGCTTCATCGAGGGCCCCGCGCTAGATGTCGACGGTCGCCGTATCGAGGCTGCGCACTACCTGGTCGCGACCGGTGCCGAGCCGAGCGCCCCCGATGTGCCGGGCCTCGTCGACGGCGCCCACCTCACGTCGACGACGGCGATGCAGCTCGACGAGCTGCCCGCGTCGATGCTGGTCATCGGCGGCGGCTACGTCGCGATGGAGCAGGCGCAGCTGTTCGCGCACCTGGGCACCAACGTCGTGATGCTCGTGCGCTCGACGCTCGCTCGCGGCGAGGAGCCCGAGGTCTCACAGGCCGTCCGCGAAGCGTTCCGGGCCGAGGGCATCAGCGTCCACGAGGGCATCACCGCCGACGAAGTGCGCCGCGACGGCGATGATGACGTGGTGGTCCTCGCTGACGGTCGCGAGTTCCGTGCCGAGCAGCTGCTCGTCGCGACGGGTCGGCGCCCACGCACCGACGGCCTGGGCCTGGCGGACGTCGGCGTCGACATCGGACCGAACGGCGACATCGTCGTCGACGACGATCTGAGCACGAGCAACCCGCGGATCTGGGCCGCCGGCGACGTCACCGGCCACCCGCAGTTCGTCTACGTCGCCGCCAAGCACGGCGGCCTCATCGTCGCCAACGCCTACGGGGACGCGGGCAGGCGCATCGACTACTCGGCGCTGCCGCGCATCACGTTCACCAACCCGACGATCGCGGCCGCGGGCCTGACCGAAGCGCAGGCGCTCGAACAGGGCCTGGATTGCGAGTCGCGCGTCCTGTCCTTTGAGCATGTGCCGCGAGCGATCGTCGGCCACAACACCAACGGCCTTGTCAAGCTCGTCGCCGAGCGCGACAGCGGCCGCATCGTCGGCGCGCACATCGTCGGTGACGGCGCCGGCGACGTCATCCTCGCCGCCAGCCTCGCCGTTCAGACCTTCATGACCGTCGAGCAGCTCGCCGCGGGCTGGAACCCCTACCTGACCGTTGGCGAAGCCCTGGTTCTGGCTGCGCAGTCATTCACGCGCGACCCGTCCAAGCTGTCCTGCTGCGCGGCGTGATGATGAGCACCCTTCGCATCGGGCTCGGGGATCTCGCCGACCCTGTGGCCAACCGACCACGAACGCGACATCTGACCTGGGCTTCCGCACGAGCTCTCCATAGACCTCAGTAGTACACCGTGCGCGTGCGGTGGCGCGGGATCGCCTTGTAGCGCGGCTGCTGCCCGCGGTTCCAGAGCCAGATGTCGAGCAGGCGCGGGGGCACGCCGAGCTCGGCCGCGATCAGCTCGCAGGCGTGCAGGGCGCAGGCCCTGATCTCCCGCTCGCGCTCGCCCGGCTCGAGCAGCTCGCCGGCGTCGATCCGGTCCGCCAGGTCGGTGTCGTAGGTGAGGACGCCGTCGACCCGCAGCACGTGGGGGACGAGGTTGTCGGCGAAGATGGTCAGCCGGTCGAGGTCGCCGAAGGCGGCGACCCCCGCCAGCACCAGGTCGTTCGGCAGGATCTGCGCGCGCTTGAAGAAGCCGGGGTCATCGAAGAACGGCATTCCCGCCGCGACCTGCCCGGCGAGCCGCTCGGCGGACCCGTCCGCCGCCTCGATCGCTGCCGCCGCCGTGCGATCGCCGAGGAAGGAGCCGAGGTCGCGCAGCGCGCGGGCGTAGAGCTCCATCAGCTCGTGGCCCGGGTCCTGGCCCAGCAGCGCGGCCACCTCGCCCGCGTCGATCGCGCGCAGGTGCGGGGGTCGCAGCGGGCCGCGTGCGCGGAAGTGGTCTGAGAGCGCCCAGGCGACGGTGTAGTAGCCGGAGCAACCCGGCCGCTTGCGCAGCGTCGGAAACCAGCCCGAGCCGAAGTTGATCGCGTCGAGCGTGAAGATGTAGAGCGCGACATCCTCGGGAGTGCCCTCGAGGTAGTGGCACTCGGGGTCGAGCGCCGCGACCGGGCCGCGCTCGACGGACCCCAGCCGGGCGGGGTCGATGCTCACCCGGCGCGCCCGCTCCGCGATCTGAGCGCACGAGCGCCGCACCTCGTCGCAGAGACCGATCCCGTCCGCCGCCCTCTCGCCTGACCGACTCGCCCGCATCCGGTCTGCCCAGCCTACGCGGCGGACCCGCCGGGCGCGGCCCTATCCTCGGAGGCGATGGCCGCCACCGCCGAGGGCACGACACCTCCCACCTCCGCCGAGGCACTGCTCGAAGGGCTCAACGAGCCCCAGCGCGAGGCGGTCACCCACGGCGACGGGCCGCTGCTGATCCTCGCCGGCGCCGGGTCGGGGAAGACGCGCGCGCTCACCCGCCGGATCGCGCACCTGGTCGGCACAGGTGCCGCGCGCCCGAGCGAGATCCTCGCGATCACCTTCACCAACAAGGCCGCCGCGGAGATGCGCGAGCGGGTCGAGCAGCTCGTCGGCAACCGCTCGCGCGCGATGTGGGTCATGACCTTCCACTCCGCCTGCGCGCGCATCCTGCGCGCGGACGCCGAGCGTCTCGGCTACACGCGCGGCTTCACGATCTACGATCAGGCCGACTCGGTGCGGCTCGTCAAGCAGTGCGTCGAGGAGGCCGGGATCGATCCCAAGCGCTTCCCCCCGCGGGGGCTCAAGCGCCAGATCTCCGACGCCAAGAACCAGCTCCTCGACGCCGCCGCCTACCGCATCAAGGTGGCCTCCTACTTCGAGCAGACGGCCGCCGACGTGTACGAGCTCTACGAGCAGCGGATCCACTCGATGAACGCTGTGGACTTCGACGACCTGCTGATGCGCAGCGTCAACCTCTTCGAGCTCTTCCCCGAGGTGCTCGACCGCTACCGGCGCTCCTTCCGGCACGTGCTCGTCGACGAGTATCAGGACACCAACCACGCGCAGTACCGCTGGCTGCGGCTGCTCGCCGACGAGCACCGCAACCTGTTCGTCATCGGCGACGACTTCCAGGCGGTCTACTCCTTCCGCGGCGCCGACATCCGCAACATCATCGACTTCGAGCACGACTTCCCCGACGCCCACGTCATCAAGCTCGAGCAGAACTACCGCTCGACGCAGACGATCCTCGACGCCGCCAACGCCCTGATCTCCAACAACAGGTCGCAGAAGCCAAAGCACCTGTGGACGG
>JBPCKX010000123.1:0-12442 GCA_051003875.1 Thermoleophilaceae bacterium
CTCGACACCGTCGACGCGAACCTCGAGCTCGGGCTGCCGGCCGATCTGCGCGACTACGGCATCGGCGCCCAGATCCTCGTCGACCTCGGCCTCAGCTCGATCCGGCTGCTGACCAACAACCCGAAGAAGATCCGCGGCCTCGAGGGCTACGGCCTGCGCGTCACCGACCAGATCCCGATCGAGCAGGCCGCCGGCGAGCACAACCGCGACTATCTGCGCACCAAGGCGCAGCGGCTGGGCCACCTGCTCCACCACCAGGGGCTCGCGCTCGACGAGCAGATGCTCCACGAGCAGCGCCGCAAGGACCGCGAGCGGGGCCGCGAGGACGACCGCGGGCGTGGCTGAGACTTACGCGATCGCGGTCGGGCGCTTCTACGAGGACCTGGCCGACCGCCTGGTAGCGGGCGCGAGAGGCGTCTTCGAGCAGGCCGGAGTCGCGGTCGAAGTGCACGCGGTCCCCGGCGCCTACGAACTCCCGCTCGCAGCCGCCTACTGCGCCGGGTCGGGCCGCTACGCGGGCGTCGCGTGCCTGGGGGCGGTGATCCGCGGGGAGACAGATCACTACGACCACGTCTGCGGCGCCACCGCGAGCGGGATCGCGCAGGTTGCGCTCGACACCGGCGTGCCATGTGCGTTCGGCGTGCTGACGGTCGACAGCATGGAGCAAGCGCTGGCGCGCGCGGGGGGCGGAAAGCGCCACCAGGGCGAGGACGCGGCGCGGGCGGTGCTGCGGATGGCCGAGCTGCGCCGGACGCTCACCGGCGCGTAACGCTCCCTGTCAGCGAGCGAAGACGCGCGTGAGATCGATCTCGAGCCGGTCGAGCAGGCCACCGGCGAACGTGCCGTGCGTGCGGGCATCGCCGCCCGTGGCCTCGGCGGTGACGCGGATGATCGACGCGTCGGTCGGATCGGCCAGCCAGAGCTCGCGTACGCCGGCGGTCACGTACAGCTCGCGCTTGGCGCCGAGGTCGTTGAGGCGTGTCGCCGGCGAGAGGACCTCCACCACCAGGTCGGGAACGACGTCGACCGCGCCATCACCCACGCGCGGGCGCCGCTCGTCGTGCCACCACGCGATGTCGGGTGCGAGGAAGTGTCCTCCGGGCAGCGCGACGAACACGTCCTGCAGCAGCAGCCCGCGATCGCCGACGCGTTCCTGCCAGGTGCGCAGCGCGAAGAAGAGCTCTCCCTGAATCGACGCGGCATGGCCGCCTGTGGGCGGGATCACGACGGCCTCGCCGTGAATGAGCTCGAGGGCGAGCTGCCAGCCCACGCTGGACTCGAGCGCGACGAACTCGTCGGGCGCGAGACGTGGATGGGCCACAGTGGCCACGCGGCGAAGACTATCCGGGTAGCGGGGCAACGGCCGCGCGGCGTCCGCACTCGCGACGATCCCCCCCATTCCAGGCGCGCTCGGCCTCGGCTCAGAGCGGCCGGGCGAGCACGTGGACGGCGCCCGCGGCGCGCACGGGGGCGGGGCCGTTGAGGTTCTCGAGCGAGTAGCCCGCCGCCTCGAGCAGGTCGGCGACCTCGTCGTTGGTGTCGTGCAACTCGCAGACGATCGTCGGTCGCGCCGTGCGCATCGTCTCCGCCATGCCGCGCAGAACGTCGCCCTCGGCGCCCTCCACGTCGACCTTGACGAGGTTGGGTGGCGGGACCTCGCCGTCGGCGACGAGCCGGTCGATCGTGACGCTCGCGACCTCGAGGACCTCCGCGGTGAGCGGGTGGTCCGCGCGCTCGGCGAGGAAGGACCAGCTCGCGTCGGCGACGACCGCGAGCTCGACGCGCCCGTCCGCGGCGGCGACCGCCTCCTCGCGCACCTCGAGCTGGGAGAAGCCGTTGAGCTCCGCGTTGCGCCGCGCCCCTGCGGCCGAGTGGGGAACGGGCTCGAATGCCACGACCCGACCCGCGGGACCCACCATCCGCGCGGCGAGCAGTGCCATGAAGCCCAGGTTCGCGCCGATGTCGTGGACGACGTCGCCCGGCGAGAGCGTGCGCCGCAGCGCCTCCTGGACCTCCTGCTCGACCGTGCCGCGGACGACCATGAAGCTCTGCGCCTGGTCGAGCGGGAGCGTCGCGCCTGCGATCCGCAGCCCGAGCGGGAGCCCGCCGGAGATCTGGTAGGTGCCGGCCGAGAGCCACCGCTCGAGCGGCGGGAGGGCCGCGAAGAGGCGGGCCGACCGCTCCTTGCCGAGCCGGGTCAGCCCGCGCGCCATGCGGGTGCGGACGATCGGGCCGAGACGGTGGGGGTGAGGAAGTGCCACGCCCGGCGATCCTATTGGCAGCATGCCGCGAGCCGGCACCCGGCGTCCGACCGCTCGGTCCGCTCCGTCCGTTGCTAGCCTGTCGCGCGTGCCGAAGATATGTTACGTGTGCAGCAAGGGTCCGGCGTTCGGTAACAGCCGCAGCCACTCGATGGTCGCCACGCGGCGCCGTTTCAACCCGAACCTGCAGAAGGTCCGCATCGACGTGAAGGGCTCCCCTTCGCGTGAGTACGTGTGCACCCGCTGCCTCAAGGCCGGCAAGGTCACGAAGGCCGCCTGACCAGCCGCCGCCGGGAGCCGGGCGGCGGTCACCTTCCGGGAGGTGGAGTCGCGCCCATGCCCGATGAGAGCCTCGTACGCTTCCGCAGGGTCCTCGCCGCCTCGCTCGCCGCGCTGGAGAGCCGCCGCGGCGAGGTCAACGACCTGAACGTCTTCCCCGTCGCCGACGGCGACACCGGCGACAACATGGCGATGACGCTGCGCGCCGTGCTGGCCGAGATCGACGGGCTCGGCGAGGAGCCGCTCGACGTGATCGGCCGCGAGGAGCTCGTCACGGCGGTCGCGCGCGCTGCGCTGCTCGGCGCGCGCGGCAACAGCGGCGTGATCCTCTCCCAGATCGTGCGCGGGGCGGCGGAGGAGCTCGCCTCCCGCCCGGGCGAGCTCGTCGATCCGGTGCTGGTCGCGGCCGCCTTCGCGCGGGCGGCCGACGCGGCGTACGGGTCGGTGCGCGATCCGGCGGAGGGCACGATGCTGACCGCCGTTCGCGCGATGGCCCACCGCGTCGCCCAGGACCTCGCCCACATGGAGCGCCCGCGGCTGGGGCCGGACGCCTCGCCCGGCGAGCAGGACGAGCTGATCGCCGCGGTGCTCGAGCGCGCGCTCGGCGCCGCCCGGGAGGCGGTCGACGCGGGGCCCGAGCAGCTCGCGGTGCTGAAGGAGGCGGGCGTCGTCGACGCCGGCGCATACGGGCTCACGGTGATCGTGGCCGGAGTCGTCGCCGCGCTACGTGGCGAGGAGGCCCCCGAGCTTCCCCACCGCGCGGCCCCGGCACGCTCGCCGCAACGCACCCGGCACGAGTCCTCGAGCTTTCGCTACTGCACGAACTTCGCCGTCACCGGCAGCGGTCTCGACGGCCAGTCCCACGTCGCCGAGCTCGAGCGGATCGGGGACAGCGTGCTCGTCGTCGGGGACGAGTCTGCGTTCCGTGTGCACGTCCACACCGACGACCCGGACGCCGCGGTGGCGCTCCTCGAGGGCGCGGGGGAGCTGTCGCGGCTCGAGGTGAGCGACATGTCGGAGCAGGTGGCCGACCGCACCGCCAGGGTTTCGGGGAACGGGCAGCCCGCGGGCGCAGCGCCGGCGTGCGCGGTTGTGGCAGTCGCGAGCGGATCGGGGCTGGCGCGCCTCTACCGGGACCTGAGCGCCGACGTCGTGGACGGCGGGGCGACGATGAACCCGTCAACCGCCGAGCTGCTGGCCGCGATCGACGCGGCCGGTTCCGAGCACGTGCTGCTGCTGCCCAACAGCCCCGACATCGTGATGGCTGCCGAGCGCGCCGCGGAGCTCTCCGAGCGGCAGGTGAGCGTCGTGCCCACGCGCGCTCCGCAGGAGGGTCTCGCCGCGCTGCTCGCGTTCGACCCCGCGCTGTCGGCGGAGGAGAACGCGGCGGCGGTGGCAGACGCCGCTGCGGCGCTGCGCCTCGGCGGCGTCGCCGAGTCCGCCCGCGAGGATCCCCGGGGGCGCTTCTCTCGTGGCGACGCGCTCGGCTACGCGGCCGCCGAGTTGGTCGCCTGGGGCGAGCCGGCCGCGACGCTCAAGACGACGCTCGAGCACGTCGCCGGTGGCGCCGAGCTCGTCACCTGCATCGCCGGCCAGGGCGCCCCGCTGGCGCGCGAGGCGATCGAGGCCTCCGTGCCCCACGGCGTCGAGCTCGAGCTCCACGACGGCGGGCAGCCGGCGTGGTGGTGGCTGCTGTGCGCGGAGTGACGCGCGCGTAGGGCCGGCCGTCCGCCGCGGCGGCTATCAACGACGGATTCCGACAGTCTTCGCAGGCACCGAGGAGCTCACCCGCGCGGCAGCGCTCGCGGCGGACATTCGGTCGTACCCGCGGCCGAGCGTCCTCGACGAGGCGGTCGAGGCCTCGCAGCAGGCGCTCAAGGGGCTCGCGGCGCTCGGGATCGCGACGCGCGGCGACCTGCTCGAGCACCTGCCGCACTCCCACCGCGACCGCCGCGAGACGCGCGCGCTGGCGAGCCTCGGCGTGGGCGAGGAGGCGACGGTCGAGGTGACGGTCGGGAGCGTGACGGTCAGGCCGATGCGCGACCGCCGCCGCAAGCGCGTGGAGGCGCGGGTGCGGGACGAGACGGGCCCCGCCGTGGCGGTCTGGTTCAACCAGCCGTGGGTCGCGCGCCAGCTCTCCGAGGGCGCGCGGGTGCTGCTGCACGGAAAGCTCCGCCGCCGCAACGAGCTGTGGGTCTCCGAGCACGAGCTCGTCGCGGGCGCCGACGCGCCGGTCCACACGGTCGGCCTCGTCCCCGTCCACCCGGCCACCGCCGGCCTCTCGCCCGCGACGCTGCGCAGCCTGCTGCGGGCAGAGCGCGGGCGCATCCGCAACACCGTCGAGCCGCTCCCGGCGTGGTTGCGCGTCTCGGAGCGCCTCCCCGACAGGGCCGAGGCACTGGCGGGAATCCACTTCCCGGACAGCACCGAGGGCGAGGCCGCGGCGCGGCGCCGACTCGCCTTCGAGGAGCTCTTCCTGCTGCAGCTCGCGGTCTCGGGCCGCCGGCGAGCGCGGCGCGAGGGGCGCCGCGCCGTCGCGCTGCCCTCCGCCGGCGGCCTCGTCGCGCGCTGGCACGAGTCGCTGCCGTTCGAGCTGACGGGCGACCAGCTCTCCGCCTGCGCCCGGATCGACCGCGACCTCGCCGCCGCGCGGCCGATGCAGCGCCTGTTGATGGGAGAGGTCGGCAGCGGCAAGACGGTCGTCGCGCTGCACGCGATGCTGCGCGCGGTCGAGGGCGGCCGCCAGGCGATGCTGATGGCGCCCACCGAGACGCTCGCCGAGCAGCACCTGTTGACGCTCGACCGCCTGCTCGGGGGAGCCGTGCCGGTCGAGCTGCTGACCGGCTCGACCGGCGCCGCGCGCCGGCGCGAGACCCTCGGGCGCCTCGCCTCGGGCGAGCTGGGCCTGGCTGTCGGCACCCACGCGCTGATCGAGCCGACCGTCGAGCTGCGCGACCTCGCCGTCGCCGTCGTCGACGAGCAGCACCGCTTCGGCGTCCGTCAGCGCGCAGCGCTCGACGCGAAGGCGGCGAGCGACCTCGTTCCCCACACCCTGCACATGACGGCGACGCCGATCCCGCGCACCCTGGCGCTGACCGCCTACGGCGACCTCGATGCGACCGTCCTGCGCGAGCTTCCCGCCGGTCGCCGACCGGTCGAGACGCACGTCGTCGACGGCGCCCGGGCCCGCGCGCGCGCCTACGAGCGCATCCGCGAGGAGATCGACGCGGGCCGCCAGTGCTTCGTCGTCTGCCCGCTCGTCGAGGAGTCGGAGGCGCTGCAGGCGAAGGCGGCGACCGTCGAGGCCGAGCGGCTCGAGCGCACCGAGATGCGCGGCCGGCGGGTCGCCCTCATCCACGGTCAGATGCCGCCCGCCGCCAAGCAGGAGGCGATGCGCAGCTTCGCCGCCGGCGACGCCGACGTGCTGGTCGCGACGAGCGTCGTCGAGGTCGGGATCGACGTGCCGAACGCCACCGTGATGCTGATCGAGGCCGCGGAGCGCTACGGCCTCTCCCAGCTACACCAGCTCCGCGGGCGGGTGGGGCGCGGTGGGCACAGCTCGCTCTGCATCGCCTTCGGCGACCCGAAGCTGCCGCGCCTGAAGGCGCTCGCCGCCGAGCGCGACGGCTTCCGCCTCGCCGAGATCGACCTGCGGCTGCGCGGCGCCGGGGAGGTGCTCGGCACGCGCCAGAGCGGCCTGCCCGAGTTTCGCGCCGCGCGCCTGCCCGACGACGCCGAGCTGCTCGAGACCGCCCGCGCCCGCGCCGAGGAGCTGCTCGACGGCGACCCCGCGCTTGCCGCGCCCGAGCACGCGCTGCTGCGCGAGGCGACGGTCGCGCGCTTCGGCTCCGAGCGCGACCCGATCCCGGCGTAGGGCGGCGGCGCGGGAGCGCTGTCCCGGTTTGACCCCGCCCGGGGAGTGAAGTCAGGACGGCGGCTCGTTCACCCCCGCGCGGTTGACCGCCGACCGGGGTTCGTCCGGGGGTCCGGGGGACGGCGCGGGATGGCGCCGCCGAAGGGATAGCTTCCGCCTGTGCAACCCGCCGTCCCCCGCCGCCCGAGGACCTCCGCGTGAGGGTCATCGCGGGGGAGTTGCGCGGGCGCCGCCTCGCCGCTCCCTCCGGTCCCACGGTCCGCCCCACCGCGGACCGCGTGCGCGAGGCGCTCTTCTCGATTCTCGGCGACGTCTCCGGCCTGCGTGTCCTCGATCTCTTCGCGGGCTCGGGCGCGCTCGGGATCGAAGCGCTCTCGCGCGGGGCCGCGGAGGCGGTCTTCGTCGACAGCTCGCGGCGCGCGGTTACGGCGGTCGAGGCCAACCTGAGCGCGCTCGCGCGGGCGGGCACCGTCCACCGGCGCGAGGCGCTCGCCTTCCTCGCGGAGGTCGCCGGCGCCCCTCGCTTCGAGCTCGTGTTGATCGACCCGCCCTATGATGCCGCGAACCGCCTGGCGACCCCGCTCGCCGAGCGGCTGCCACCGATTCTCGCCGAGAACGCCCGCATCGTGACCGAATCCGACAAGCGCAGACCGCTCGCCCTGCCGTTCCCGCTCGTGCGGGAGCGGACCTACGGGGACACGCGGATCGCAGTTCACCTCGGGGGTGGGGGGTGAACGCCGGCGCGGTCGAGCAGCCGAAGAACGGCGGGACGGCGGTGTGTCCCGGCTCCTATGACCCGGTCACGCTCGGGCACCTCGACATCATCAGCCGCGCCGCGCATGTGTTCGACCGCGTGGTTGTCGGGGTCGTCGACCATCCCGTGCGCAAGCGCAAGACCGTCTTCACCGCCGAGGAGCGGGTCGGGTTCCTCGAGACCGAGCTTGCGAATCTCTCGAATGTGCAGGTAAAATCCTTTGATACGCTGCTGGTCGATTTTGCCCGGGAGAATGGGGCCAAGGCCATCGTGAAGGGACTGCGGGCGATATCGGACTTCGAGTACGAGTTCGAGATGAACCAGCTGAACCGAAAGATGGCACCGGACATCGAGAGCCTCTACCTCTTCGCCGCGCCGCAGTTCACGTTCCTCAGCTCGAGCGGGGTGAAGGAGCTGGCGACCTTCGGGGGCGATCTGACGGGTCTCGTGTCTCCAGCAGTGGCGGTTCGCGTGCAGGAAGCGCTCAGCCGCCCTCGAACTGAGAACATCTGAGGCCCATGTCGATGCACACACGCTTCTCTCAGCCGGCCAGCAGCCGCCCCCGCCTCCGTCCGCCACGCCGCGGGCGGCCCGCGACGGCCGGCGAGCCGCGCGGCGGGACGATCCGGGGAGGAACGCTCTGATGGACGTCCTCGTACTGATCGACAAGCTCGACGACACCGTCCACAACGCGAAGCCGGTGCCGCTGACCGATCAGGTCCGCGTCGACAAGGAGGAGATCTACGCGATCCTCGACCAGATGCGCGCCACGATCCCCGAGGAGATCAAGCAGGCACGCTGGATCGTCAAGGAGCGCCAGGAGATGCTCGCCGAGGCCAAGCGCGAGGCCGAACGGATCGTCAAGGAAGCGCGCGAGGAGCAGATCAGCCTGATCGCCGATGAAGAGGTCGTCAAGCAGGCCGAGCGTCAGGCGGAGGAGATCGTCGAGGACGCCCGCGCGCGCGAGCGCGAGATCCGCCTCGGGGCGGAGGACTACGCCGACGACATCCTCAACACGCTCGAGATCAACCTCGAGAAGTTCACCGCCGCGGTGCAGCGTGGCCGCGACCGGTTGCAGGGGCGCGAAGAAGCCGAAGTCTGAGGAGCGGGGCGGGAGGCGGCGCCTGCCGGTGTCCTCGGTCGCTTGCGTGCGGAGCACGCTTCGCTCCCTGCGTCCTTGGCAGGCTTGCCTCCCGCCCCGCTCCACTCCGTGCGAGTGAGGGCGCCTGCCTCCCGCCCGCTCCGGGCTCGGGCGGGAACTGCTCAGCCGCCACAGGTCCCCGAGGGTCCGCGGCCGCCGGCCGCTATCGTCGTTTTCGGTGTCCCGGCCGGCTGACAGCTTCGACCTCGGCACGCTGCGCCTCTCGGCGGGGGAGGCACGTTCGATCGAGCTCGAGGTGCCGGTCGACGAGCTCTCCTACGGTGGCCGGTCCTACGCGGCCGGCGGCCGGGCGACCGCCACGCTCGACGTCTCGCGCACGATGGCCGGCCACGCCCTGCGCCTGCGTTTCTCCACGCGCCTGGGCGGGCCGTGCATGCGCTGCCTGGAGGCCGCGGCGGCGGGTATCGATGTGGACGCCCGCGAGATCGACCAGCCGGGCGACGCCGAGGAGCTGCGCTCCCCCTACGTCGAGGACGCCGCGCTCGACCTGCGCGCGTGGGCGCGCGACGCGCTCGCGCTCGCCCTCCCCGCGCAGATCTTCTGCGAAGAGGACTGCGCCGGGCTGTGCGCGGTCTGCGGTGAGAACCTCAACCACGACCCCGAGCACGCCCACGAGCCGGAGCGCGACCCGCGCTGGGCGAAGCTCTCCGAGCTGAAGCTCGACGATCTGCCGGACGCGCCACAGTGGCGCAGCGCCGAGGCCGACTGCTAGCCTCTGGCGCCGCCATGGCGGTTCCCAAGCAGAGACAGTCCCACGCGCGCACCAACAAGCGCCGCTCGCAGCACAAGATCGAGGCCCCCACCCTCGCCCGCTGCCCGCGCTGCGGGGCGGCACGCATTCCCCACCGCGTCTGCGGCGAGTGCGGCACATATGCCGGTCGCGAGGTCGTCGTGCGGACGGCCGCGACGGCAGACGACGAGTAGCGCCGGCGCCACCGCCGTGATCGCGCTCGACGCGAACGGGGCGGACGGCGGTCCCGCGACGGTCGCCGAGGGAGCGCGGATCGCCGCCGTCGACGTGCTGCTCTTCGGTCCGGCGGCCGCGCTCGGCGGCGCAGCGAACGTGGTCGACGCGCCGACCGCGATCGGGGGCGACGAGGAGCCCGTGAGCGCGGTCCGGCGCAAGCCGGAGGCATCGATCGTCCAGGCCGCCGGGGCCGTCGCCGACGGGCGCGCGGACGCGCTCGTCTCGGCCGGCAGCACCGGTCCGACGCTCGCGGCGGCGACCGTCAGCGTCAAGCGCATCCGCGGCGTCCACCGCCCCGCGCTGGCGGCACTGCTCCCGGTTCCCGGCGGTCCCGTGCTCCTGCTCGACGCGGGCGCCAGCGTCGAGGTGCGGCCCGAGCGGCTCGTCCAGTACGCCCACATGGGCGTCGCCTTCATGGAGACCGTGATGGGCCTCGCGCGGCCGACGGTCGGCCTGCTGTCGGTCGGGGAGGAGCCGGCGAAGGGCACCCCCGAGGTGATCGACGCGCACGCGCGACTCGCCTCCGGGTCGCTCAACTTCGTCGGCAACGTCGAGGGGTTCGACGTGCCACGCGCGCGGGCGACGGTCGTCGTCACCGACGGCTTCACGGGCAACGTCGCGCTGAAGGCGATGGAGGGCGCCTCGCGCACCGTCCGCGACGCGATCGGCGATGCCGTCCGCGCGGGGGTCGTCTCGCGCCTGGGCGGCCTGCTGATCCGCGGCGCCGTCGCCCGCGTGCGCGACCAGCTCGATCCCGAGCGGGTCGGGGGCGCGATCCTGCTCGGCGTGCGCAAGCCCGTCGTGCTCGCGCACGGAAGCTCCGGCCCGGCGGGGATCGCGAGCGCCGTGCGGCTCGCCCGGCGGGCGGCCGACGAGGACATGGTCGGCCGCACGGCGGCCGCGCTGGCGGCCGCCGGGGCTTTGCGATCCGGCCCCGTTGGTAGCGTCGCCGAGATGACCGACGAACCGCGCGGGGCGAGTTGAGCTCCGATATCTCGAGCATGGGCCGGGCGCAGGTGATCGATCGCGTGCGCGAGCACCTCGCCTCGGAGCTCGAGATCGATCCCGCGCTGATCGAGGAGGGCACCCGCTTCCGGGAGGATCTGGAGGCGGACTCGCTCGACCTGCTGTCGCTCACGGTCGAGCTCGAGGATGTCTACGGAATCCGCATCCCCGACGAGGAGGCCGCGAAGATCCTCACCGTCGGCCAGGCCGCCGACTTCGTCTCCGCACATGCCCCGGACACCCAGGGCTGAGGGAGGCGAGAGCCTTGCCGACCTGCTCGACCTGCTGCCCGAGCCCCTCGCGCGGCAGGCGTTCACGCACGCCTCGTGGGTCGATCACCGCTCCGAGAGCTACGAGCGGCTCGCGTTCCTGGGTGACGTCGTCTTGAGCCTCGCGGTGTCGACGCACCTCTACCCCCGCTTCGAGCGCCACGGCGCGGGGCGGCTGACGAAGCTGCGCGCGCAGGCCGTGAGCGGCGCGGCGTGTGCGCGCGTCGCCGTCGAGATCGGGGTGCCCGACAGGCTCGCCGCGCGCGCGCCCGACAGCTCGGGGCGCAGCTTCGCGATGCTCGTCGCGAGCGAGCGGGTGCTGGCCTCGGTGTGCGAGGCGGTGATCGGCGCGGCCTACACGGCGTTCGGGTTCGAGCGCGTCGCGCCGGCGGTCGTGAGCGCCTTCTCCGAGCGGATCGAGGAGTCGCTCGAGCACCCGGTCGACTACAAGTCTGTGCTGCAGGAGCGCCTCGCGCGCCGCGCGCAGGTCGTCGTCTACACGATCGAGTCCGAGCAGGGCCCCGCCCACGAGCGCAGCTTCGTGGCCGTCGCCGAGGTCGACGGGCGCGAGCTCGGGCGCGGCGAGGGAACCAGCAAGAAGAGCGCCGAGCAGGAGGCCGCCCTGCTCGCTCTCGACGTGCTCGACGGGGGCGAATGATGCACCTGCGCTCGATCACGATGAAGGGCTTCAAGTCCTTCCCGCACCGCACGACGCTCGAGTTCTCGCCGGGGGTGGGGGTGGTCGTCGGACCCAACGGCTCGGGCAAGTCGAACATCACCGACGCCGTGCTGTGGGCGCTCGGCGAGCAGAGCCCGCTCGCAGTGCGCGGCCAGACGATGAAGGACGTGATCTTCGCCGGCGGTCACGGCATCAAGGGCTCGAGCGCGGCAGAGGTCGAGGTCGTGATCGACAACACGGGCTCCGACGATCGGCTGCAGAGCGAGTTCTCGGAGATCTCGATCGTCCGCCGGCTCGACCGCTCGGGTGACGGGGAGTACCGCCTCAACGGTGCGCGCTGCCGCCTCGCCGACGTCGCCGAGGTGCTCTCCGACAGCGGCCTGGGAAAGGAGATGCACTCGGTCGTCTCGCAGGGCAGGGTGGAGGCGATCGTGCTCTCGCGCCCGCGTGAGCGGCGGCTGCTGATCGAGGAGGCCGCGGGGCTCGGCAAGCACCGCCGCCGCCGTCGCCGCGCGCAGCTCAAGCTGGAGCGCACCGGCGGGAACTTTTCCCGCCCCCTCGCCTTCGCCCGCGAGGCGCGGGCCAGGCTGCGGCCGCTGAAGCGTCAGGCGGAGGCCGCGCAGCTCCACGAGCGGCTCCAGCGCCAGACCTCGGAGGCACGCCATGTGCTCTGCGGGGACAGCGTCAGAACGGTGCGCGCCGAGCTCGCCGGGGCCGAGGCGGCGGCGGCCGCTGCGCGTGCCGAGCGCGACGAGGCCGAGCGGCTGCTCGCCGCGGTCGCGACCCGCCGCGAAGCGGCCGAGCAGGCCTTCGCGAAGGTGGCACGCGAGCGCGAGGAGCAGCAGGCGCGCCTGTTCGCGGCGCGCTCGGCGGCCGACCGGATCGCGATGCGGCTCGAGCGCGCCCGCGACCATGCGCAGGCCTCGGACGACGCGCGACAGCGCGGACAGGATCAGCTCGCCGGGCTCGAAGCGAAGCTCGCACGACCCGACGATCCCGCCTGCGCGGAGCGCATCGCCGGGCTCGAAGCGGAGCTCGAGCAGCTCGAAGGTGGCCGCGAGGAGCGCCTGCGGGCGGCGCTCGCGGAGCTCACGCGCGAGCGCGAGACGGCGCAGGCCGCGCGCGCCGAGTCCGAGCTGGCGCTGACCGCCGCCCGCGGGGTGCTCGAGCAGACAGAGCGCGAGGCCGAAGG
>JBPCKX010000124.1:0-6266 GCA_051003875.1 Thermoleophilaceae bacterium
CGGGCTGCCTGTTCGTCGGCGCCCGCGCCGCGACCGCCTTCGGTGACTACGTCGCCGGCTCCAACCATGTGCTCCCCACCGGGGGTGCTGCGCGCTTTCAGAGCGCGCTCTCGGCGGCGACCTTCCGCCGCCGGATGGCGCGCGTCTCCTTCCCCGGCGCCGCCGCCGGGCGCCTGGCGCCCGCGGGCGCCGCGCTCGCCCGCGCCGAGGGCCTCCCGGTCCACGCCGAGTCGATGGAGTACCGCGCGTGACGCGCCGGGCGGAGATAGCCCGCCGGACGGGCGAGACGGACATCCGCCTCTCGCTGGTGCTCGAGGGGACGGGGGAGGGGTCGCGCTCGACCGGTGTCGGGTTCTTCGACCACCTGCTCGACGCCGTCGCCCGGCACGGGCGCCTCGACCTCGACCTGGAGGTCGAGGGTGACCTCGAGACGGGCGCCCACCACACCGTCGAGGACACCGGGATCGCGCTGGGCCAGGCGCTCGACGAGGCGCTGGCGGACCGCCGCGGGATCCGCCGTTACGGCCACGCGGTCGTCCCCATGGACGAGGCGCGCGCGGCCTGCGCGATAGACCTCTCGGGCCGGCCGCACGCGGCCTTCGAGGGTGAGCTCGGGGCGGGAGCGATAGCGGGTTTCGAGACCGATCTGGTGGAGGAGTTCATGCGCGCCGTCGCGGGCTCGGCGAAGCTGACGCTGCACCTCACGATCGAGCGCGGGACGAACGCACACCACATCGCGGAGAGCGCGTTCAAGGCGTTCGCCCGCGCGTTGCGCGAGGCGGTGTCGATCGACCCCGACGAGCGCGGCGTCCCGTCCACCAAGGGCCTGCTGTGAGGACCGTCGCGATCCTCGACTACGGGATGGGCAACCTGCGCTCGGTCGAGAAGGCGTTCTCTCACGTCGGCGTGCGGGCGGTGATCACGAGTGACCACGACGCGATCAGGGCCGCCGACGGGGTCGTGCTCCCCGGCGTCGGCGCGTTCCCGCGGGCAATGGAGGCGGTCCGCGCGCGCGGGCTCGACGGGCTGCTGGCGGAGCGCCGCGCGCAGGACGTGCCGATCCTCGGCCTCTGCCTCGGCATGCAACTCCTCTTCGAGGGGACCACCGAGCTCGGCGGCGCCGAGGGAATCGGCCTGCTCGAGGGGAGGGTCGCAGCCCTCGAGGCGCCCGGGCTGAAGATCCCCCAGATCGGCTGGAACCCCGTCTCGTGGCGGCGCGACTCGCCGCTCACGGCGGGGCTCCCCGAGCCGTGCGCCTTCTACCACGTGCACTCCTTCACGGTCCGCCCCGCGCACGAGGAGGACGTGATCGGAGTCGCGAGCTACGGGAGCGAGTTCACGAGCGTGGTGGGGCGCCACCCGGTCTACGGCACCCAATTCCACCCCGAGAAGTCGGGCCCCGACGGGCTCGAGCTGCTCGCCGGCTTCGCGCGTATGTGCGCGCGGGCTCCGGCATGATCCTCCTGCCGGCCGTCGACATCCGCGACGGCCGCGCCGTGAACCTGCGCCAGGGCTACTTCGAGCAGGAGACCGTCTACTCGGACGATCCGCTCGCGGCGGCGCGCGCGTTCGTGGAGGCGGGCGCGCGAGAGCTTCATGTGGTCGACCTCGACGGGGCGCTCGAGGGCAGGCCGGTCAACCTCGTCCAGCTCGAGCGGATGGTGCGCGATCTCGGCGTGCCGGTCCAGTACGGCGGCGGCCTGCGCTCGCTCGAGGCGATCGGCGCCGCCTTCGAGGCGGGCGCCGATCGCGTCGTGGTGGGAACGGCCGCATACACCGACCCGGAGCTGCTCTGCGCCGCGCTCGAGCGGTGGGGATCGCGCGTCTTGGTGGGGGTCGATGTGCGCGGCGGCCACGTCTCCGTCGCGGGCTGGACGCGCGCGACCCGGATCACCGCAGAGGAGCTGATCGACCGCCTCCAGCACCAGGGTGCGACCCGCTTCGTCTGCACCAACGCCGACCGCGACGGGATGCTCGAGGGGGTCGACCTCGACGAGGTGCGGCGGATCGCGGCCGTCGTCGAGGGCAGCTTCGTGATCTCCGGCGGGGTGAGCTCGCTGACCGACCTGAACGACCTGAGCGAGCTGGGCCTCGACAACCTGGCCGGAGTGATCTGCGGCAAGGCACTCTACGAGGGGCGTTTCACGATCGCCGCGGGACAGGCCGCGCTCGCGCCGGGGGAAGCCGCCGACGAGGACGCTCCCACGGCACCGCCCGGGTAGCGGAGCGGTAGCGCTACCGTCACGCGATGCTCCTAAAACGCGTCATCCCCTGCCTCGACGTCGACAAGGGGCGCGTCGTCAAGGGCACGAACTTCGTCGAGATCCGCGACGCCGGCGACCCGGTCGAGCTCGCCGCGCGCTACCAGGAGGAAGGGGCCGACGAGATCGTGTTCCTCGACATCACCGCCTCGCACGAGCGCCGCGACACGGTCGCCGAGCTCGCGCGGCGGTGCGCCGACGAGGTCTTCATCCCGTTCACGATCGGCGGCGGGATCCGGTCGGTCTCAGACGCGCAGGCGGTGCTCGACGCGGGCTCGGACAAGGTCGCGGTCAACTCCGCCGCCGTCGCGCGCCCGGAGCTGATCGGCGAGCTCGCGGCGGTGTTCGGGACCCAGTGCGTCGTCCTCGCCATCGATGCTCGCCGCCGCGACGGCGCACCGGCCGCGGCCGACGGCGGCCCGGGCTCGGGCTACGAGGTCGTCGTCCAGGGCGGCCGGGCGCAGACCGGGCTGGAAGCGGTCGAATGGGCCCGCGAGGGAGCTGCGCGCGGCGCCGGCGAGATCCTGCTGACGAGCATGGACCGCGACGGCACGGAGGACGGCTACGAGCTTGCGCTGACGCGGCGGGTCGCGGACGCGGTCGACGTGCCGGTAATCGCGTCGGGGGGGGCGGGCACGCTGGAGCATCTCGTCGCGGCGGTCGAAGCCGGTGGAGCGGATGCCGTCCTGTGCGCGTCGATCTTCCACTACGGTGCCTTCACGGTCGGCGAGGCGAAGAAGATCATGCAGGATGCCGGAATCCCTGTCAGGCTGTAGCCGATGAGCTTCTGCAGAGCCTTCGTGCTCGCCGTCGCGGCGGCGGCGCTCGCGCTGCTCCCGGGCGCGCCCGCCGCAGCCGCGCCGGTCGACGACTTCGGCGCGGTCTTCGGCGACTGGCAGCGCCAGCCGGCCGGGACCATCACTCCGTGCGCGTTCACCCCCGCGCGGCTCCGGGGGGCGCTGGCGGCCACCGGGACCGACACCGACGCC
Source organism: Thermoleophilaceae bacterium (assembly GCA_051003875.1). Classification (GTDB taxonomy): domain Bacteria; phylum Actinomycetota; class Thermoleophilia; order Solirubrobacterales; family Thermoleophilaceae; genus JAAYBF01. The sequence continues at coordinate 3,251 of JBPCKX010000124.1, forward strand.
TACGCCCCCGGGTTTCGCGATGCGGTCAGGCGCGAGCTGGCCCGCCACGCCGCCGGGGGCTGCAGGGGCAGCGGGCCGGGTGCGCGATCGCCCTTGCGCAGGCTACGGATCGTCAAGATCCGCCCGCGCGGCGGGTCGAGGGAGAGCGTCGTGATCCGCAACACCGGCCGCAAGGCCGTGCGGCTGCGGGGCGCCACCCTGCGCGACCGCGGCGGCAGGCGGATCAGGCTCGGGCGCGGGAAGCTCGGAGCGCGGCGCTCGCTGCGGGTCTACACCGGCTGCCTGCGAGGCTCGCGGCGCGTACGCCGGCGCGGCGCCCGTCTCTATGCCTGCCTGCGACGCCGGGTCTGGGACGATCGCGGGGACATCGTCAGGATCGTCGACCGCCGCGGCGTCACCGTCGCGCAGCGCGGCTACGGGCGCCTGCGCCGCGCCGCCCGCTTCTAGACCCGGGTCGGCTGGCCGGTGATCACCGACGTGCGTGCCCGGCTCGCTGCACTGCCGGGAATGAGCGAGCTGCTGCCCGCGCTCGACGGGCTTGGAACACCCTGTCACCTCGTCGGCGGCGCGGTCCGCGACCTGCTCCGCGGCGAGAGCTCGGCCGACCTTGACCTCGCCCTGGCGGACGGGGCCGCGGCGGCGGCGACCGTGCTCGCGGAGCGACTGGGGGGGAGCTCGGTCGTCCATGACGAGTTCGCCACCGCGACCGTGCGAGCGGGAGGGCTGGTGGTCGACCTGGCGACCACCCGCAGAGAGACCTACGAGAGCCCCGGAGCCCTCCCGGCGGTCGAGCCGGCGCCGCTCGGTGAGGACCTCGGCAGGCGCGACTTCACGATCAACGCGATGGCGATCGGGCTCACGGGCGAGGACCTCGGCCGGCTCTACGACCCGCTCGGCGGCCAGGCCGACCTCGACGCCGGGCTGATCCGGGTACTTCACCCCGCGAGCTTTCTCGACGATCCGACGCGCCTGCTGCGCGCGCTGCGCTACGAGAGCCGCCTGGGGTTCGCCCTCGACGACGAGACCGAGCGGCTGGCGCGGGCGGCCGTCGCGGCGGGGGCGCTCGAGACCGTCTCCGGCGTGCGGGTCGGCGTCGAGCTGCTCGACCTGCTGTCCGAGCGCGAGGCCGCGGCAGCGGTCGCGCGGCTCGGCGAGCTCGGGATCGACCGTGCCCTGCAGCCTGCCGTCAAGGCCGATCCGGAGCTGGTGGCCGGCGCCAGGCTCGCGGCGCTGGAGGCGCGCGCGCGCCTGGCGCTGACCGCCCTCGCGGCGCTCATCGCCCACCGGCCCGGGGTCGAGCCCGGTCCTCGCGTCGGGGTCGAGCCCGGTCCTCGCGCCGGGGTCGAGGAGTGGGTGGGAGGGCTCGGGCTCGAGGCCGCCGAGCGCGATGCCGTGCTGCGGGCCGCCGGCATCGCCGCCGGGCTCGCCGAGAAGCTGCGCGTCCCGCTGCGGGACTCGGAGCTGCACGAGCTGCTCGAACGGGAGCCGGCGGAGGCCCTGGCGCTCGCGCTCGCGCTCGGAGCCCCCGAGGAGCGCGTCCTGCGCTACACCGTCGGGCTCAGCCTGGTGGGGCTCGAGATCTCGGGCGCAGACATGCTCGCGGCGGGCATCCCGGAGTCGCCCGCGATCGGCCTCGCCCTGCGTGAGACGCTGCGGCGAAAGCTCGACGGAGAGCTCTCCGGACGCGAAAACGAGCTGAGCACGGCGCTGGCGCTCGCGCGGGAGGCCGCGGGCGCCTCGCGGTGATCGAGCTCGCGCTGCCCGGGGCGCGCGTCGCCTTCACGACGCGCGCCGGCGGGGTCAGCGAGGGCGCCTACAGCTCGCTCAACCTGGGGATGCAGACAGGCGACGACCCCGCCCGCGTGACGCGCAATCGCGAGCTCCTCGCGGACGCGGTCGGCCTCGAGGGCCGGCAGATCGCTACCGGTCATCAGGTACACGGGGCCGAGCTCGCCGAGTGGAGAGCGCCGCCGCGCGCGGGCGGCTTCGCTGGTCAGCGCGGCGACGACGTGCGCCCGGTCGACGGGCACGTCACCGAGAGTCCCGGCCTCGGGCTGCTCGTGCTGGTTGCGGACTGCCTGCCCGTGGCGCTGGCGACCGAACGACGGGTCGCGATCCTCCACTGCGGCTGGCGGGGGCTCGCCGCGGGGATCGTCGAGCGGGGGGTGGCCGCATTCGGCGAGCCCCCCGTCGCGGCCGTCGGGCCCGGGATCGGGCGCTGCTGCTACGAGGTCGGCGCCGACGTGCTCGGCGCGTTCGCCGGGATCGAAGGCGCCGGAGGGGACGGGATGCTCGACCTGCGCGTGGTCGCCGAGGCGAAGCTGCGCGCCGCGGGGGTCGAGCGCGTCGAGCACGTGGACCTGTGCACGAGCTGCCGCGCGGACCTCTTCTTCTCCCACCGCCGCGACGCCGGCGTGACCGGCCGCCAGGCCGCGATCATCGAACGGGTCGCGTGAGGCGCGAGATCGGCGAGATCGATCCCGCGCGCGTGCGCGCGAACCTCGAGCGCGTGCGTGAGCGCATCGCCGCTGCGGGTCGCGATCCCGCCGAGGTCGAGGTGTGCGCCGCCGTGAAGTACCTCCCGGCCGCACAGCTCCCGGCGCTGGCCGAGGCCGGCGTGTGGCTCGTCGGCGAGAGCAGGGCGCAGGATCTGGTGGGAAAGCACGCCCTGCACGGGGACCTGTTCGAGTGGGACTTCATCGGGGCGCTTCAGAGCCGCAAGGTCTCAGACGTGGCTCCGCTCGCGCGGGTGATCCACTCCGTGGCCTCCTCCTCGGCGCTCGCCCGGCTCGCGCGGCACGGCGCGCGGGAGGTCTTCGTGCAGGTCAACGTCGCCGGCGAGCCGGGCAAGGCGGGGATCGCGCCGGAGGAGCTCGCGGGCTTCATCGCCGCCTGCCCGGTCCCGGTCTCGGGGTTGATGACGATGCCGCCCTTCACCGAGCAGCCGGAGAGCAGCCGCCCGCACTTCGCGCGGCTCGCGGAGCTCGCCGCCGAGCACGGTCTCACGCGCCTCTCG
>JBPCKX010000125.1:0-3539 GCA_051003875.1 Thermoleophilaceae bacterium
GCTCGCCTCGTGCGCGACCTGCGGGGAGCGTGAGCACCTGACGGGGTTCTCGCCCGCGGCGGGCGGCGTGGTCTGCGCGAGCTGCGAGGCCGGTTCGTTCCCGCTCACCGCCGAGGCGCACGGCTTCCTCGTCGCCGCGCTCTCGCGACCGCTGGCGGACGGCCCCGAGGCGGCCGACGTATCGCTCGGGCAGGTCGATCGGGCCCTCGGCGAGACGCTCGAGCACCACGCCCACGTCCGGCTGCCGCGCGTGGCGGCCTGAGCGAGCCTCGAGCCGCAACTCCAGGCCCGCAACCGTCGGGCTCCACGAGCGGTCATAACCTCGGCAGGTGCGGCCCGGCGGTGAGCTGCCGAGGTTTCGCCCGGGGGGTGGTCATAACCTCGGCAGGTGGGGGCGCGCCGGTGTGCTGCCGAGGTTTTGCCCGCCGCAGACGCCACACGCGTTCCGGCGCGACCACCCCTGACCCTCAGCCGATATGCCCGCCGTCGTTCCAGAGTCGGAGCGTCCTGTTGACCCGCTCCCAGCCGAGCACGCTGAGCGTGCCGGTCGAGAGGGCGAGGTTCGCACCGCGCTCGGGATCGATCCCGATCCAGCGCGCGCCGAGGACGCGCAGCAGGTGCCCGTGGGCGAAGCACGCGACGTCCCCGTCGATCTCGACCATCTCCTCGATCAGCGCGTCGCAGCGGGCGCCGACCTCGGCGGCCGTCTCGCCGCCCGGGATCTCGCCGCTCCAGACCGTCCATCCCGGCACGGTCTCGCGGATGTCCGCGGTCGTGCGGCCCTCGTACTCGCCGTAGTTCCACTCGAGCAGCTCGCTGCGCTCGACGGCCCGCTCTCCGAGGCCCGCCAGCCGGCAGGTCTCGGCCGCGCGGCTCAGCGGGCTCGTGAAGACGGCAGCGAAGTCCCGGCCCTGAAGGCGCGTCCCGAGCGCCCGCGCGTGGCGGCGGCCGTTCTCGGTCAGCGGGATGTCCGTCGTCCCGGTGTGGCGTCCGTTGAGGCTCCACTCGGTCTCGCCGTGGCGGGCCAGGAATATCTCGTGCGCGGGCATGCGCCCAAGTCTCGCCGCTCCGGGCAATAGACTGCAACCCTCAGTGGCCGTCGCCGCCGGCACAAAGCTCGTCTACGACTTCTCGGAGGGGTCGGGCGACATGCGCGAGAAGCTCGGCGGCAAGGGCGCCGGAGTGGCGGAGATGACTCGGTTGCTCGGCCCGGCGCGGATCCCGGCAGGCTTCACGATCACCACCGAGGCGTGCGTGGCCTACATGGACGCCGGCCGCAGCGAGCCGGCGGAGCTCGCCGAGCAGGTCGACGAAGCACTCGCCCGGCTTGAGCAGATGGCGGGGAAGCGGCTCGGCGACCCCGCCGACCCGCTGCTGGTCTCCGTGCGCTCGGGCGCGCGCGAGTCGATGCCGGGGATGATGGATACCGTGCTCAACCTCGGGCTGAGCGACGCCGCGGTCGCGAGCCTCGCCCGCACGACGGGCAACGCGCGCTTCGCCTGGGACTCCTACCGGCGTTTCGTGCAGATGTTCGGCAACGTCTGCCGCGGGGTTCCGGGGGAGGCGATCGAGCGCGCCATCGCCGCGCGCAAGCGCAGCGCCGGGGTGCAGCTCGACACGGAGCTCTGTGCCGAGGACCTCGAGCGGCTCGTCGAGGACCTCAAGTCGCTCTACCGTGAGCGAACCGGCGAGCCCTTCCCGCAGGACGCGCGCGAGCAGCTCACCCAGGCGATCCGCGCCGTGTTCGACTCGTGGATGGGCGAGCGGGCTGTCGAGTACCGGCGCATCAGCCACATCCCCGACGAGTGGGGGACGGCCGTCAACGTGCAGCAGATGGTCTTCGGCAACAAGGGCGAGGATTCGTGCTCGGGCGTCGCCTTCTCGCGCGACGAGATCACGGGCGCCCCCGAGCCCTCCGGCGACTTCCTCGTCAACGCCCAGGGGGAGGACGTCGTCTCGGGCGTGCGCACCCCGCTCGACATCTCCGCGATGGCCGAGCTGATGCCCGGCGCCCACGGCGAGCTGATCGAGATCCTGGGCACGCTCGAGCGCCACTACCGCGACATGCAGGACACCGAGTTCACGGTCGAGGAGGGGCGCCTGTTCATGCTCCAGACGCGCACGGCGAAGCGACCCGCCCAGGCCGCGGTGCGCTTCGCGGTCGACGCCGTCGCGGAGGGGCTGCTCGACCGCGGGGGCGCGCTGCGCACGATCGACGCCGGCGGCCTCGAGGCCCTGCTGCACGAGACCTTCGCGCGCGACGCGGAGTACTCGGTGCTCGCGCGCGGCGTGAACGCGTCGCCCGGCGCGGCGAAGGGCGCGATCGTCTTCACCGCTGCCGAGGCGGTCGCGGCGGCCGAGGAGGGACGGGCGGTCGTGCTCGTACGCCCGTTCACCGAGGCGGCGGACGTGGCGGGCTTCTTCGCCGCGCGCGGGATCGTGACCTCGGAGGGCGGCAAGGCGAGCCACGCCGCGCTGGTGGCCCGCGGGATGGGGAGGCCCTGCGTCTCCGGGGCCTCGAGCCTCGAGATCGACCCCGCCGCGGGCGAGGTGCGGGTCGGGTCGACGGTGCTGCGGCGCGGGGACCCGCTGTCGATCAACGGCACGACGGGCGAGGTCACGACCGACGACGTCCCGCTCTCAGAGCCCGAGTGGACGCAGGAGTTCCGCACCGTGCTCGGGTGGGCCGATCAGATCAGGCGGCTGCGCGTGCGCGCGAACGCCGACACGCCAGAGGACGCCCGCAAGGCGCGCGAGCTCGGCGCCGAGGGCATCGGTCTCTGCCGCACCGAGCACATGTTCCTGGCGGCCGACCGCCAGCCGAGGATGCGCGCCATGATCACGGCCCGCACGGAGTCAGAGCGTCGCGGCGCCCTCGCCGAGCTGCTGCCGCTGCAGCAGCGCGACTTCGAGGGGCTGTTCGCCGAGATGCGCGGGCTGCCGGTGACGATCCGGTTGCTCGACCCGCCGCTGCACGAGTTCCTGCCCGCGCTCGAGGAGGTGGCCACGGAGCTCGAGCGCGCCCGGATCGAGCAGACCTCCGACCTCCCAGACCTCGAGCGCACGCTCGAGCGCGTGCACGCGCTGCAGGAGTCGAACCCGATGCTCGGGACGCGCGGCTGCCGGCTCGCGATCCTCCACCCCGAGATCTGCGAGATGCAGGTCGCGGCGATCACCCGCGCGGCGCTGGCGGTCCGTGAGCGCAGCGGCGAGGCGCCGCGGCTCGAGATCATGGTCCCGCTGGTCGCCTACGAGAAGGAGCTCGGGTGCATGCGCGATCTGATCGAGCGCACCGTCCTCGCCGAGGGCGGAGCCTCGCTCGAGCTGAGCGTGGGGACGATGATCGAGCTTCCGCGGGCGTGCTGCCTCGCCGACCGGATCGCCGGGCAGGCCGACTTCTTCTCCTTCGGGACCAACGACCTCACCCAGACGGCGCTCGGCTTCTCGCGCGACGACGTCGAGGGCAAGTTCTTCGCGCGCTACATCGAGCACGGCATCATCGACCGCAGCCCGTTCGAGACGCTCGACGAGCCCGGCGT
>JBPCKX010000126.1:0-8433 GCA_051003875.1 Thermoleophilaceae bacterium
CGCGAGCGCGGGCTGCCCGGAGGCGGGCGCGGCGAAGCCGACGCTGCGGATCTCGCCGCCCTCCTGGTCCACCGCCACCAGCGCCCGGTCGCGGGCGGAGCGCTGAAGCGTCGCCGTCAGCGCCTTCAGCGAGCGCGCGTCGGTCACGTTGTTGCCGAACAGGATCACGCCCGTCCCCTCGCCGCTGCGCAGCCGCCGGCGGATGTAGTCGGGCGCCTCCCGGCCGTCGAAGCTCATCACGAGCAGTTGCCCGAGCTGCCTGGGGAGCGTCAGCCGCGCGGCCCGCTCGGCCGCCGCGCTCGGACCGTCCCCCGGGCGCCGGGCGCCGTCGGCCGTCGGCCCGGCGCCCGTTGCTGCCTGATCGCCGCCGCCGGCGCGCGATCCGATGACCACCCCGGCGAGCGACGCCAGCGCCGCGAGCGCGCACAGCACGTAGAGGCGGCGGCGGGCCGCGGGGTCTCGCGAGAGTCGCAACGCGGGGCAGAATCTACCTTGCGCCGGGCCGGTCGCCGTCCTGACTTTGCGCCCGCACGGGGCGCCGATCGGGGACGACGCGCGGCGGGGCTGCGGCGCCAGGGCAGCGCAGCGACTGATCGGGGATAGTCCCATGCGCGTAGGAACTGCTGATGCCGAGCGCCCGCACACTCACCGCAGCCTTCGCCCTCGGGCGGCTGGCCTTCGGCGCCGGTCTGCTCGCGCGCCCCGCGCAGGTGGCCGCCGGCTGGCTCGGCGAGGACGCCGAGCGCCAGCCGGTGCAGATCGTGATCCGCGCCGTCGGCGCGCGCGACATCGCCCTCTCGGCGGGCACGCTCGCCGCGCTCGGCGAGCCGTCCTCGCTGCGACGCTGGCTCGCGGGCGCGATCCTCTCGGACCTGTGCGACACGGTCGCGACGCTCGCCACGCCCGGCAGCGCCCTTCCGGGCAACGCCCGCTGGGGCACGGCCGCGCTGGGCGGCGGCTCCGCGCTCGCCGGCGCAGCGCTGCTCGCGACGGTGAGCAGATGAGGATCGCGATCGTCGGGACCGGCATCGCCGGCCTCGTCGCGGCGCACCACCTACGGCGCGAGCACGAGATCACCGTCTACGAGGCGAACGACTACCTCGGCGGCCACACCAACACCGTCCGAGTCGACCTCGCCGACGAGACGCACTGGGTCGACACCGGGTTCATCGTGCTCAACGACCGCAACTACCCGAGCTTCGAGCCGCTACTCGCAGAGCTCGGCGTCGCGACGCAGCCCTCACGGATGAGCTTCTCGGTCTCCGACGGCGAGGGCGAGTTCGAGTACGCGGGCACGCCTCGCGGGCTGTTCGCCCAGCCCGCGAACCTGGCGAGTCCGCGCTTCCTGCGCATGATCTCCGACCTGGTCCGCTTCAACCGCGAGGCGCGCGCCCTACTCGGATCGAGCCCCGCCGAGGGCCCCTCGCTGCGCGAGCTGCTCGACCGGGGCGGCTACTCGGACTGGTTCGTCGAGCGGCTGATCGTGCCGCAGGCCTCCGCCGTCTGGTCGGCGGACCCCGACCAGATGTGGTCATTCCCGGCGGCCTTCCTCGCGCAGTTCTTCCACAACCACGGGATGCTCGGCTTCCGCGACCGCCCGCGCTGGCGCACCGTGACCGGCGGCTCGCGGCGCTACGTCGAGGAGATCACGCGCCCGTTCGCCGACCGCATCCGCACCTCGGCGCCGGTGCGCGCGGTGACCCGCGACGCCGGCGGCGTAACGGTGGCGGCCGACGGGTGCGAGACCGAGCGCTTCGACGAGATCGTGATCGCCGCCCACTCGGACCAGGCGCTCGCGATGCTGACCGATCCGTCCGAGCGCGAGGCCGAGCTGCTCGGCGCGATCGCCTACCAGCCCAACGAGGCGGTGCTCCACACCGACGAGCGGCTGCTCCCGCGCCGGCGCGCGGCGTGGGCGAGCTGGAACTACCACCTTGCGCGCGAGCGGCCCGCCGCCACCCGGCTCACCTACTGGATGAACAGCCTGCAGGCGATCGAGTCCGAGACCAACTTCCTCGTCACGCTCAACCGGACCGAGGCGATCGACCCGCAGAAGATCATCCGCACGATCGGATACACCCACCCGGTCTTCACCCCTGCGGGCGTCGCCGCCCAGGCCCGCCACGGCGAGATCTCGGGAGTCGACCGCACGCACTACTGCGGCGCCTACTGGCGCTGGGGCTTTCACGAGGACGGCGTCGTCAGCGCGCTCGCCGCGCTCGAGCGGGTCGGCACCTCGCAGGCGCGCCAGGCGGTCGGCGCATGACCGCCTCCGCCCTCTACGAGGGCAGCGTGCGCCACCGCCGCCACACGCCCGTGGAGCACAGCTTCGACTACCGCCACACGATGGTGCTACTGGACCTCGACGAGCTCCCCGGCGCGCTCGACGGCCATCCGCTCTGCTCGGCCCGGCGCGCCGCGCCCGCGCGCTTCCGCCGCGAGGACCACCTCGGCGATCCGTCCAGGCCGCTGGCCGACTGCGTGCGCGAGCTCGTCGAGGAGCGCACCGGCGAGCGCCCTCACGGCCCGGTCCGGCTGCTCACGACGCTGCGCACGCTCGGCCACAGCTTCAACCCGGTCTCCTTCTACTACTGCTACGAGCCGGGCGGCGAGCGGGTCGAGGCGGTCGTCGCCCGGGTGACCAACACGCCCTGGGGCGAGAGCCACGCCTACGTGCTGCGCCGCGGCGGGGAGACCGTCATGCGCGACAGCTCGGAGAAGGCCTTCCACGTCTCGCCCTTCATCGGGATGGACAACCACTACGACTGGCGCGTGACAGAGCCCGACGGGCGCCTGCTCGTGCACATCGACGAGCGCGACGCGGATGGTCGGCACATCTTTGACGCGACCCTCTCGCTCGAGCGCCACGAGCTCTCGCGCGCGCGGCTGACGCGCATGCTGCTGCGCTTCCCCGCCTCGTCGCTGCGGGTCCTCGCGCTGATCTACTGGAACGCGCTGCGCCTGAAGCTGAAGGGCGCCCCCTACCACCCGCATCCGGGCCGATGAGGAACGAGCTCGCGCGCCGGCTCATGTTCCGCCTCTTCGCGGGCATCCGCGACGAGCGCCTCGTCGTCGTCGAAAACGGGCGCCGCTACGTGTTCGGGCCCCGCAGGGCGACGCTGACCGCAGAGGTCGTCGTGCACAGCCCCGCGGTCTGGCGCGAGGTCCTGCGCGGGAGCACCGGCCTGGCGGAGTCCTACATGGACGGCCTCTGGGAGACCGACGACCTCGTCGGCCTGATCCGGCTCGGCGCACGCAACATGCACGCGCTCGATCGCGCGCGCCGGCGCTGGCACCCCGTGCTGCGCGCCGGACAGCAGATCGCCGACATGGTCCCCGACAACGACCGCGCGGGCAGCCGCCGCAACATCTCGGCCCACTACGACCTCGGCAACCCGCTCTTCTCGCTCTTTCTCGACCCGACGATGATGTACTCCTGCGCGCTGTTCGACTCACCCGACATGACGCTCGAGCAGGCCCAGCTCGCCAAGCTCGAGCGGATCTGCCAGCAGCTTCGCCTCGGCCCCGACGACCACCTCGTCGAGATCGGCTCCGGCTGGGGCGCGATGGCGGTGCACGCCGCGTCGCGCTACGGCTGCCGCGTCACCACCACGACGATCTCACGCGAGCAGCACGAGCTGACGAGCGAGCGGGTGCGCAGGGCCGGGCTCGAGGAGCTCGTGACCGTGCTGCTGAAGGACTACCGCGACCTCGAGGGCACCTACAGCAAGCTCGTCTCGATCGAGATGATCGAGGCGGTCGGCTGGCAGTACTTCGACACCTACTTCAAGCACTGCTCGGAGCTGCTCGAGCCCGACGGCCTGATGCTACTGCAGGCGATCACGATCGACGACCGTGCCTACGAGGTCGAGAAGGCGTCGAAGAGCTTCATCAACACCCAGATCTTCCCCGGCGGATGCCTGCCCTCGCTCGAGGTGATCCACCGCAGCCTCGCGCGACACACCGACCTGCGCACGGTTGACCTCGAGGACATCACCGAGCATTACGGCGAGACGCTGCTGCGCTGGCGCGAGCGCTTCCTCGACAGCGCGGCGCGCGCCGGCGAGCTGGGCTACGACCTGCGCTTCCGCCGCATGTGGGAGCTCTACCTCGCCTACGTCGAGGCGGGCTTCCGCGAGTGCCGCATCGGCGACGTGCAGATCCTGCTCGCCAAGCCCGAGTGGCGCGGCAGGCTGCCGCTGCGCTCGAACCTCGCCGGGCGGCTAGGAACCCGGATCGCGGGTGAAGATGCGATCGGAGATCCGATCGAGGAGGAAGCCGGGTCCGCGTGAGGCAAGCTTCGCGATCGCCGTCCTGCCGCCCGGGCCGAGCACGGTGTCGTCGTCCGAGATCGCCCGCACGACCTTCGCCGCCCACTCGGCGGGCTCGAGCTTGTCCCAGCCCGAGGTGTCAAGGTGGCTTCCGTAGGCCTCCTCGGTGGCGTCGAGCATGTCGGTGTCGACCCCCGGCGTCACCAGGTGCAGCGTCGATACTCCGGTGCCCCGCAGCTCGCGCCGCAGCGACTCCGTGAAGGCGACCACGCCGGCCTTCGACGCCGCGTAGGTGCTCGCTCCCGGGAAGTGGGCGTAGCCCGAGATGCTCGCGTTGTTGACGATCTTGCCGGCGTCGCGCGCGAGCATCCCCGGCAGGACGAGCCGGGTCAGGTGCATCAGGCCGACGAGGTTCACCTGCACCATCGCGGAGATCGCGGACGGGTCCTGGTGCTCCAGCAGGCCGCCCGTCATCAGGCCGGCGTTGTTCACGAGCAGGTCGATCCGGCCGAGCTCCTCGCCGAGGCCCGCGGCCGACTGCTCGATCGCCTCCTGCGAGGCGAGATCGATCCGCACCGGGCGGACCTCGAGCGCCTGCGCCGAGGCGATCGGGTCGAAGCGCTCGGGGGAGCGCGTCCCGCACAGCAGCAGGTCGAGCGGCTCGCGCGCGAGCGTCTCGGAGATCGCCCGCCCGATGCCCCGGTTGGAGCCCGTCACGAGCACCCTGGCGCCTGAAAGGTCCATGGTCGCTCAGACTACGCCCTGATCGGACCGGGCGACCAGCCCGTATTCATGGCAATGGGACGAGCGCTCACACTCGCGCACGAACGCAGCGGCACGGGCACGCCGCTCGTCCTCGTGCACCCGCTCGGGGCCGACCGCGTCGCCTGGGAGCCGGTGCTCGCCCCGCTCGCGGCCGAGCACGACGTGATCGCCGTCGACATGCCGGGCTTCGGGGGGTCCGAACCGCTCGCGGCCGAGGTGAGGGCCACCCCCGCCGCGATCGCCGAGACGATCGTTGCGACGCTCGACTCGCTCGGCCTCGGGCAGGCGCACGTAGCGGGCATCTCGCTCGGCGGCTGGGTCGCGCTCGAGCTCGGCAAGACGGGACGGACGCTGTCGGTGACCGCGTTCAACCCGGCGGGCTTCTGGCGCCGCCCGCTGGGGCCGCGCTCCGAGGTCGCGCGCAGCACGGCCCGGCGGCTGCTTCCCTTGGCGCGGCCGCTGCTGGCCACGAGCGTCGGCCGCCGCATCGCGCTCTCGGGGACGGTCGCCCACCCCGAGCGGGTGCCGGCGGCGGCGGCCTCCCGGCTGGTCAGGGCCTACGCGCTGGCGCGCGGCTTCGATCGCGCCAACGCCGAGATGCGGCGCACGCTGTTCGAGGGCTTCGGCGACATCCCCGTGCCCGTCACGCTCGCGTGGTCGGACCGCGACCGCCTCGTAGGACGTCCCGACGAGGACCCGCCGGGAGCGCGGATGGTCTCGCTGACCGACTGCGGGCACGTCCCGACCTGGGACGCCCCCGACCAGGTGGTCGCGACGATCCTCTCTAACACGCGCGCGGTCGACCGCGCCCGCCGCGGACCGCCTGCCTGAGCGCGGCGGACGGATCTCGAGGCCGGCGGGCGCGCGGCCCTCAGCCTGAATCCACCGGAACTGGCGAGCGTTTCCGCGCCAGAGGCCGAGTCAGGCGGGATCGGGCGAACATCACAAGGGTGACCCCTGGGATCGAGCCCGATCCCGGATGGCGACGGCATCCGGTGAGGAAACGCCGTCAGGCTCAGATCGCGAAGCCGGAGTTGCGGCGCAGCCGGCGCTGGTGGGCGGTCCGCTCGCGCTTGGGCGCGGGACCGCCGTCGAGCTCCGCGCGTGTACGCGGGGGGACGTCGCCCAGGACCCGCGCATGCGGGTGCCAGCCGAGCGTCCCGTAGTGGCGGCGCAGGAAGTCGCGCAGGGCCACGCGATGCTCCGCGCACGCATAGCGCGTCTGCCCGTAGGGGCCCTTGCCGGCCCAGAGCAGCCACTGCTCGGGCGGAGCGTCGGTGAACTGGCCCCACTCGAGATCCAGCAACTGGCTCTCGAGGCTGCGACGGGTCTCCTCGTCGGGCCGGCTGTCGCAGAACTGACACCTGAAGACCAGGCGCGTCGTCATGGACCCAGGCTAATGGAATCCCGCAAGCCTTCCACCCGCGATCGCGGCCGGCGGGTCCGACATTCGTCCAGGCCGAGCGCACCGGCTCCGACCACCCCCGCGGCGACCGACAGCAGGAGGGAGACCACCCAAGGACCCTCCTTGCCCCTCCTCACGACCACACGCATGACCGGCCTCGCGGCGACCGCGCTGCTCGTGGCCTGCCCGATGCTCGCTGCCCCGCTGGTCGCCGACGCCGGCGCGCAGGCGGTCTCGGCCGGCGCCAAGGCGAGCACCTACGAGGCCGTGCGCGGAATCGGCCCGGCGAAGCGCGTCGCGAAAGGGCTGCTGCGTGTACGGCTCGACGGTGGCGCGACGGTGCTGACGCACGGTCTCGACCGCGAGCCCGCGGCGTCCGAGAGCACGGTCGACTTCGGCGGTCCGGAGCGCCCGCCGGCCTGCGCGGAGGACTACTACCAGCACGTCCTCTACGGCTACCCCGCGGATGCGTCGAGTCGGCTGCCCGCCGTCAAGGGAGCGCTCCAGGCCGAGATCAGGCGGATGGACGCACTGCTCAACGAGGCGTCCCTCGCCTCCGGCCCGACGAGCGCCGACTACAAGGTTGCCTGCGACGCGCAGGGCGAGATCCGCGTCGACAGCTTTCGCAGCGGTCAGGCGGATGCCCAGACGACCTTCGCGGGCGTGCTGAAGTCCGCCAGGCAGGCCGGCTTCGACGCTCCGAACGCCGACTACACGATCTTCTTCGACTCCTCCGCCCCTCCGGCCTGCGGGACGGGCACCTTCTCACCCGATCAGCGCCTCACGGCCGACAACGACAACAACGCCGGCGGCGACTACGCGGTCGTGTACTCCAACTGCTGGAGCGACCGCACCGCGATGCACGAGAACGGGCACAACCAGGGCGCTGTGCAGTACGACGCGCCCCACTCGACGGGCAACGGCGCCCACTGCAACGACGGCTACGACATCATGTGCTACTCCGACGGGGGCGACCTCGATGTCGGGATGAGCGTCTTCTGCCCTGACAAGATGCGCTTCGACTGCCGCAACGACACCTACTTCGACTCCGCCCCCGAGCCCGGCGAGTACCTCGACTCCAACTGGAACCTCGGTTCGCCGCTGAACCGCTTCATCGCCTTCGGCCCAGCCGCCCCGGGGCCAGTTCCAACTCCCACCCCAGCCCCGGCCCCGGTCCCGGTCCCGGCCCCGGTCCCGGTCCCGGCCCCGGTCCCGGTCCCGGTCCTCGTGCCGCCGGTGGCCGGGCCGGTAGCCCCCGCGGGCACCCCGCCGGCGGCGACCCGGCGGCTGCCCAGGCTCGCGCTGTCCGCCGCGCGGCGCTACGTGCGCAAGCGGATCCGCAGGAGCCGCGCCCGGGCCACCCGCATCAGGGCCCGTTGTGCGCGCCGCACACGGACGCGAGCGATCTGCCGGGCTCGCTGGAAGGTCGGTCCCCGCACGCACTACCGGCGGCGCATCGCGGTCCGGTACCGCCTCCGCGCCGGCAGGGTCGCGCTGACCGCGAGCGCGGGCGTGCGCAGCAGGCGGTAGGCCGGACCGCCGGACCGGGGAGCACCGCCGTGCCCGTGCTGAGCGCGGGCGGCGCAGGCCCCGGTCGAGACGGTCAGCGGCGCCGGACCGAAACGGTCAGCGGCGCCGGACGCGTTCGCAGTCGCGGGAGACGCGGTCGCCCCGGTCGGCGACGACACGGTCAAAGCCCGTGCCGCAACGGACCCGGTCGCGCTTGCGGTCACGCGCGAGCAGCCGGTCCCTGCCAGAGCCACCGGAGAGGAAGTCACGGCCCGTCGACCCCACGATCCGGTCGTTGCCCGAGTTGCCGCGCAACACGTCGTTGCCCGAGCCGCCGTTGATGCGGTCGCTGCCGGAGTCGCCGTTGACCCGATCACGGCTGCTGTCGCCCCGGATCCTGTCGCTGCCGCCGCCGCCGTTGATCCGGTCGCGCCCGCGCGAACCCAGAATCCGGTCGTTCCCCGACTGGCCATGCAGACGGTC
>JBPCKX010000127.1:0-8449 GCA_051003875.1 Thermoleophilaceae bacterium
GGCCCGGGGGGGTCCTGCGGGCCGGCCGGCGAGTGCTCGCGCGCACCGAGCCGCGTCCCGCGGAGACGGTCCGCTCGACGATCGAGGTCCCGCTGCAGGAGGCTGCCGTCGCCGCGCTCGCGGGGCGGCTGGGCGGGATCGCCGCGCTCGACCCCCGTACCGGGGCGGTGCGCGCGCTCGCCGGCATCGCCTTCTCGGCGCCCCAGCCGCCGGGATCCACATTCAAGATCGTCACCACGACAGCGGCGCTCGAGGCGGACCTCGTCAAGCTCTCGGACGACTTCCCGGTCGAGACCAACGCCGTCATCGACGGCGTCGAGCTCGAGAACGCGAACGGCGAGCTCTGCGGGGGCACGTTCGAGGAGGCCTTCGCGGAGTCGTGCAACTCGGTCTTCGGCCCGCTCGGGGTCGAGGTCGGGGCGGCCCGGCTCGTCGAGACAGCCGAGCGCTACGGCTGGAACAGCCCGCCCACGCTGCCCGGCGAAGCCCCGAGCACGCTCCCCGACGGCGAAGGGATCGTCTCGCCGCTCGAGGTGGCCTCGAGCGCGATCGGACAGTTCCAGACGCTCGCGACCCCGCTGCAGATGGCCTCCGTCGCCCAGGTGGTCGCGAACGCCGGGGTGCGCGTGCTGCCGACGCTCGAGGCCGGGGCGCCGGTAGGACCGCGCAGGGTCCGGGTGACCTCGAAGGCCGTCGCCCGCACGCTCGAGCGGCTGATGGTCGCGGTGGTCGAGCGCGGCACCGGCACGGCGGCGGCGATCACGGGCGTGACGG
This sequence comes from Thermoleophilaceae bacterium, assembly GCA_051003875.1. Taxonomy (GTDB): domain Bacteria; phylum Actinomycetota; class Thermoleophilia; order Solirubrobacterales; family Thermoleophilaceae; genus JAAYBF01. Next base: position 775 of record JBPCKX010000127.1, read on the forward strand.
TGGCGGGCAAGACCGGCACCGCCGAGCTCGAGGACACGCGCGGCGCGGACGGCGAGACCCGCGACGGGGATCCGTCGAACACCGACGCGTGGTTCACGTCCTACGCGCCCACCGACAGGCCGGAGATCGCCGTCGCCGTGCTGCTGGTCAGGAACGGCTCGGGTGGCTCGACCGCCGCGCCCGCGGCTCGCACGGTGCTCACCGCCGCGGTCGGCGAGTAGCCGCCGCTACAGGTCCAGCTCGACCGTCTTCGCCTCGCGCGTGCCCTCGGCGTAGTCGAAGCCGGCGTCGATCGTCAGCTCGAGCGGTCGGTTCTCGGTGTTCTCAAACGGGAAGTCGAACAGCAGCATCGACGCGGCGATCGGACCGAGCTGGGCGACGCTCCCGTCGGCGGGGATGCAGTCGCCGGGCGGGAGCTCGCGCGCCGTGTAGGCGAACGCGTTCTCCGGGGGCAGCTCGATCGGCTCGAACTCGTTGCCCTGATTGTCCTCGACGTGGAACTGCGATGCGCTCACACGAGGCTCGTCGCCCTCGTTGCACGCCCGCAGGAAGACGCCGTAGAGCGCCCGGCCAAGTCCCGCGGGCGGCCCGTCGTAGTAGGCGACATCGGGCGTGATCGCGAGGTTCAGCTCGCGCGTGAGGAAGACGTTGTAGTCGATCCCACCGACGTCGATCGCGAGCCCCTCGCGCGCGGGCTCCTCGACGCCCGGCTCCTCCTCGCTGCCGCAGGCGGCGAGCGCCAGGGCGGCGATCAGGGCGACCGCGCAGACTGCGAGGCGTGTGGCACGGCCGGGGCCCATCGCGGCGGGCAGTCTATCCGTCCGCGGCGGCGGTCTTTCCCCGCGCCTGGATGTGGTCTCCGAAGCGCGGGGCGGTATGGGGCTCGTAGCCCGCCACGGTCACGCGCGCCGACTCGTCTGCACCCGGAGCCTCGAGCAGCTCACGCAGGCGCTCCAGCCCCTTGCCGGCGTTGCGCCGGACCCACCGCTGCAATCCACGCTGCCGGAAGCGGTCGACGGCGGTCTTCGGCTCGCTCGAGATCGAGAGCTCGACCCGCGTGCCGCCCGCGGGCTCCTCGTGCAGCTCGTGGATCATCGACAGGCTCGAGCGGCCGCGCAGCCCGATGCGGCCCTGCTCGACGATCCTGCTCGGCCGGTCGCACTCGGCGATCGACAGCTCGGCGCGCTCGGCGAAGATCCGGCGAGCGAGCAGGAAGCGGGCCGCGGCGCCGCGCCCGCGCGGATTCGAGCGCGAGAGCCGGAAGTCCTTCAGGTAGTGGTCGGTGAACGCGGGGCGTCGCGACAGGTCGGCCAGCAGCTCGAAGACCTCCTCGCGCGGGACGGAGATGACCGCGCTCACCTTTACCTCGAGCATCGCGGCAGGGATTGTACGGGGACGCGCCTAGGCCGCGCGGGGAGCCACCGCGAGGTGGCGCTCCCCGGCGTGCACGCGCTCGGAGCGAACAGCGTGGCGCTCGTCCTCGGGAAGCTGCGAGCGGCAGAGGTCACACAGCATCCGGCCGGAGTCCAACTCGTGCAGCAGCTCTCCCACCAGCGGAGTGCGGCTGCAGCTCCCGCAGCGCGAGGGCCCGCTGTCGAGCGAGCCGACGCTGCGGCGGAGCAGGATCGAGGCGATATCCGGCATGGACGCTTGATTCGGCCCGCGCACCGGTTCTCCTCCCGGCGGCGCGGTGGCGAGGACGGCTTGCCCGGATCGGGTGGGCGGCGTACCTTCTCGGCCATGGGAACCGAGGAGCGGTTGCTGCTCCGCTTGGCGCTCACGGTCGGCGGGCTCGCGTTCGTGCTCGTGTCGGCCGCGAGCGGCACCTACGCGCGTGGACGCCCGATCTGGCTTGCCGTCCCGATCGGCCTGCTGGTCATTCTGGTGATCTACGGTCGGCTGATCAGCCGTCGCGGCGGGCGGGCCCCCGGCAGCGCGGTGTGGGAGGCGGCGCAGCGTGCGGCGAGCAGGCTCCGGCGCGCGTCGCGACGCGCCATCACCCGGCTGCGGGCCAGGCGACGCCGGGGGCGGGTACGACAGGTCGAGCTGGCCGCCGGCGAGGCAGCCAAGGACGACGAGCTGCTCGCCCCCGGGGGGGTGCGCACGGCGGCCGCCTCCCTGTTCCGGCTCGTCCAGCTGGCTCGTTCAGAGCACGACCCCGGTCGGCTGGAGTCCCTGATGGTTCAAGAGCTGCTGACCGAATGGGAGCGGCGGTTGGCGGCCGTTCCGGCGGGCGAGCGACTCGAGGTGGTGGGAGACGTCGGGGTCGACCAGGTCGGATTCACCGCTGCGAGCCCCGATGGCGGGCCGCGCGTCGTGGTGTTGATCGAGGCGCAGCTACTCATCGACGGCGCGGCCCGACCGCTGTGCGAGTTCTGGACGCTCGGCCTACGGGGAGGGCTCTGGACGGTGCTCGCGATCGAGGGGTACCGGGAGGGCGCCCACCGGCTCCGCGCGCCGATCGGGGCCGCCCCGGGCCCACGCGAAGCCTGACCTGACGGCCAGTGCGTGGCGTCCTCGCCCCGGCCTCCCAGTCGCGGCCGCGCGCGTCGGTGCCCCCGAACGTCCAGAGAAGGCCACGAACGGGGGATAGGGTCGGTTTGTTAGCATCGGCACAACCAACTAGCCCCAGAGGTGACTCATGACGACCTTCATCACAGGAACCCTGGCAGGGGCCGGTTCGTTTGTCTGTGAGTCGTGCGGCTTCGCGGTCGCGCTTCACGAGCAGGACGAGGTACCGGACTGCGCACGTTGCGGGGGGAGCAGCTTCAAGCGGTCCTCCATGTTCGGCGCAGCGCGGCCGGGGGCCACCCCCCGCCCCGAGAGTGGTGCGCCTACGTGGCTCGAGGAGGCGCGCAGCTCGCTCGAGCACACGGGCGACTACCTCGCCTACGACCCCGGTGAGCGCGCCGTGGCGATTCATCTGGGGGATGGATGGACGCGCATCGGCCGCAGCATCTCGGCGGACGTGCGCCTCGACGACCCGACCGTCTCGCGGCGGCACGCGCTGATCTACCGCGACGAGCAGGGCGCGAAGGCGCTCGACGACCGGAGCCTGAACGGGATCTTCCGCAACGGCGAGCGGATCGAACTGGCGGAGGTCGCAGACGGCGACACGCTCACGGTCGGCCGCTTCGACCTCCACTTCCTGACGTTCGACGGCGAGCGGGCCGTCCGCTCCGAGGAGACGGCCGGCTCGCCCCGGTAGCCCGCGCGGCCCAGCCGCCTCAGGCTCAGGGTCCGGACCGCGCGCCCCACCTCTGCTCGATCCGGCGCTCCACCCGCTCCTCGATCTCCGGCATCCCGTCCGCCCACACGGCGATCAGCGGGTAGACCCACGGGAAGACGAAGAACGCCGCCAGCAGGACGAGGCTGAAGAGGACCCCCCACGCCGGCAGCGTGAAGATCGCCGGCAACGCCGCGACGACCCACGAGAGGATCCAGCCGTAGACGAGCGTCCGCATCAGCTCGGTGTCGTTGGGCTCTCCGCGCACGAGGACGCGCCCCTCCGACAGGCCGACCTTGCGCAGCCGCAGCATCACGACGATCCCGGCGACGAGCAGCACCGCGTGCCACCAGACCGTCGTGTACCACGCTCCCTCGGGCGGGTCGGCGTACTGCGCGACGATCGCGAGCGCCGTGACGGCGCCGACGAGGAAGAGGTCGCGCGGCAGCGCGCGCAGGAACTCCCCACGGTCGAATACCCGATCGGAGACGGTCGCCAGCAGCGGCAGCCCGACCACAATCACGGCGGCCATCAGACCGACGAGTCCCCAGTTCCAGTCCCACAGCGAGGGGATCGGCACCGGTAATCCATATATGTCCTGGGGCATCTGGGCATCCTGGCCGTTTGGGGCAGGGGCGTCAACAGCGCTCGTCCTGTTGGCGTCAGAACACCGCCGGGGGCACCCGGACGGGCTCGGCGCGCGCGCTGACGGGCGACGCGATCAGCGGCTCGAGAGCGTGCGCGCGGCGCCCTGGCGCGGCGTGAGGTCGCCGCGGGCGACCTTGAAGGCGATCGTGTCGACGTACTCGCCGCGGCCGTCGCGGGTGCGCTTGGCGGCCTGCTCGGGCCGAACCCCCGCTTCCGCGAGCGCGCGCGCGGCCTGCGGATCGAAGCAGCGGGCCTCGAGCCAGCGCGCCGTGGCCTCGTCGTCGAAGCCGGCCTCCGACCAGGCCCGCGCCGCCGCGGCCGGTTCCCCGCCGCGGTCGGCGAGCTCACCGAAGCGGCGGATCGTCGCCTCACCGGTGCTCGGCTCCGGCTCGTAGACCCTCATGGCTCGTCGCGCGGGCCGTACCAGAACGCTTCGCCCACAGTGACCGTGCCGGCCGTCTCCGCCTGATGGCGCAGCGAGTGCTCGTCGCCGTCCTCGAAGGCGAACATCGCCTCGGCGCTCACGGTCAGCGCGACGCCCGTGCCGCCGAGGTGGCGATCCACCACCCGCGCGCAGCGTCGGCCCTCGGCGATCGCCGTGACCACCAGCGACTGACCGATGCGCGCGTCGCCACAGGCGAAGACGCCGTCGACGCGGGTCGCGTAAACGGGTGCCCGCACGTTGCCGCGCGCGTCGAGGTCGAGCTCGAGCTCCGAGATCAGCCCCTCGTGCTCGGGGTGGGTGAATCCAATCGCGACGAGGACGAGGTCCGCGTCGTGATCGAACTCGCTCCCCGGCACCGGGCGCAGGTCGCGCGAGGAGCTGCCCTCGACGCTCCGTCCGTGGACGCCCGCGACCTTCCCGTCGCGCCCGACGATCTCGGTGACCTGCGCAGCCCAGCGGCGCTCGCCCCCCTCCTCGAGCGCGTAGGTGCTCGACGTCCGCTTCGGCGGCAGCGGCCAGGGGGTGCTCGCGTCGCGCCCTGAGGCCGGCAGCTCGGGGTAGACGTCGAGCAGCAGCACGTCCTCGGCTTGCTCGCGCAGGGCGTTTGAGACGCAGTCCATCCCGGTGTCCCCGCCCCCGACGACCACGACGCGCCTGCCGGCCGCCGAGATCGGCTCGCCGTTCCCCGCCCGCGCCGAGCGGCCCTGCTCGCGGGCGACCCAGCGGTTGCGGCCGTAGAGGTAGTCCATCGCGGGGTGCACGCCCGCGAGCCGGGAGCCCGGCACCTCAATCTCGCGCGGCACGCGCGAGCCGACCGCGACGACGACCGCGTCGTGGCGGCGCCACAGGTCGCGGACGGTGAGCTGCCCGCCGACGTCGACGTCGCACTCGAAGCGAATCCCCTCGCGCTCGAGCAGGTCGAGCCGCCGATCGATGATCCACTTCTCGAGCTTCGCGTCGGGGACGCCGTAGCGCAGCAGCCCGCCCGGCGCCTCGTCGCGCTCGTAGACGGTCACCTCGTGGCCGAGGCGGTTGAGCTGGGAGGCGGCGGCGAGCCCGGCGGGCCCCGACCCCACCACCGCGACGGTGCGCTCGGTGCGCCGCTCCGGCGGCGCGGGCACGATCCAGCCCTCCTCGAAGCCGCGCGTGACGATCGCCAGCTCGATCTGCTCGATCGTGACCGGGTCGTCGTTGATGTTGAGCACGCAGGCCGACTCGCACGGGGCGGGACAGATCAGGCCGGTGAACTCGGGGAAGTCGTTGGTGGAGTGGAGCTGCACGAGCGCGTCGTGCCACTGGTGGCGGTAGACGAGGTCGTTCCACTCGGGGATCTTGTTGCCGAGCGGACAGGCCTCGTGGCAGAAGGGCACGCCGCAGTCCATGCAGCGGGCGCCCTGCTCGCTCAGCGTCTCGTCGGAGGGGAGCGCGAAGTACTGCTTGTAGTCGTGCACGCGCTCGCCGGCGTCGCGCTTGTCGAAGCCGACCCGGCGCAGGCGCAGGAAGGCGCCCAGCTCGCCCATCAGCGCCGCGTCCTCAAGCTGCCGCCCTGTCCGGGGCCAGCTCGGCGAGCGCCCGCTTGTAGTCGTGCGGCAGCACCTTCACGAACCGCTCGAGCTGCTCCTCCCAGCGCTCGAGCATGCGCGCGGCGACCGCGGAACCCGTCCGCTCGGCGTGCTCGGCGATCAGGTCGCGCAGCTCGCGCGCGTCATCCGAGCTGATCTCGTCGAAGCCGACCAGCTCGGTGTTGCAGCGCTCGCGAAACTCGCCGTCGAGGTCGAGCACGTAAGCCAGCCCGCCGCTCATCCCTGCCGCGAAGTTGAGCCCCGTCGCCCCGAGCACCACGACGCAGCCGCCCGTCATGTACTCGCAGCCGTGGTCCCCGATGCCCTCGACGACCGCGGCGACACCGGAGTTGCGCACCCCGAAGCGCTCGCCCGCGAGGCCGCGGAAGAAGGCCTTGCCCGCCGTGCCGCCGTAGAGCGTCGTGTTCCCGGCGATCACGCAGTCCTCGGCGGCGAATCCGGCGTCCTCCGGGGGGCGCACGCAGAGCGTGCCGCCGGACAGGCCCCTGCCGGCGTAGTCGTTGACGTCGCCGTGCAGGGTGAGCGTCACCCCCGGCGCCAGCCAGGCGCCGAAGCTCTGGCCGGCCGAGCCGCTGAAGCCGATCTCGATCGCGCCCTCGGGAAGGCCGTCGGGCCCGTTGACGCGCGTGATCCTGCTCGACAGGAGCCCTCCGACGGCGCGGTTCTTGTTCTCGATCGGGCGCTCGAGCCGCACGGGCCCGCCACCGTCGATCGCTTCCGCGCACGCCTCGATCAGCTCGTGGTCGATCGCGTCGTGGAGCACCGGGTCCGGTGCCCGGACGCGGTGGCGGGGGCGCCCGTAGGCCTCCTCGGGAACCTCCAGCAGCGGCGCGAGGTCGAGCCCGCGCGCCTTCCAGTGCTTGACCGCGTCGTCGGGGGCGAGCAGCTCCGTGCGCCCGACCAGCTCGTCGACGGTGCGGACGCCGAGCGAGGCCATGATCTCCCTGACCTCCTCGGCCACCATCACCAGGTAGTTGAAGACGTGCTCGGGCTGCCCCGCGAACCGCTGCCTCAGCTCGGGATCCTGGCTGGCGATCCCGACCGGGCAGGTGTTCAGGTGGCAGACCCGCATCATCACGCAGCCGAGCGCGATCAGCGGCGCGGTCGAGAAGCCGAACTCGTCGGCGCCGAGCAGCGCCGCGACGACGACGTCACGACCGGTGCGCAACTGGCCGTCGGTCTCGACCACGATGCGCGAGCGCAGGTCGTTGCGCAGCAGGGTCTGCTGGGTCTCGGCGAGCCCGATCTCCCACGGCACACCCGCGTGGTGGATCGAGGACTGCGGCGAGGCACCGGTGCCGCCGTCGTGCCCGGCGATGACGACATGGTCGGCGTTCGCCTTCGCAACCCCGGCGGCGACCGTGCCGACGCCGATCTCGGAGACGAGCTTCACCGACACGCGCGCCTCGGGGTTCGCGCAGCGCAGGTCGTAGATGAGCTGCTTGAGGTCCTCGATCGAGTAGATGTCGTGGTGAGGCGGCGGCGAGATCAGGCCGACCCCCGGCGTCGAGTGGCGCAGGCCGGCGATGTAGCCGTCGACCTTGTGGCCGGGGAGCTGGCCCCCCTCGCCGGGCTTGGCGCCCTGGGCGACCTTGATCTGCAGCTCGTCGGCGTTGACGAGGTAGTCGATCGTCACCCCGAAGCGCCCGGAGGCGACCTGCTTGATCGCCGAGCGGCGGTCGTCGTGGAAGCGCGCGGGGTCCTCCCCGCCCTCGCCCGTGTTCGACTTCCCGCCGAGGCGGTTCATCCCCCGCGCGAGCGTCTCGTGCGTTT
>JBPCKX010000128.1:0-6520 GCA_051003875.1 Thermoleophilaceae bacterium
AACGCGGCAGGGATTGTTGGGTTAAGGCTGGCCCTAGCGGGCGGAAGGGGGCCGGTCGAGGCCGGCGGCCCTTGCCGCGGGCCGCGCGCCGGCCCTGCGCGGCGCCGCTCTTCGCATCACCGCTTGCGGGGACACACCCCTACCCCGGGAGACGCCCGTTGCCAAGCTGCGTACAGTGGGAGGCACTTCATGGGCAAGACACTCGTTATCGCAGAGAAGCCGTCGGTCGGGCGCGACGTGGCCGGGGCGCTCCCGGGCGCCTTCCCGCAGGCGAAGGACAAGACGAGCCTGGAGGGCGAGGAGTACGTCGTGACCTGGGCGGTCGGCCACCTCGTCGGCCTCGCGGAGCCCGACGCGTACGACCCCAAGCTGAAGAAGTGGCGCTACGCCGACCTGCCGATCGTCCCCGACAAGTTCAAGCTCGTCCCGAACGACGAGAAGGCGAAGAAGCAGTTGCGAGCGATCCACCGCCTGATGGCACGCGATGACGTCGAGACGGTGGTCAACGCATGCGACGCGGGGCGCGAGGGCGAGCTCATCTTCGCCTACGTCTACGAGACCGCCAAGCGCCGGCCGCCGGTGCTGCGCCTGTGGCTCTCCTCGATGACCAAGAAGGCGATCCAGGATGCCTTCGGAAGCCTGCGGCCCGGCGAGGAGATGGAGAGCCTCGAGGCTGCGGCCCGCTCGCGCTCGGAGGCCGACTGGGTGGTCGGGATGAACGCCACCCGCGCCGCTTCGATCCGCCTGCGGGCCGCCTTCGACGGCGCGGTCTCCCTCGGCCGCGTGCAGACGCCGACGCTCGCCCTGGTGGCCCGCCGCGAGGAGGAGATCCGCGCCTTCAAGCCCGAGCCCTACTGGCTCGTCGAGGCGAGCTTCGCGGCCTCCGGCGAGCGTCTCTACGCCGGGCGCTACATGGGCGGGAAGCGGATCGCAGAGGAGCAGGCCGCGACGATCGTCGGCGAGTGCGGCGAGCACCCGGGCCAGATCACGAAGCTCGAGAAGAAGGAGGAGCGGGAGCGCTCCCAGCTCCTCTACGACCTCACCTCGCTGCAGCGCCACGCGAACACGCTCTACGGCTTCTCGGCGCGGCGGACGCTCTCGGCGGCGCAGCGCCTGTACGAGGAGCACAAGGCGCTCACCTACCCGCGCACGAACTCACGTTTCCTGACAGGTGACATGGTCGCCGAGATCCGGCCGACCGCGGAGTTCGTCGGCCACGGCGCGAAGTACCGCCGCGGTGCCGACTACGTGCTCGGGCTCGACGAGCTTCCGCTCGGGCGCGTGATCAATGACAAGAAGGTCCAGGACCACCACGCGATCATCCCGACCAAGTCCGAGCACGCCATCGCGAAGATGGGCGAGGACGAGACGAAGATCTACGACCTGGTGGCGATGCGCTTCCTCGCGGTCTTCCACCCGGACGCGGTGTTCGAGCGCACGCGGGTCGAGACGACCGTCGCCGAGCACGTCTTCCGCACCAGCGGGAGGGTGCTCGTCGAAGCCGGCTGGCGCGCGGTCTACGGTGAGGAGGTTGCCGCGGAGGGCAAGCCCGAGGAGGACTCCGGTGGCGATCAGCGCCTGCCCAAGCTCGAGCAGGACGAGACCGTCGAGACCCGCTCGGTGGACTCGCTGCGCAAGGAGACCCAGCCGCCGCGGCGGTTCACCGAGGCGTCCCTGCTCGCCGCGATGGAGACGGCGGGCAAGGAGATCGAGGAGGCGGATGCGCGCGAGGCGATGAAGGACTCGGGCATCGGGACCCCGGCCACCCGCGCATCGACGATCGAGCTGCTGGTCTACCGCGAGTACATCGAGCGCGAGGGCCGCGCCCTGCACGCCACCGAGAAGGGCATCCAGGTGATCCGCCTGCTCGGCGAGCACCCGCTCACCTCACCGGAGCTGACCGGCAACTGGGAGCACCGCCTATCGTTGATCGAGCGCGGAGAGGACTCGCGACCCGCGTTCATGCGCGACATCGCGAAGTTCACCACCGAGACCGTCCAGGAGCTCGACAAGCTCAAGGGCGTCAGGATCGAGCGGGCCAAGCTCGGACCCTGCCCGGTCTGCGGCCGCGAGGTCAACGAGAACCGCAAGGGCTACTCGTGCTGGGACAAGGAGGACCCGGGCTGCGGGTTCGTGATCTGGAAGAAGAAGGCGAGCAAGAACCTGCCGGTGGCCGTCGCCAAGGAGCTGATGGAGAAGCTGAAGCAGTCGCTCGAGCGGGGTGACGAGCCGCCGATCGGGCGCACCGAGAAGCAGGTGACCGGCTTCAAGGGTCGCTCGGGCCGCAGCTTCCGCGCCAAGCTGAAGATCGAGCCGCGCACCGACGAGCCGGGCAAGTGGAAGGTCGACTTCGACGAGGAGTGGGCCAAGGGCCCGCCGCCGTCCCAGGACGGCGGGGCGGCGGGCGGGGCCGGCGCCGGCGGCAAGGAAGCGGACGCCGACGGCGCGGAGCGGGAGACCGCCGAGATCGGGCAGGAGATTCCCGCCGCCGCGAGCGGTCGCAGACGCGCGAGCTGACGGGCGGCCGGCTCACCGTGTCGCGCCGGCCGCCGCGTTCGGGGTCGAACGTCCGCGCTGCGCCGGCCGCCGCGTTCGGGGTCGAACGTCCCGCGCTGCACCCGATAGCCGTCAGTGCGGGACGTTCGTGCGCTTTGCCGCGGAGGTCTCACCCGCCAGGTCGACATCCCCCAGCACGTTCGTCAGCCGCGGCGGGCCCTCGTCCTCGAGCAGGGTCACGCCGCCCGGCCAGTAGGGGTTCGCGGGGCCCTGCCGGCGGATGAAGGCCGGCTCGTAGAGCCAGCTCCCGGTGTTCGTCAGGCGCGTGCCGCCCGGGAGCGTCCAGCCCTCGTCGTCGCCGGGCAGCGGGCCGGTGCGGTGGGTGTGGCCGAAGATGACGTGGTCTGCCTCGATGCCGAGCGTGTCGATGACTGTCGCCATCGCGCGCAGACCGGCGCGCCGCAGCTCGAGCCCCGAGATCTCCGCGCGGAACGGGCCGAGGCCCAACCGGTTGATCGCCCACACCCCGCCGGGGATCGCCACGCGCCCGAGCGCGAAGCGAGCGAGGCGGCGGCCGTCGCCCGGCCGCGAGCGCTCCCAGATCGTGCGCGAGAGGCTCCCGCCGCGGGTGACTGCCTTCGCCTCGCCCTGCTGCACGAGGCTGTAGGCGAAGGCGTACATCGGGGCCAGCGCAGCCTCGTAGGAGAGCGGGGCGCCCGAGCCGTTCCCGCCGCCCGCGAAGCGCCCGATCGCAGAGGCGATCACGCACTCCATCCGCGGCACGGTCAGGTGCATGTCGAGGTAGTGGCCGTGGGTCGCGTAGACATCCTCGCGCAGGCGGATCCCCGGGTAGGCGAGCACGATCTCGGTCCGCGGCAGGTGCGCCGCCACGCTGCGGATCAGCACGCCCTCGCTCGGCGGAAAGGTCGAGTCGAGCGCGAGCGGGTCGCCCGCGATCCGCGCGCGGTCGAGCGCCGGCCCGACCAGCTCGTGGTCGTGGTTGCCGGGGACGATCACGAGCTGCTTGCCCGCGGTGGCCTCGCCGAGCGCGTCGAGGAAGGGCGCCGCCGCGGTGAGCACCGCGGCCACCGGCTGCTCGCGCAGCTCGAGCATGTCGCCGAGGACGACCACGCGGTCGGCGCCCGCGATCGCCTCCATCAGGCGCGCGCGCACGCCGGGCCGGCGGACGAGGTCGGCGCCGGAGGTGGTTCCGAGATGGAGGTCTGAGACGATCGCCGTGAGCATCGGGGGATCGTAGGGCCCCGGCGTGGGCGCGGTTAGCGATACTGGGCCCCCGGTGTCCGTCTTCTGCCGCCACAACCGCTTCAGCGCGGACTGCCCCATCTGCTCGAAGGGGACCGTCCTCGAAGGCGGCCGCATGGGGGCGCCGCGACGGTCCGCCGCCCCCGCCAAGCGCGCGAAGGCGCGCGATGCCACCCCTGCGGCCTTCAGCGGCCGCTACGCCACCGCCGGGCCCTACCACGACGGCGAGGGCTACTACGACGTCCGGCTCGAGCGCGTGCCGGGCGGGGTGCGGCTGGCCGAGTGGGACGGGTCGGGGCTGCGCCGCCGCGCGCCCGTGCTCGCGACCGCCGACCTGGCCGCGCTGATCGCAGGCGCCGCGGAAGTGCTCGCCGAGCCCGACGCCGCGCGGCTCGCCGCCGCGCTCGAGGTCGCCGCCGAACCGGAGGCCGCCCCCGCACAGGAGGCCGCCCTCGCACAGGAGATCGGCCCCGAACAGCAGGCCCCGGCCGAGCCGGCGACGGTCGGCGTCAGCCGCGGGCGCAGCGGCGACTTCAAGGAGGAGCTGCGCGTCGAGCCGCTCGGCGAGGGCCGCCTGCGGGTCGCCCGCTGGGTGCTTCGCCCGGGGGCCGGGTGGCAGCTACAGGAGGCTCCGCCGATGCTCCCCGCGGCGCGCTACGCGGAGGCCCTCGCGAACGCGGCGCGCAGCGGCGCGCTCGCGGTCGCGTCAGACGCCGGGGACGCCGCGCGACTCTGACTTCGTGCCCCTGACGCTCGTCACAGGCCCCGCCAACTCGGCCAAGGCGGGCGCCGTGCTCGGCCCGCTGAGGGACCGCCTCGGCGAGGAGCCCGTCCTCGTGGTGCCGGCCTTCGAGGACGTCGAGCACAGCCGGCGCGAGCTGGCCGACCGCGGTGCGGTGTTCGGCGCGCGCGTGCTGCGCGCGCCCGCCCTGTTCCGGCTGATCGCCTCCCGCGCCGGGCTGACCGCACGCGTCGCCTCCGAGCTGCAGCGCGGCCTGCTCGTCGAGCGGGCGATCGCCGCCGCCTCGCTCACGGTGCTCGCCGAGTCCGCGCGCCGCCCCGGCTTCGCCCGCGCGACGCTCCGCTTCGTCGCGGAGCTCGAGCGCTCGATGGTCGAGCCGGCGCGCTTCACCAAGGCGCTGCGGGCGTGGGCGGGGGGCGGCCCGCGCCGGGCCTACGCCGAGGAGGTCGCAGAGCTCTACCGCCGCTACCGCGCGGGGCTCGAGGCCGCCGCGCTGATGGACGAGGACCTGTTCGCGTGGCGCGCGCTCGACGCGCTGCGGCGCGCCCCCGCGCGCTGGGGCGCCACGCCCGTCTTCCTCTACGGCTTCGACGACTTCACTTCGGTCGAGCTCGACGCGATCGAGGTGCTCGCCGGGCCGGCCGGCGCCGAGCTGACCGTGTCGCTCCCCTACGAGCCCGGCCGCGAGGTCTTCCGTGCGACGGCCACCGTGCGCGAGCAGCTCGCTGCGCTCGCGGGCCGCGTCGAGCACCTCGAGCCGAGCTCCGAGCACTACGCGGAGGGCTCGCGCGCCGCGCTGCACGAGCTCGAGCGCCGGCTGTTCGAGCCCGCGCCGGAGCCGGTCGAGCCCGGCACGGCGATCCGCCTGCACAGCGCAGGTGGCGAGCGCGCCGAGGCGGAGCTGTGCGGCGCCGAGGTCCTGCGCCTGCTGCGCGACGGGACCCCCCCCGGGCAGGTCGCCGTCGTGGTGCGCGAGCCCGCCGCCTACGCCTCGACTTTCGAGCAGGTCTTCGCCGCCTACGGGATCCCGTACTCGATCGACCGCTCGGTCGCGCTCGCCCACACCGCGCTCGGCCGCGGCCTGCTGGCGCTGCTGCGCTGCGCGTGCCTCGGCGGCGGTGCGACGGACCTGCTCGCCTACCTGCGCACGCCGGGGCTGCTCGGGCGGCCGGGCCTCGCCGACCGGCTCGAGGCCGAGGCGCGCCGCGGAGCCGTCGCCGACGCCGCCGCCGCCCGCGCGCTGTGGGAGCGGATCGTGCCGGCGTTCGGGCTCGAGGTGATCGACCGGCTCGCCTCCGCCGCGGGTGGGCCGGGGCTGCTGGACGAGCTCGGCCGGGTGCTCGAGCGCCTGTTCGCCGCCCCCCATCGCCGCGCCGCGCCGATCCTCGCGGGGACGGAGCTCGACGACGCCCGCGCCTACCGGGCGGCCGCGGCCGCGATCTCCGAGCTGCGCTCACTGGCCGTCGCCGACCGGCGCGTCGCGCTCGACGCCCGCCGCGTCCACGAGCTGCTGTCCGAGCTGCCCGTGCGCGTGGGCGAGCGCCCGCAGCCGGACAGGGTCCAGGTCGCCTCGCCGCAGGCGGTGCGCGCGCGGCGGTTCGAGGCGGTGCTGATGTGTGGCATGCAGGAGGGGGAGCTCCCGCGCGGCGCGACGCCCGAGGCGTTCCTGCCCGATGCCGACCGCCGCGCGATCGCCGCCGCGAGCGGGCTGCGGCTGCCGCTGCGCGAGGATCGCCTCGAGCGCGAGCGCCACCTCTTCTACGTCTGCGTCTCGCGCGCCGAGCGCGAGCTGGTGCTGAGCTCGCGCTACTGCGACGAGGAGGGCAACCCGCAGGCGCGCTCCTTCTTCGTCGACGAGGTGCTCGCGATCTTCCCCGCGCTCGAGGACGGCGCCCGCAGCCGCTCGCTCGCGGACGTCACCTGGGAGCCGTGGGCCGCGCCGACGGCGGCCGAGTGGGAGCGCTCGATCGCGCTGCGCGGCCCGCGCCGGCCGCCCGCCGCCGTCAGGTCGCTCACCTC
>JBPCKX010000129.1:0-10940 GCA_051003875.1 Thermoleophilaceae bacterium
TTCCGCCGGGACCGCCGAGCGCGAGGATCCCGCCGGTGTCGGCGCGCGAGAGCGTGAGCGGCTCGCCCGCGGCGCGCTGCGCGGGCTCGCGCAACGTGAGCCGCGAGAGCGCCGGTGGCAGCTCCGCGAGCGCCGCGAGCTCTACCGCCGGCCCGCCGCCGAGCCGCTCGAGCGCGCTCTCGACGACGGAGTCGAGCAGCTCGGACTCCTCGCGCAACACCAGCGCGGTCTCGGCGATCACGCGTTCGGCCGCCGGGTTGAGCGAGCGCAGCGCGGGCAGCAGGTCATGCCTGACCCGCGCGCGCGCGAAACGCGGGTCACTGTTCGAGCTGTCCTCGCGCCACTCGAGCCCCCGTTCGCGGCAGTGGTCGTGGGTCTGCTCGCGCGTGACCCCGAGCAGCGGCCGCACGAGGCGCCCGCGCCGCGGTCGCATCCCGAGCAGCGCGCGCCGGCCGGGCGAGGCGGCGAGCCGGTAGAGCACCGTCTCGGCCTGGTCGGAGGCGGTATGTCCGGCCGCGTAGTCGCCCGTCGCCACCCGCTCGGCGATCTCGTAGCGCGTGTCGCGGGCGAGCGCCTGCAGGTTGCCCCGACGCGGCAGCGCGACGCGCTCGACGGAGATCTCGACGCCCAATCCGGCGCAGACCGCGCGGCAGTGCCGCTCGTCCTCGGCCGCCTCCTCGCGCAACCCGTAGTTCACGTGCAGCGCCGTCGCCGCCGCTCCCAGCTCCACGGCAACGTCGAGCAGGCAGACCGAGTCGGCACCCCCGGAGAGCATCACGAGCAGCGGCTCGCCCGGGGCGAGGAGCCCGCCGGCGCGCGCGGTCTCGAGCACCGAAGCGGGCGTCACTGGCCCGGCATCGTTGCGCGGTAGAGATCGACGGGGTCGTCGAAGCCCTTCATCTTCACCTGTCCCACCGGCTCGAAGGAGAGGTGCCTACCCTCCGCGACGCGCTCTGAGACGGCGTCGGTCACGAGCACCTCGCCACCTCTCGCGCGCGCTACGACGCGCGAGGAGAGATTCACCTCACGGCCGAAGTAGTCGCCGTCGCGGTAGAGCGCAGCGCCGTGATGGATCCCGATCCGCGGCTCGGGGCGCTCGCGGAAGAGCTGCTGGAAGCCGACCGCCCAGTCGGTCAGCGCCTGGACGTCCTGGCCGACGATCATGACCGCGTCGCCGATCGTCTTGATCACGCGAGCGCCGTCGGGGAGCGTGTCCGTCACGGCCTGGACGAAGGCCTCGACGAACGAGAGCGCCTCCTCCTCGCCCTCCTCCTCGGTGTAGCGCGTGTAGCCGGCGAGGTCGCAGAAGCAGATCACGACCTTCAGCCGGCCGAGATCGACGTCTGAATCGAGCTCGATCTCCATGTGACCGACCACGTCCTGCTCGATGTAGTGCTGCAGAAAGCGGCGGTGGGCGAAGTCCATCAGCGGCGCGGCGAGCGGCAGCAGGTCGCGCGCGAGGTGATCCATCTGCTCCGCCATGCGGATGCCCGGGACCCCCTCGCGGATCAGCGGCTCGTGCACGTACATGTGGAACAGGCGCACCTCGGCGTCGGCGATCTGGGCAAGCGCCTGACCGTACACGCGCGCGAGCTGGAGGAAGGCGACCAGCGGAAGCCCCGCGCCGAGGACGGCGGCCGCGTCTGCGAGCGCGCGCATGTCGTCCTCGGCGAGCCGCTCGAGCCCGGCGGCCGGCAGGCCCATCGCGGTCCAGAAGCGCGCGATCAGGGCCGGCTCGAGCCCCGTCTCGGCCGCCGCGTCGCGCACCGACCGGGCGCCGGGCCCGCGCGGGAAGAGCTCCTCGAGCAGGCCGTAGGCGAGCCTTCCCTCCCCCGCAGCCCGCCGTAGCTGGTCGAGGCTGTGACCCCGACCCCGCAGCCGGGCGACCACCCGCGCGTGCGCGGCCGCCGACGGCGTCCACCGCTCGCCGCGCTCGCCCGACATCTGCGGGATCACGCCCGCCGCCGACCAGCGCCGCAGCGTGGCGGGCGCGACGCCCGCGCGTTTCGCCGCCTCGCTCAGGGTGAGTGACCTGTCGCCCACGCAGCCGTGACGCTACAGCCACGACCCGCGCGATCGCGCACGTGGGTGGCCCGAGCGGCGCGGCACAATAGACTCGCGCCCCAGTCGAGTGGGAGAGGGAGAGAGGTCTTGAGCTACTTCGTCACGGGAGCGACCGGCTTCATCGGCCGCCACCTTCTCGCGGAGCTGTTGAAGCGCGAAGGAACGATCCACGTGCTGGTGCGCGACGGGTCGCGCGGCAAGGTCGACGCGCTCGCCGCCCGCCTCGGCGCGGAGGACGGCCGGATCGTGGCGGTGGCGGGCGACCTCTCGAACCCGGGCCTCGGCGTCGAGGCCTTCGACGAGCCGATCGACCATCTGTTCCACCTCGCGGCGGTCTACGACGTCGAGGCCGACGAGGAGGTCGCGGTGCAGGCGAACGTGGAGGGCACCCGCCACGTGATCGACTTCGCCAACGCGCACACGGTCGGGCGCTTCCATCACATCAGCTCGATCGCCATCGCCGGGGACTACAGGGGCGTGTTCCAGGAGGACATGTTCGACGAGGGCCAGAAGCTGCCCCACCACTACCACCGCACCAAGCACGAGGCGGAGCGCCTCGTGCGCCGCGACGTGGATGCGCGCACGCTCGTCTTCCGCCCCGGGATCGTCGCCGGGCACTCGGAGACCGGCGAGATGGACAAGGTCGACGGTCCCTACTACTTCTTCAAGCTGATCCAGAAGCTCCGCAATGCCCTGCCGCAGTGGGTGCCGCTGGCCGGGCCCGAGGGGGGCCAGACGAACATCGTGCCGGTCGACTTCGTCGCGCGCGCGCTCGACCACATCGCCCACCTCCCCGACGAGGACCTTCCGGGTGACACCTTCCACCTCGTCAACCCCGACCCGATGTCGGCCGGCGGGGCCATCAACACCTTCGCGAAGGCGGCGCACGCCCCCCAGTTCGCGATGCGGATCGACCCCCACCTCACGAACGCGATCCCGGCGCCGCTGCGCTCCGGCGTGCTCGCGCTGCCGACCGTGAAGCGGATCCGCAACCAGATCCTGCGCGATCTCGGCATCCCGCCCGCAGCGCTCGAGAACCGCGACTTCCACTGCCACTTCGACGCGCGCGACGCGATGCGCGCCCTCAGGGGCACCGCGATCGCGGTGCCGCCGCTCGACACCTACGCACCGCGGCTGTGGGACTACTGGGAGCGCAACCTCGACCCGGACCTGTTCCGCGACCGCTCGCTCGCGAGCGTCGTCAAGGGCAAGCGGGTGCTGATCACCGGCGCGTCGAGCGGGATCGGGCGCGAGACCGCGCTGCGAGTCGGCGAGGCTGGCGGCACGGTGCTGCTCGTGTCGCGCACGCGCGCCGATCTCGAGCAGGTCGCGCGGCAGGTGGAGCAGGCGGGTGGGACAGCCCACGTGCATCCGGCCGACCTGTCAGAGCTCGAGGACATCGACCGCCTCGCCGCCGAAATACTCGCCGAGCACGGCGGCGTGGACGTGCTGATCAACAACGCCGGCCGCTCGATCCGCCGCAGCGTCGCGCGCTCGTACGACCGCTTCCACGACTACCAGCGCACGATGCAGCTCAACTACTTCGGCGCGCTGAAGCTGATCCTGGCCTTCCTGCCCGGCATGCGCGAGCGCAAGGCCGGGCACGTCATCAACGTCTCCTCGATCGGCGCGCAGACCAACACCCCCCGGTTCTCCGCCTACGTCGCGTCGAAGTCGGCACTCGACGCGTTCACCCGTTGCGCGGCCCCCGAGTGCCTGGCCGACAACGTGAAGTTCACGACGGTCTACATGCCGCTCGTGCAGACGCCGATGATCGCCCCGACCGACATCTACAAGGCATTCCCGACGCTCACACCCGCCGAGGCGGCCACGATGCTGTGCGACTCGATGGTCGACAGGCCGAAGAAGACGGCCTCGCGGCTGGGCAACTTCGGCGAGCTGCTCTACACGCTCTCGCCGGCGACGGTCGACATCATCCTGCACCAGGCGTACGCGCTCTTTCCCGACTCGGATGCGGCGAAGCAGAAGCGAGCGGGCGAGCTCGAGGAGCCCGGCCCGCCGCAGGAGGACAAGGAGATCTCGACCGAGGCGGTCGCGATGGCCTACCTGCTGCGAGGCGTGCACTTCTGAGCGCGGCGGCCCGGGCGCCGCCTCAGGCTCAGGCTCAGCGAAAGGCGGGCCCGCGCTTGGCGAGGTTCTCGTAGAGCTTCGCCTGGATCGTCGCGCGCGCGGTCTCCGAGAGCTCGAGCACGAGGGCGCGGTCCTCGGCGGCCTCCGGGCCATGGCTCGCGGTCTCGATCGGCTCGCAGAACTCGATCCGCCAACGCGAGGGGAGCGGCACGAGACCGGCCGGCCCGAGCCACGGAAAGGTCGGCGTGAGCGGGAAGAAGGGAGCCCCGAGCAACCGGGCGAGAGCCGGCGCCTCGCCAAGCTTTGGGTAGATCTCCTCGCTGCCGACGACGGCGACCGGGACGATCGGCGACCCGGTGCGCAACGCCACCTCGACGAAGCCGCCGCGTCCGAGCCGCTGCACCTGGTAGCGCTCGCCGAAGGGCTTGCCGGCTCCCTTCACACCCTCGGGGAAGACCGCGACGACGCGGTCCTCGCCGAGCAGTCGCAACGCATTCTGGGGCGAGGCCGCGGCCCCGCCGAGCTTGCGGACCGCGACCGAGAGCCACGGCAGGTCGAAGGCCCAGTTGAGCGCGAGGAAGCGGGGGTGGCGCGGAGCCGGATGCGCGCGGCGGATCGCGAGCGAGATCATCGCCGCGTCCCACGGCAGGATCCCGGCGTGGTTGGCGGCCAGCAGCGCCCGCCCGTGGGCGGGAACGTTCTCCACACCCGAGGTCGTGACCCGCCACCAGCGGTCGTAGAGGAGGGCCAGCAGCGGCTCGATCATCTCCACGAACTCCTCGTCGAAGCCCCACTCGTCCTCGTGATAGTCCCCCGCGAGCCGCCTGGCGGCGGTCTCGACGCGATCGCCGGCCCCACCCGGGAGGCCGGCGACCGCGCGGGCGAGGGCGTCGGGCAGCTCGGCCCCCGAGTCGAGCGCCTCGCGCAGGCGGGCGAGGAAGCGGGCCACAAGGTCGAGCTGCCCGCCGGGCGAGCGGTCCATCCTCAGTCGTCCGCCGGGGTCGGCGAGTCGAGCGGGCGCCGGCGGTGGGCGAGGTAGTCCTCGACCGCCGCGGTGGTGCCGAACTGCGGGGTGAAGCCCACCTCTTGCTCCAGCCGGGTTGTGTCGACGGCGCGCCCGTAGCGCAGCAGCCGCCTGAAGTCCGGCGAGAGCTCGGCGCGCCCGGCTCGGCGGATGGTGTCGGCGACCGGGCCGAACAGCGGCCCGAGGACCGGGAGCGACGGGCGGCCGGCGAGGCGCAGCATGCGCGTGAGTCCGATCGTGCCCGGCCCCGCCACGTTGACGGCACCTCGAACCGGGTGGCGGACCGCGGCGACGAGGGCCTCGAGCCCGTCCTGCTCGTGCACGAACTGCAGCCGGGGGTCGAACCCGAGGTAGGTGGGCGCCAGCGGGAGCGAGAGGTAGCGCGCGACCTGGGTGTCGAGCGAGGGACCGATCGCCGGCTGGTAGCGCAGCACGCTGCAGGTCACCTCCGGATGCCGCCTCGCGTAGGTGGTGAACAGGTTCTCGATCTCCCCCACGTCGCGCTGGAAGCGCGTCCGCAACGGGTTGAGACGCACCATATCCTCACCGAGGAACTGCGGCGCGCGGGCCTCGGCCCCGTAGATGCCCGCCGATCCCCGCACGACGATCGTGCGGACCTCCGGGGTCTGCTCGCACGCCGTCAGGAGCTGCAGCGAGCCGATCACGTTCACGTCGTGCATCGTGGCGACCGACACCCCGGGGCCGGGCCGGCGCACGATCTGGTTGTGGACGATCGTGTCGACCCGGGTCGAGGCGACGAGCGTCCCGAGCTCCGGATCGCGGATGTCCGCGTGGATGAACTCGGTCCCGCTCAGCGCGGTCCGGGGGACGCGTGAGTCGAGCCCGGCGACGTACTCGATTGCGGGATCCCGAGTGAGCCTGTGGGCCAGCTTCGCCCCCATGAAGCCTCCGACGCCGGTGATCAGGACGCGACGGCCCGCCACGTCAGGCTTTCGGCTTGGCGCGGCCCTTCGCGGCGGGCCTGGCCTTCGCGGCCGGCTTGGCCCTCTTGGCAGGCGACTTGCCCTTCGCGGCCGGCTTGGCCCTCTTCGCAGGCGACTTGGCCTTCGCCGCCGACGTGTCGCTCGCGCCCCCCGTCGCCGACAGGCGACCCTCAATCGCCTCGAGTCGCAGGCCGATCCTGCGCATCTCTTCGAGGATCGCCCGGACGTCGTCCTGGGTCGCCGGCATACGGTCCTCGACGGCGGCGCGGACACTGCGGCGGCTGCGCGTGATCCCCTTCTCGGCGCCCCGCACGATGTCGTCGACGGACGCCGTGAGCTCGGAGGCGGCGCCCTGCGCACGCTCGCGCGTGTCGACGGTGGCCTGCACGGTCCGCTCGACCGCATCGCGAAGCGCGTCGGAGATGTCTCGGCGCTCTGCCATCGGCGGGCCTGAGTCTACGCTCTAACGTCCTCGTGCCTTGCCGGTACCGCCTCCCATCCATCTCAGGCCCGCCACCGATCTGGCCGAGCGGGTCCTGCTCCCCGGAGACCCGCACCGCGCGCTCACGGTGGCGCAGGATCTGCTCGAGCAGCCGCTGATGTTCAACCATGCGCGCGGCCTGTGGGGCTACACGGGACGCGCCCCGGACGGGGAGCCACTGACCGTGCAGTCGACCGGGATGGGCGGGCCGAGCGCGGCGATCGTGGTGGAGGAGCTGATCGGGCTCGGGGCGCGGAGGCTGCTGCGGATCGGAACCTGCGGCGCGCTGGTCGACGACCTCGAGCTCGGGGAGCTCGTGGCGGTCGGTGAGGTGCTCGCGGCGGACGGCACCAGCGCGGCTCTGGGCGCCCGCGAGCGGCTGCGGCCAGACCCGGCGCTTACCCGCGCCTCGACCGACGCGGGAACGCGTGCGGTAACGGCGGTGTCGTCGGACCTCTTCTACGACCCGCGACCGGCAGCCGGCTCGGAGTGGCGGGCTGCGGGCGCCGAGGTGATCGAGATGGAGGCCGCGACGCTGCTGGCCGTCGCCGGGTTGCGCGGCGTCGCCGGCGCGGTGCTGCTCGCGGTCAGCGATCTGCTCGCGGGCGAGGGGCGGCGGCGGCTCGATACCGATGCCCTCCAAGCGGCCGGCATCGCCCTCGGCCGGGCCGGCTACGCGGCGCTGGCCCTGGCGGGCGCGGAATGAGAGCTGGAGGAGCTTCCGGGAAACGGGTCCACGTGGTCCGCACGAGGCGGAGGGTGCGCCACTCGTGGGCCTTCTCGAAACGTTCCCCCGGACATGCGAGGTACAGGGGTCGGCAGGCAAGGACGCAGGGAGCCGGAATAGCAGCGCTATTGTGGCGACCGAGGACGCCGCATGGCGACCCCTGGGGCCGCAGTTTCGGGTGGAAGGTTGAGAGAAGGCCCACTTAGATTAGACGGCCGAGGCGGGACCGCCGACGGTGAACCGCTCCTGGGCGCGCGGAACCTGCTCCTCCGCCGGTGTGACGGCGTCCCGCAGCGCGGCCAGGTCCAGGGCTATCTGGTCCAGCTTGGCCTCGACCGCGGGCAGGCGTCCACCGTCGCCGAGGTCGGCCGCCGCGGTACGCTCCTCGATCCGGTCGAGCGCGTCCTCGATCCCCTCGAGCCGCTGGGAGACCGACCGCAGGCGGCGGGTGAGCCGCTCGACGTCGGCCGCGGAGGGGATGTTGAGCGCTCCCATCGCCGCCTCCTGGGCGTGCACGGCGCGCTCGCGCGCTTCGAGCGCGCGAGTCAGCGCGCCGTTCACCACGGGATTGGAGATCAGCTCCTCGGCGATCTTGCCGAGCGCCTCCTCACCCTGCCGTGTGAGCCTGTCCGCGATGCTTGGATCATGGTCGTCGGTCATCGGTCGCAGCGTACCGCACGCCCCCCGCGCCGCGGCGGCGTGCGCCGGCCGGGCGGTGCCCGCGGCGCTGAGTCTCGGTCTCCACTTTAGCCTTAGGGTTCTCTCGTTGACATCGACCATCCGGCGCGGCGGTCATGCTTCGGCCGCGCCGATCGGGGTGAAGGTCTGCCACTTCGCGGCCGATAGGAGAAGGGTGCAGGCGGTGCCGCCGGCCCCGCCAGAGTCTCCCCAGAGCACCGTTGCCAGTTGCAAATGCCAATGCCAACAGATAGCTTTCCCTCAGCGGGTAGGTGCTTTCGTCTGATAGCTTGCCGCGCGGGCGGATCATGGAACACCGTCCGGGGTCCCTGGGAGGAGACAAACACAGCATGAAGAAGCGGTTCTCGTACTTTCTGCTCTGCGCAGGGCTCCTTTCTACAGCCGCGCTGACGGCGCTGACGCTGCCGGCCGAAGCCGAAAAGCGGACGATCTCGATACGCCTGCTGAACGGGCAGGTCGTGACGGTCACGATCGACCTCGCGCCCGGGACCCCGCTCACGGACATCCTCGGCCTCGGCGGCACCCCCGTTCCCCCGGGCACGCCGAGCGGGCCGGCCCCGGATCCGGTCGCCCCGAGCGAGACCGCGCCGCAGCCCGGCGCGGGAGCCGAGCAGGAGCCAGGCGTGGGGCAGCCCGGAAGGGCGCCCAAGGGTGGCGGCGGTCCGGACCGCGACCCGGCTGCGGGCTCGGGCGGGGAGAACGCCAAGGGCACAGGGGGCGCGCGGGCGAAGAAGCTTCGTCCGAAGCCGACCCCGGGCCGCAATCCGGATGGGTCGCCGACCGCTTCGAATCCGGGGTTCATGGATGCGTTCCCCGGCCCGTCGTTCGCGACGGGGGTTCCGAACTTCGTGATCCGCAAGTTCCGCGTCCCCGTCTTCCTGCTGCCGATCTATCAGGCCGCGGGAATCCAGTACGGGGTTCGCTGGGAGATCCTCGCGGCCATCAACGAGATCGAGACGGACTACGGGCGCAACCTGAACGTCTCGTCCGCGGGCGCGCTGGGATGGATGCAGTTCATCCCCTCCTCGTGGCGTGCATACGGGGTGGACGCGAACAAGGACGGCAAGAAGGATCCGTACAACCCGGTCGACGCGATCTTCGCCGCGGCGCGGTACCTGAAGGCCGCCGGCTACGAGAAGGACGTGCGGCGAGCGGTGTTCGCCTACAACCACGCGGACTGGTACGTGGACTCGGTGATGCTGAGGGCGCGCCTGATCTCCGGCGTGCCGGCCGACCTGGTCGGGTCGTTGACGGGGCTGACGGAGGGCCGGTTCCCGGTCGCTGCGCGGGCCCAGTACGCCGATGACCTCAACGAGCAGGAGGCGACCCGCCGCGTCAAGCGCGGGGAGAACGCCGCGAACGTGATCACCTCCGAGGACGGCCGCCGCTCGGTCGACATCTTCGCCAAGCAGGGTGCGCCCGTGGTCGCCACCAACGACGGCAAGATCAAGAAGATCGGCAGCTCGCCCGGGCTGGGCCGCTTCGTAGTGCTTCAGGATGTCTACGGCAACCGCTTCACCTACTCCAGGCTGGGGGCGGTCGCGAAGTACCACCCGGTCCCCAAGGAGGACGCCGAGGACCCGGGCCGCGCATCGAGGGCCGCGACCGAGGACGCGGATGCCGCGCCGTCCTCGCCGGCCTCAGCCGGGCGCCAGCCCGAGGACGCCGACGACTCGCGGCCGGTGTCCGAGGACGGCGGAGACGATGACGGTGGCCCGTCGCTGCCCAAGAAGGAGCGGCTGTTCGCCCATCCGAACCTCCCCGGCGCACGCGCGGCGGGCGGTGCCGAGCAGCTCCTCGACGCCAAGCTGCGCGGCGCGGGCGGAGCCGAGATCTACAAGAACTACTTCTCGCGGCCATTCGGGGCAGACCCCGAGGACGTCCGCATCCGCAAGCTCAAGGTCGGGTCGAAGGTGATCGGCGGCACAGTGCTCGGCCGCATCGGCGACGACAAGGCGGGCAAGGCCTCGCACGTCGAGTTCGAGATCCGGCCGGCGGGCAAGGGCGCGCCGCGGATCGACCCGAAGCCGATCCTCGACGGCTGGAAGCTGCTCGAGGCAACCGCGATCTACCGCGCGTCGGGCAAGAACGTGCTCTACGGCGACGACGGGTCCGATGGCTTCTCGATCGGCCAGATCCTGCTGCTCCCGAAGGCGCTGCTGGAGCGCCGCGTGCTCGCTGACGAGCGCGTTCACATCTACCCGTGCGGGCGCGATGACATCAAGTCCGGCGGGGTCGACCGGCGCGTGCTCGCGACGCTCGAGTACCTGGCGGAGTCGGGCCTTTCTCCGACGTTCACCTCGCTGCGCTGCGGCCACGGGCTCCTCACCAGCTCCGGCAACGTCTCCGAGCACACCTCGGGCAGCGCGGTCGACATCGCGAAGATAAACGGGGTGCCGATCCTCGGCCACCACGAGCCCGGCGGGGTGACCGACACCGCCGTCAGGAGGCTGATGCGCCTCCAGGGGACGCTCGCGCCCCACCAGATCATCAGCCTGCTCGAGATCGGCGGCCCGACGGTCGCGATGGCAGACCACGCCGACCACATCCACGTCGGCTACCGGCCCCTTTTCGGCCTGAACAAGAAGCTCGGGCGACAGGCACTCGCCGTGCTCAAGCCCGGCCAGTGGTCAGACCTGCTCAAAAGGCTGCGCAAGGTCGAGAACCCCGTCGTCCCCACCAAGCCCTCCAAGTACGCCATCCCCGTCACCAACCACAAACGAGCATCCCCCGCCCACCAAGGGGACTAGCGGCGTCCCGCCTGAGATCAGCCCTCCCGGAACAGATCCTCCTCGGCAGGACGCCGCAGCGCGGCGGCGCCGAGACCGTCGTCCACCGTCACGAACCGCTCGAGCCCGCGCACCAGCAGCGCCGGCTCGCCGGAGCTCTTCGAGCGAGCCAGGTCAGCGG